>NZ_CP115757.1:1345714-1682142 GCF_027912675.1 Paracoccus sp. SCSIO 75233 | reverse complement strand
CATTGGGGCATTCATCGACATATCCGGCGCGGGTATTGGTCCGTACCTCCGCCCCGCCGAGATTGGGGCCGAACACATCGTCGCCGCCTTCGAGATAGGTCAGCTCATATTCGGCATTCATCGGATGCGGCTCCCAGCCGAGGAAGACGATCGGGTTGCCCGCCCGCACCTCGCGCGCGACCTGTGCCAGCATCCCCTGTTCGGAGGATTCCACCACCTCGAACGTGCCCAGGCCGAACTGATCCTCTGCCACCATCTCCAGCAGCAGGCGGTTGCCGTCATTGCCCGGCTCGATCCCGTAGATCTTGCCGTCAAGCGCCTCCTGATGCTGGGCGATGCTGGCGAAATCGGTGATGCCGAGATCGGCCCCGGCCTTGTTCGTGGCCAGCGTATATTTCGCGCCGGTCAGATTGGTGCGCACCGTGTCGACCGTGCCGGAATCGCGATAGGGGGCAATATCGGCCTCCATCGTCGGCATCCAGTTGCCCAGGAACACATCGACATCGCCGGTCGACATGGCCGTATAGCTGACCGGGACGGAAAGAACCTTGATCTCGGTCTCATAGCCGAGACTGTCGAGGATGGTCGTCGCGACCGCCGTGGTTGCGGTGATATCCGTCCAGCCGACATCGGAGAACACGATATTCTTGCAGCTCTCGGGCTCCTGCGCGGCGGCGGGCAGGGCGATGGCGGCGGTTACGAGGAAAGCGGCGATACGGGTCATTTTTATTCTCCTTGATTTTATTGATTGACCAGTCAATCAAGCCGGGTTAAAAAACACTAAACCGACCGCGAGGTGCGCGGATGCGTAAGCGTGCGCGGGAGAATACCCGAAAAAGCGAATTGATCAACGCCGCAATCCAAACGATTGCGCGATCCGGCACGATTGACGTGACGGTCGCCGAAATCGCGCGGGAGGCGGGGATGTCCCCGGCACTGGCGCATCATTATTTCGGCTCCAAGGACATGATGTTCCTTTCCGCCATGCGCGAGATCCTGCGCCGCTATGGCGTCGCGGTGCGCAAGGCATTGGCTGAGGCAGAGGGGTCACGGGCGCGGCTGCTGGCGGTGCTGGAAGCCAGTCTCGGCCCGGAGCATTTCGATGACGATACGGTCGCGGCGTGGCTGAATTTCTACGTTCTCGCCCAGCAGGATACGGAAGCCGCGCGGCTGCTGGCGGTCTATCAGCGACGGCTGCGCTCGACGCTGCTGGTGGATCTGCGCGCCTTGCTTGGGCCGGAGGCGGAGCCGGTGGCGGAGACGCTGGCGGCGCTGATCGACGGGGTCTATCTGCGCAAGGCGCTGTGCCGGAGCGCGCCTGCGGATCTGCTGGTGCTGCCGCGCCGCTATCTGCTGGGGGTTCTGGACGCCGGGGCCGGGGGCTGAGCCTGACGGGGCTGCCATGCAAAAGGCCGCCCGATGGGCGGCCTTCGAATTCTGCGGATCGGCGAAGATCAGTTCTTCGCGTAATATTCGACCACGAGGTTCGGTTCCATCTGCACCGCGTAAGGCACATCGCCAAGGGCCGGGGTGCGCACGAAGGTCGCGGTCATCTTGTTGTGGTCCGCCTCGACATAATCCGGGACATCACGTTCCGGCAGTTGAACGGCTTCCAGAACCAGGGCCAGCTGGCGCGAGCGTTCGCGGACCGAGACCACGTCGCCTTCCTTGACGCGGTAAGAGGCGATGTTCACCTTCTTGCCGTTCACCTCGATATGGCCGTGGTTGATGAACTGGCGCGCGGCGAAGATCGTCGGCACGAATTTGGCGCGATAGATGACGGCGTCCAGACGACGCTCCAGCAGACCGATCAGGTTTTCGCCGGTGTCGCCCTTGACGCGTTCAGCTTCGGCATAGATGCGGCGGAACTGCTTTTCGGTCAGGTCGCCGTAATAGCCCTTCAGCTTCTGCTTGGCGCGGAGCTGGGTGCCGAAGTCGGACAGCTTGCCCTTGCGGCGCTGGCCGTGCTGGCCGGGGCCGTATTCGCGGCGGTTGACCGGGGATTTGGCGCGGCCCCAGATGTTTTCGCCCATGCGGCGGTCAATTTTATACTTGGCAGACGTGCGTTTGGTCACGGCTGATCTCCTTTTGTCAATTTCAAAAGGGCGTTGTCCTTTGGGTTTCCCCCGACAGGCATCCCCTTGCAGGGGCCACCAACACCAATGAAGCGGCGCTTATAGCCGGGATGGCGGCGGAGTCAACAGCTCTCGGGCCGTCTCTTTCGTTTGGACGGGCAAATATCCGACCGTCCTTGTCGCGGCCTCATATTATGTCCAATATGACTGCATGAAACAGATTATCTGCATCAAATGGGGCACGAAATACGGGCCCGACTATGTGAACCGCTTCTATAACATGGTGGCGCGCAACATCACTCCGCCTTTCCGGGTGATCTGTTTCACGGATCAGACCGATGGCATTGATCCGGGCGTCGAGACCCGGCCCTTGCCCGACCCGGATTTCGTGATGCCGAAGAACACGCCGGGAAAATGGCCGAAATCGCAGCTTTGGGGCGATCTGGGCGATATCACCGGCACGGTGCTGTTCATGGATTTGGATGTGATCGTGACCGGCAATCTGGACGAGTTTTTCGACTATGGCGATCCCTCCGACACGATCACGGCGAAAAACCCGAACACCCCGTTCGAGCGGTTGGCGCAGACCTCCATCTACCGGATGCAGGTCGGACGGCTGAAACCGATGCAGGAGGCGTTTCTGGCCGACCCGCAGGCTGCCGCCGATAAATACCGCTATGAGCAGCGCTTCGTCACCCATAACGCGCCCGGCGGGGTGAAGTTCTGGCCGAAGGGCTGGGTCAGCCATTTCCGGCTGCACTGTATCCCGCCGTTTCCGCTGAACTATATCCAGCCGCCACGGGTGCCGAAGGGGACGAAAGTGGTGATCTTCGCCGGGCATCTGAACCCGGATGACGCGGTGATCGGCCAGTGGTCGAAGAAAGACCCGATCCGCTCTCCGGCGGATCATCTGAAAGCCACATTCAACGGCGGGCGGCGCGAGAGCGTTGCGAAACATCTGCGGCATTTTTATCTGCCGGCGGGGTGGATTTCGGAGAAGTGGCAGTAAGCTGGGCCGTCGCTGCCGAACCTGCTTAGCACAGAGCGTCCGACCTGGTGGGCGCGCAACGCGCCCGCCTGGGGGAGGGCGGACGCGTGGCTGTCGCTGGCGCGACAGCGATGCGAAGCGTCAATGGCATCTATAGCAATGTATATTCATCCGCGAACCGGCCCAGATAATCCAGCATCGGCCCGACCGCGCGCCATTGCTTGAACAGCGATTTTCCCAGTTCCCGCCCTGCGGGCCAGTGGCGGCGATCCAGTGCCGTGCCGCGGGGCGCATCGGGGAAATGTTCCGGCAGGATGCGGGCGTAATCTTTGCGCAGCCGCATCGGCACGCGGGTATCGGCGCTGTCCAGCCACGGTTTATGCGGGCCGATGAAATGGATCAGGCAGGGATCGGCCATCGACATCAGATGCGCCGAGGACCAGGTGAATTGCCAGTTCCATAGCGGGCTGATCTCCGCCCAGTTGCCATAAAGCACGCCGTTCATCAGCGCCTGATCCCGGCCCAGCCCCACCAGATGATCGCGCGCGAAATCGGCGGCCTCGGCGGACAGACCGGCCCCGGCCCAGCCCTCGGTGTCGATCATCACCACGCCCGCGTTGAAATAGGGGGCTGCGGGGCGGTTCAGCTTGCGGAACTCTGCCACGCGGCGCTTCGGGCTGCGCCATTGCCGGTTGTCGCGCACCGCCGCAACCGCATGACCCCGCATATCGGCGCGCAGGAGCCTGCCCGGATCGCCGCGCTCAAAGATCACGTCGCTGTCGAGGACGAGGATCCGGCGATAGACCCCATGCAGCGCGCGGGCGAGAAACAGCTCCATATAGGTCGCGATAGAACGCCGGGCATCGGTCGGCAGCGCATCGATGATCGTATCGTCCAGTGCCGCGACATGGCCGATCCCGGCGTCACGCAGGAATTGCGGCAGCTCCAGCGTCTCCGGCCCGCCGATCAGCACGTCGAAGTCGCGCCCCGGCCGGGCAAGCTGCAAAGCGGGGATCGCTGCATAGGGCAGATAATTCGCGTCACATGCGACGATCACGGCAACATCATGCCGAGGCGAGAAACCTGCAGAGAATTCGGGTCTTTTCGGCATCCGCAGTTTTCCTCTAGATGTCGGGCATATCCGGCAGGGCAGTTATGCAATTCGGATGCAAAACAGACAATAGAGGAGCGAACCCGATGACAGGCGTGGTGATCTGGCAGCGTGTCGAAGGCGCGGTCATCTTTCTGGCCGGGCTTTGGGTGGTGAACGCCATCGGAACAGGGCTCCCATGGTGGGCGTTGCTGCTGCTGTTCTTCGCCCCGGATATCGGCTTTGCGGGCTATGCGCTGGGTCCGAAGGTCGGGGCTGCGGTTTATAACATCCTGCATTTCTACGGGTTCGGGCTGCTGCTTCTGATGTTGGGGAGCGTCTCGGGAAGCAGTCTCATGATTGCGCTCGGTGCGCTGTGGTTCGCCCATGCCGGGCTTGACCGGATGCTGGGATACGGACTGAAAACCGGCGAGGGCTTCAGCCATACCCATCTGGGCCGGATCGGGCGGGGCGGCTGAGGGCAGGCGGCATGGGCCTTGCCCCGCGCATGGGCATCGGCTAACCGTCGCGGAAACCCGTTACGGAAGGCCCGCCCATGCGTCTGTCGCGTTATTTTCTGCCCGTCCTCAAGGAAGACCCCAAAGAGGCGCAGATCGTCAGCCACAGGCTGATGCTGCGCGCCGGGATGATCAAGCAGCAGGCAGCGGGGATCTATTCCTGGCTGCCGCTTGGCCAGAAGGTGCTGCGCCGGATCGAGCAGATCGTCCATGAGGAACAGCAGCGCGCCGGTCACATCCCGGTTCTGATGCCGACGCTGCAATCGGCGGATCTGTGGCGTGAAAGCGGGCGCTACGATGCCTATGGCGAGGAATTGCTGCGCATCACCGACCGCCATAAGCGCGACATGCTGTATGGTCCGACCAATGAGGAGATGATTACCGACATCTTCCGGTCCCATGTGAACAGCTACAAGGATCTGCCGCTGACGCTGTATCACATCCAGTGGAAATTCCGCGACGAGGTCCGCCCGCGTTTCGGCGTCATGCGGGGGCGCGAGTTCCTGATGAAGGACGGCTATAATTTCGACCTGACCCGCGAAGACGCGCTGCATGCCTATAACCGGCATCTGGTCAGCTATCTGCGGACCTATGAGCGCATGGGGCTTCAGGCGATCCCGATGCGGGCCGATAGCGGGCCGATCGGGGGGGACGACACGCATGAATTCCTCGTGCTGGCGGAGACCGGCGAGTCGGAAGTGTTCTATGACAGCCAGATCACCGAGCTGAAATTCGGTGATCGCGAGATCGACTATGACAGCGTCGAGCAGTGTCAGGCCGTGCTGGAGGAATTCACCAGCCGTTACGCCCGCACCGACGAAACCCATGACGAGGCGGTCTTTAACCAGATCCCGGAGGAGCGCCGCCGCAGCGCGCGAGGCATCGAGGTCGGGCAGATATTCTATTTCGGCACCAAATATTCCGAACCCATGGGCGCCACGGTTGTCGGTCCTGACGGGCAGCGCGTGCCAGTCCATATGGGCAGCCACGGCATCGGCGTGTCGCGTCTTGTCGGCGCGATTATCGAGGCGAGCCATGACGAAAAGGGCATCGTCTGGCCGGAGGGCGTGACGCCGTTCCATGTCGGTATTGTCAATCTGAAACAGGGCGACGGCTCCGTCGATTCCGCCTGCGAGGCGCTTTATCGCGAATTGACGGCGAAGGGGTTCGATGTCCTCTATGACGACCGCGACGAACGGGCGGGCGCGAAATTCGCCACGATGGATCTGATCGGTCTGCCGTGGCGGATCACCGTCGGCCCGCGCGGCCTGCAGGCGAACAAGGTCGAGCTGACCTCGCGAAAAACAGGTATGTCCGAGGAGATTTCGCCCGCCGAGGCCGTGGCGCGGTTGGAGAAGATCTATCAGCCGGTGTTTGACGCGGCGAAGTGATCGCCCAAGTGACCGCCGGGGGCTGCGCGCCCCCGGACCCCTGCGGGATATTTTTGCCAGGATGAAAGAGGCTTTAGCCGCTCAGGCGTTTGCTGAGAGGCGGGTGGCGAAGTTGTCCACTTTCGTCTGATCGGCTTTTGTTGAGGCAAACAGGGTCGCCTGGCTCGCGTGGATCAGCGCGTCGGGCAGAATCTTCAGGTGGTTGGCGCGCAGCGTCTCGCCGGTGCTGGTGATATCGGCAATGGCCTCGGCCGTCAGATTGGCGACGGTGCCTTCGGTCGCGCCCTGACTGTCGGTCAGTTGATAATCCGCGACCTCATGTTCCGACAGGAAGGCGCGGACGAGGCGGTGATATTTCGTCGCGATCCGCAGGCGGAAGCCGTGATTTTCGCGGAACTGCCGGGTGATGGCGGCGAAATCGTCGAGGTTCTCACAATCGCGCCATGCAGCGGGAACCGCCAGCACCAGATCGGCATGGCCGAACCCCATCGGTGCCACCTCGCGCACATCGGAGCGCCAGCCGGCCAGTTTCTCGCGCACCAAATCAGAGCCGGTGACGCCCAGATCGATCCGGCCCGAGGCCAGTTCGCGGGGGATTTCGCTGGCCGAAAGCAGCAGCAGCGACAGTTCCGCGCCCTCCACCCGTCCGGCATATTCGCGGTCGGAACCGCTGCGCGACAGGGTGATGCCGCGATCCGCGAACCACTGGAAGGTTTTTTCCATCAGCCGCCCTTTGGACGGCACGCCGAGCTTCAGCATGTGGCCTCCATCACTGCCAGCAAACCGGGGCGGATGATACCGCCAACCGCCGGGATGGCGCGGCCCTGACCGAGCTGGGCGGTCAGCGCGTCATAGCGCCCGCCGGAGGCGACCGGGGGCCAGTCGGGGTTTTGGGCTTCAAAGGTGAAGGTCATGCCGTCGTAATATTCCATCGTCTCCCGCCCGTGGCTGGCGGCGAAGCGGATCGAGGCCGGATCGACGCCGCGCGCCGCGATCTGGTCGAGGCGCCGGGCAAGGCGGTCCACAGCCTCGGCAATCGCCGGGAGTTCATCCGTGATGCCGCGCAATTGGGCAAGCGCATCGGGGGCCGGGGCGTCGATGGCAAAGAGCCGGGTTAGCCGGTCGCTCCATTCCGCTGGCAGCGGCGGTTCCTGCGGTTCGGCGTTGAGCGTGGCGATGCGGGTTTCCATCTCGGACCCGGTGCGCAGGCCGGTCCAGGGCGCATCGCTGTCCGGCAGGTCGCGCGGGCTGGCGGGGGCCGAGAACCGGGCGAGCAGCCGGGAAAACCGGATCGGCCGCCAGACATGGTGCAGCAGTGCCGCACGGCGGGCATCGGAAACGGGCAGGGCGCGGATCGCATCCAGCAGGATGTCCATATCGCCCATTGATGCGCGCAACCCGTAAGGGGCGAGCAGGTTATGGAACAGCGCGAAGATTTCGGCGTCGGCCTCTTCATCACGTGCGAATATCTCGAAACCTGCTTGCAGATATTCATTGTCGCGTGGCGTGTCGGGGCGTGTGTCGCCGTGATCCTGCTTGCGGAATATCTCGCCCAGATAGCAGTAGCGGGCGGGCTCGGCCCCGTCCTGCATATGCATCTGCACGACCGGAACGGTGAAATCCGGGCGCAGCACCACCTCGCCCCGCACCGGATCGGTGGTGACATAGGCGCGGGCGCGGATATCCTCGCCGTAAAGATCGAGCAGCGTGGCGGCGTTGAGCAGTATATCCGGCGCGACCTCAGCCGCCCCGGCCTCGCGGAAGGCGGAGAGCAGGCGCTGCCCGATCTCCTGCTTGGCGGCCTTGCTTACCATCTTGCCAGCATCTCCTGCACGGCGGCGACGAGGTTTTCGCGCGCGGCCTCCGTCTGGGCGGGCTGGGATTTCCATTCCTCATGGCTGACCTCGGAGGCGAGTTTTGCGCCGAGGATCAGATCCTTGATCTGGACGATGCCGCGTTCCGCCTCGTCCCCGCCCTGAATGATGGCAATCGGGGCGCTGCGCTTATCGGCGTATTTGAGCTGGTTGCCGAAGTTCTTCGGGTTGCCCAGATAGACCTCCGCGCGGATCCCGGCGGCGCGGAGTTCAGCAGCCATGGCGTGATAATCGGCCATGCGGTCGCGGTCCATGACGGTGACGACGACGGGGCCCGTTGCCTCGCCGCCGGTCAGCCCCTTGGCGCGCAGCGCGGCCAGCAGCCGGTCGACGCCGATGGAGACGCCGGTGGCAGGTACTTTCTGGCCGGTGAAGCGTTCGACCAACCCGTCATAGCGCCCGCCCCCCGCGACGGAGCCGAATTGCCGCCTGCGGCCTTTTTCGTCTAGGATTTCGAAGGTCAGTTCCGCCTCGAAGACCGGCCCGGTGTAATAGCCGAGGCCGCGCACGACGGAGGGGTCGATGACGGCGCGGTCTTCGCCGACACCGAGGCTGGCCAGAAGGGCCGCCATCTTCGCCAGTTCCTCCACGCCTTCCGCGCCTGTGGCCGAGGGGCCGACGGCGGCGCGCAGATTATGCAGCGTTGCGGCATTGTCGTGGCCCTTGGACGTCAGGAACGCCAGCACCGGCACGGCCTGCTGATCGCTGAGCCCGACACCGTCGATAAAGGCACCGCTGTCATCCTTGCGCCCGGCGGTCAGCAGCTGACGGACGCCGTCCTCGCCTACCTTGTCGAATTTATCTATCTGGCGCAGCACATCGTCGGCCTGATCGTCGCGGATCTCTGCCGCCTCAAGCACGCCGTTCAGCACCTTGCGATTGTTGATCCGCACGAGGTAATCGCCGCGCGCGATCCCGACCGCTTCCAGCGCGTCCGCGAGCATGGCGCAGATCTCCGCATCCGCCGCGACTGAGGCGCTGCCGACCGTATCGGCGTCGCATTGATAGAACTGCCGGAACCGGCCCGGCCCCGGCTTTTCGTTCCGCCAGACCGGCCCCATGGCGTAGCGGCGATAGGGCGTCGGCAGATCGTTGCGATATTGGGCCGCGACACGGGCCAGCGGCGCGGTCAGGTCATAGCGCAGCGCCAGCCAGTCGCCGGAGCCGCCGCCGGGGACGTCCTCTTCCTGCCAGGCGAAGACGCCGGCATTGGGGCGGTCCACATCGGGGAGAAATTTGCCAAGTGCCTCCACCGTTTCGACGGCGGAGCTTTCCAGCGGCTCGAACCCGTGGAGATGGTAGATTTCGCCGATCCGGTCGAGCATCGCCTTGCGCTCGGTGACTTCTGCGCCGAAATAGTCGCGGAACCCCTTGGGCGTGGCGGCTTTGGGGCGGGGTGATTTCTTCTTGTCCTGCGGCATGGAACCTGTCTCCAGTCTCGGGAGCGGGCTTAACGGAGATAGACGAGATGGACAAGTTGCAGCGGGTGGAAGAGACGATTGCGCATCTGGCGCGCGTGGTGGAGGAGCTTTCGGACGTGGTCGCCCGCCAGGATCAGGAGATCGTGCGGCTGAAATCGCGGGTCGGCATGTTGATGGAGCGCGAGGCGGAGCGGGAGGCCGATGCGGGCGCGGGGGTTCCGTTGGCGGATCAGCGGCCGCCGCATTGGTGATGGGTGTGTTTGGGTTGGTGGTGCGTTGAAATGCAGCCCACGGGTTGTGGAAATGCGGTCCGGGGTTTGGTGCGTTGAAACGCACCCTACGGGGTGTGGAAATGGGGCGCGGGTTGTGGAAACAGATGCGATGCGGCGTAGGGTGCGTTTCAACGCACCGTGAAAAACACCGGAACATCCCGATCCACGTAGGGTGCGCTTTAGCGCACCAAACCGACACCCCGAAAACACCGATACGGGATCCGCACCATCCCACCCACCAATAATGACCAAACCACGCATCGTGCGTTTCAACGCACCACGCAAAAAAAACCGCGCGATGCGCGCAATTGACGAACCGAACCCCGCAAACCCCGTAGGGTGCGTTTCAACGCACCATCACCCGAAACAACCGCCCAGCCCGGCCATGACAGCGCGCCCGCAAACCGCCCTCAGATGAACCCCAGCTCCAGCCGGGCCTCTTCGGACATCATGTCCATGCCCCATTGCGGCTGGAAGGTCATTTCCACCTCCACCTCGCGCACGCCGGGCACGGCTTCGACGGCATCGGCGACCCAGCCGGGCATCTCGCCGGCCACGGGACAGCCGGGCGCGGTCAGGGTCATGGTGACATTCACCTTGCCGTCATCCGAAATAACCAGCGTATAGATCAGCCCGAGATCGTAGATATTCACCGGGATTTCGGGGTCATAGACTGTCCGGCAGGCCTCTACCACCTGATCGTAAAGCGGATGATCCGTGCTGGAGGGCCGGATCAGAGGTTCGCCTTCCTGAAGCTCTTCGTGCATATCTGTTACCCCGTGATGACAATCCCTGATATAGGCGAAACGCGGCAATGCTTCCAGACCCGGAACAGGATGAGCGACGAGATGACCGTGAAGATTTACCACAACCCCAAATGCGTGACCTCCCGCAAGGTTCTGGCGGCGATCCGCGACAAGGGCGTTGAGCCGGAGGTGATCGAATACCTCAAGACCCCGCCGTCGCGAGCGGATCTGATTGCGCTGGCAGAGGCGTCAGGGCTGGGTGTGCGTGGATTGCTGAGGCGGCGTAACACGCCCTATGACGAGTTGGGGCTCGGTAATACTGACCTCAGCGACGATGCGCTGCTGGATGCGATGGCGGCGCATCCGGTGCTGCTGGAGCGACCGATTGTCGTCACCGAAAAGGGTGTGCGTCTGGTGCGGCCGGTTGAAAAGCTGGAGGAGATCCTCTGAGCCCCGCCGGGGCGTTTCACGCGTCCATCACCGGATCGGCTTTCGCCAGCTTGTCAAACCGCATCAGGCTGGCGATCAGCCCCGCCATCTGGTCGAGATGGATCATATTCGGCCCGTCCGAGGGGGCGTTGTCGGGGTCCTGATGGGTTTCGATAAACACCCCCGCCACCCCGAGCGCGACCGCCGCACGCGCCATCACCGGCGCAAATTCGCGCTGCCCGCCGGAACTGCCGCCCTGACCGCCGGGTTGCTGGACCGAATGTGTGGCGTCCATGATCACCGGATAGCCGGTGCGCGCCATGATCGGGATCGAGCGCATATCCGCAACCAGCGTGTTATAGCCGAAGCTCGCCCCGCGTTCGGTCAGCAGGATTTTCTGATTACCGGTCGAGGCGACCTTGTCCGCCACATTCGGCATATCCCACGGCGCGAGGAACTGGCCCTTCTTGATATTCACCACGGCCCCGGTTTCCCCGGCTGCCAGCAACAGATCGGTCTGGCGGCACAGAAAGGCCGGGATCTGGATCACGTCCACCACGCTGCCTGCCGCGCGTGCCTGTTCGATGTCGTGAACATCCGTCAGCACCGGACAGCCGAGCCGTTCGCGCACGGTTTCCAGCATGCGCAGCCCCTCATCCATGCCAATGCCGCGCCGCCCCTTGAGCGAGGTGCGGTTGGCCTTGTCGTAGCTGGCCTTGAACACATAATGCGCACCGGCAGCGGCACAGGCTTTCGCGACAGTTTCGGCGATCATCAGGGCGTGATCCAGCGTCTCAAGCTGACAGGGGCCGGCGATCACCGTCAAAGGCTGATCGTTGCTGCAGTTGAAATCGCCGATACGGACCTGTGTCATGTGGATACCTGTTCACGCAAGATGGATGCCGTCAGCGACATCATGAGATAGATACCCATGAATATCAGGAAGGCGACGATGGTGTTCAAGACCGCTTTCGGATAGCTCGCTTCCTGGGGCGCCACCGGCGACACTGAAAGCGAAAGATAGCGGACCTGCTTGTTGGCTTCGCCGCGCGCCCTTTCAAGCTGTTCGGCGGCTGTGAAAAGCAGTTGCTGGCGAATCTCGAGATCCGCCTGCGCAATCGCCAATTGCCCGCCGATCTGCGCCAGCGAGCTGTGATCCTCGCCGCTTTCGGTCAGATCGGCACGGGTTTCGGCGATCAGTTCCTGAAGTCGCTTGATGTCACCCCGGACCCCCGAGACCCGGCTTGCATTGGGGTTGGCGTTCGAAAGCAATTGTGAAAGTTCAAGCTGCTTATCGATGAGCTGGGATTGTAGCTGGCCGACCTGGCTCATCACCAGGCTGGATTCGGATTCGGCGTCGAGCATCCCGACCTGTTCCTGAAGCTTCTGGACTTCGATCTGAGCATCCCGGAGCTTCTTTTCCGCAGCTTCGTAACCGGCCTGCGCACCCGACATCTGGTCGTTGCGCACCCGTGCGGTCATTTCGTCCACCATGCCCTCGGCATAACCCAGAAGCGCGCGCGAGAATCTTTCGCTGAGTTCCGGATCGGGGGCGACCACATCCATGTTCAAGACGCCCTCCGTCGGGTCGTATCCGACCTTCACCATGTCGGCATATGTCTTGAAAGCGTCGTCTTCCGTTGCGTCGGGCGGCAGGCGCAGAAGCGGATCGATGGAGGGATCCTGAAAGGCTTCCTTGAAGCCGATTTCCTCATCCAGCCGCAGCATGGCGTTCTTGGAGGTGAGATAGCTCTGCACGGACACGGAATCGGGGTTAAGCTGGATGCCGCTGAGGATCGACGTTCCCATCTCTGTCGAGGCGGCGTCCGCTTGCTGGATCAGGAACTGGGATTTGGTTTCATAAAGCGGGGTTGCGACGGTGAAATAATACCATCCCGCGATGAAAGTCGGTAAGCCGACCAGCAGCAATAACCGGACCGCGAGCCAGAATTGACGGCTGCGCCGCCGCCGCGCGATGTCGCGCTGGATGCGGATGATTTCGGCGGCGCGTTTTTCCTCGTTGAGTTTTTCGTGAGGCGAAATCTGATCGGCGGGGATCTGCCCCTTGGCGATGCGGCCCAGCGGGGTTGCGCTGCCCGGCAATTGCGGGCCTTTTCTGAGCGCGAGTTCCTTGATGCCGCTGCCTTGCTGCGCCTGCGCGTCGGCATTGCCCATTGCCGAGCCGAGCGAGGACCGGTGGAACGGGTCGACGCCGCGTTCGCGCAGCCGGATCACGGCTTCCTCGTCGCTTTCGACGGGAACGCCATGCATCGCCGCGATGCGTCGCGCCAGCCGTAGCTGGCGAGAGGTCAGCCCCTCGGCCTTGACCGCCTCGATCCTGGCTTGCAGGTCGCCGTCATCCGCGGGCTCTGGCAGTTCCTCATCGGCCGACTGTTCTGCCGCCGTATCCTGTTCGTCGGGAGCCGATTCGCCGCGCTTCCGGCGGTAGATGCGCACCTTAGGCGGAGTAGTCATAATATTGTTTTGCCTCTTGAAGCGTGTCGAACATATAAAGCTTGCCATCGCGCAGGACGGCCGCGCGCTGGCAGAATTCTTCCAGAATCTGGGCGCTGTGGGAAACGACGACGACGGTGGAGTTCTTCAGCCGCTCTTTCAGGACCTGTCCCGCCTTGCGGTTGAATTCGGCGTCGGTGGCGTTCGGCATGCCTTCGTCGATCAGGTAGATGTCGAATTCCAGCGACAGCAGCAGCGAAAACACGAAACGCTGACGCATCCCGGAGGAGTAGGTCGCGACCGGCATGTCGAAATATTCGTCGATATCGGTCAGCCAGCGGGTGAAGGCGGCGACATAATCCGGGTCAAGGCCATAAATTCTTGCTATAAAACGAGAATTTTCATTGGCGGAATGCATCGAAACCACCCCGCCCATGAACCCCAGCGGAAATGAGACCCGGCATTCGCTTCTGATGCTGCCCTCGTCAGGCTTTTCCAGCCCGCACATCATATTGATGACCGTGGTCTTGCCGGTGCCGTTCGGGGCCAGAATGCCCAGCGATTGCCCAAGATCGACACGGAACGACGCCCGATCGAGGATGACCTTGCGCTGCGTCCCGGTCCAGAATGATTTTGAGACGTTATCGAATTCCAGCATTCATCAATTCCGAGCGACGATTTTCGCCATCAAGCCCTATAAATACTCCAGAATCGACGCAAAACGCACTGATGGTTGTCAGGGTAAGCGCCGGGCCTCACAAAATCTACTCGCTCTCTGCGGTCATGGTTTACGCTGAACTCGCCACATCTTCAATAACCGATGGAAAGGGCACAGATATTAGCGCATGACAGGTAGCGCATGACTGACACAGCCGAACTGATCGCGGAAATCCGCGCCTGCACGATCTGCGCGGAACGCTTCGCGGGGACGCAGACGCATCACCGCCCGCGCCCGGTGGTCTGGTTTGCGCCGGGTGCGAAGCTGCTGATCGCAGGGCAGGCGCCCGGTGCGCGGGTGCATGAAAGCGGCAAGCCGTTCGATGATCCCTCCGGGAAACGGCTGCGGGAATGGATGGGTGTCGATGAGGCGACGTTCTATGACAAAAGCCGGATCGCAATTGTGCCGATGGCATTCTGTTTTCCCGGATATGACAAGAACGGGGCCGATCTGCCGCCGCCTGCGATCTGTGCTGCGACATGGCGGGCGCGGGTCATGGATTTTCTGCAACCCAAACTGACGCTGCTGATCGGCGGCTATGCGCATCGCTGGCATCTCGGGTCTCGGCAGAGCGTTACGGCGGCGGTGGCGGGTTGGCGCGATCATGCCCCGTCCGTCTTCCCCTTGCCTCATCCGTCCTGGCGCAATACCGGGTGGCTGAAGCGCAATCCGTGGTTTGAGGCTGAGTTGCTGCCGGAGTTGCGCGCAAGGATTCAGGAGGTGCTGAATGACCCCGCTTGATGCGCTTTGCGAAGCGCCGTTTCACGAACTGCCCGATGCGGCGCGGGCCCGTGTGCTGAACCGGCTGGCGGATACGGAGATCGTCGTCGCTCTCGCCGACGAGCCGGAGGGGGACCGGGTCGAGTTGAAACTGTTCGATCTGGCAGAGGGGCGGATGGCTGTCGCCGCTGATCGGGAGGATCGTCTGTCGGCGTTTTTCGATGCGCCGGTCGCCTATGCAGCCCTGCCGGGGCGGGTGCTGGCGGCGATGCTTGCGCCGGAAAATGTCACGCTGATGGTTAACCCTTCCGCACCCTCGGAGATGTTACTGTCGCCGGAGACGCTGGGTTGGCTTTCAGAGGCGCTGTCTGATGCGCCGGACGAGGATCAGGTTGGCCCGGCCAGCTTGTCGGCACCGTCTGCGCAGATGATCGCGGCGCTGGCAGGCCCTCTGGCCACACGGCTGGAGGATATGTCGGGGCTGGTCGAATCGGCGGCGCTGGTGACGGCGGAATGGCCGGATGGCGGTCGGGGGCATCTGATCGTGGTGCATGGCGTTGCGGAGGCACGCCGGGCCGTGTTGGCGAAGGCATTGGCGGAGCTGATCGCTTTCCTGCCGCCCCTGCCGGATGCCTGCGATGTCGCCTTTGATCTGCCCTTGCCGGAAAACGCGCTGATTATCCGGCTGGAAAAGACCGAAGCCCGGCAGCCAGGCACAGGCCCGGTCGCGCCCGGCAGCGACCCGGAGAAGCCGCCGATCCTGCGCTTCTAGTAACCCTTGCCCCGATCCACGAGATACAGGGCGCTTTCCCCACGCATGACCCGGCGCAGATTCTCCGCCACAACCAGCGATGCGGTCTCTGGTCTGGTGTCGGAGGCGATATGCGGCGTGACCGTGACCTGCGGATGCGCCCAGTAGGGGTGATCGGGCGGCAGCGGCTCGGTCCGGAACACGTCCAGCACGGCGTGGCTGATATGGCCGCGATCCAGTGACGCCAGCAATGCGTCGTCGTCGATCAGCGTGCCACGACCGGGGTTGATGATGGTGCAGCCCTGAGGCAGCAGGGCAAGCGTTTCTCCATTAAGAATGTCCCGCGTCTCCGCCGTATCCGGCAGCAGCAGAACAAGAATTTCGGCGCGCGCCAGCGCCTGTTCCAGTTGGTCGCCCGCAAATGCCGTGGCACCGTCGACGCCCCGGCCCGACAGCGACCATGTCGCGACATCGAAGCCCAGACCGACGAGCGCGCCTGCGACCGCACCGCCAAGCGCGCCTGCGCCCAGCACCGTCACGCGCCGGTTTTTCGCCAGCGGCGGCACCTCTCTGCCACGCCATTTGCCGTCTTGCGCATAGTGATCCATGCCCAGATGCGCCCTGAGCACCCAGCCGGTGCAATATTCGGTCATGCCCTGCTCAAGCCCCGGATCGACCATGCGGGCAAGGGGCTGGGTCAGGCTTGGATCCGGCGCGATGCGTTCGACCCCGGCCCACAGGCTCTGAACCAGACGGGCGGACGGGTAGGCGGCAAAATCGCAGCCCGGCCCGCTGGGTGCGTACAGGATTGCGTCGACGCTGTCCGGCGCTGCCGCTTGCAGCAATTCCATCTCCGGGCAGGCAGTCCGCAGCGCCGCCGACCATTCCTCCCAGTCACTCGCCGCAAAGAGTACCCGCATGCTGCCTCCCTGAAAAATGGATCGGGGTTTCCGATGCGGATCATCAAGCATCGAAGCGGCGGGATTGGCAAGCGGGTTGGGAAAACTGGTCCTGTCGCGGCGTCTGGATCGGGCTTATGCGCAAGCGCCGATGCTGATCCGTCTATCTCGGCCGGTGAACATGCGCCGATTGCACCATCCCGAAGGCCATCAGCAGAATCATCATCGCCGTCCCGCCATAGCTGACCAGTGGCAGGGGTACGCCGACGACCGGCAGCAGTCCCATCACCATGCCCATATTGATCGAGAAGAACAGGAAGAACGTACCCGCGATACCGATGGTCATCAGGCTGGAAAAACGGTCGCGATTGGACAGCGCCGAGTAGAGGCAGAAACCGACGATCAGCGTGTAGAGAAGCAGCAGCGATCCGGCACCGATGAAGCCGAATTCCTCGGCCAGCGTGGTGAAAATGAAATCGGTTTCCTTCTCGGGCAGGAAGTTCAGCCGCGACTGGCTGCCCTGCATGAAGCCGCGTCCCGACCAGCCGCCGGAACCAAGGGCGATCTGCGCCTGGGTGATGTTGTACCCGGCCCCGAGCGGATCGGATGAGGGGTCAAGAAATGTGTCGATGCGGCGATATTGGTAATCGCGCAGCAATTGCCATGAGGTGCCGCGGCTTTCCAGCACCGCCCAGACGAGGCCCGCTCCGGCGGCGAAGACGGCACCGAAATACCACAGGCTGACGCCGGCTGCGAACATCACGATGGCCCCGCCCATCAGCAGCAAAAGCGAGGTGCCGAGATCGGGCTGTTGCAGTACCAGCCCGGTCGGGATCAGGATCAGCACGACCGGGATCAGCACCCAGAGCGGGCGTGAGGTCTTGGAGATGTCGAGCCATGCGTAATAAGCCGCCAGTACCAGCACGAGGGCGATTTTCATCAGCTCTGACGGTTGCAGGCGGATCGGGCCGAGATTGATCCAGCGTTGCGCGCCCATGCCGACATGGCCGAACAGATCGACCGCGATCAGCAGCGCGATGCAGCCCAGATAGGCAAAGATCGAGATCCCGCGCCAGAACCATGTCGGCACGAAGGCAAGCCCGATCATGGCGACCATGCCGACGGCAAAACGCTCCATCTGGGGGCGGGCCCATGTGTTGATATTGCCGCCCGCGACCGAGTACAGCATCAGAAACCCGACCGAGGCGACCGCCGCCAGCAGCACCACGAGCGGCCAGTTGAGATAAAAAATCTTGCGGAAGCCGCGCGGGGTCTCGGCGACCTTGTAATCGAGATAGCTCATCAGGCGCGCGTCCGGCTGGTGGTGTTTTCCGCAACCGGCGCAAACAGGCGCATGTTGCGGTGCATTTCCTCGATGCCGCCGCGCTGCCCGTCGGGATAGGCGTCAAGGGGCGGAACGCCGCCCGCGAGTGCATAGAGCAGGATGTCGCGCGCAATCGGGGCCGCGACCGAGCCGCCGCCGCCGCCATGTTCCACGACGACGGAGACCGCGTATTTCGGGTTTTTGTAAGGTGCGAAGCAGACGAACAGCGCGTGGTCACGGCGGTTCCACGGCAGCTGGTCGTTGCGGATGACGCCGCGCGCGCGCTCGGCGGCGGTGATATTGCGGACCTGGCTGGTTCCGGTCTTGCCAGCCATGCGCCATTCCTCGGTCACGATGCGGGCCTTGCGCGCCGTTCCTGCCGCGCTGTTCATCACGGCATCCATCCCCTGCTGCGCGATCCGCAGATTTGCGGGGTGCAGGCCAAGGTCGGAAAACTCCGGCGCGGGTTCTGCCACGCCGTCGATCGCACGGACCAGACGCGGCTTGACCTCCAGCCCGGTCGCGACGCGGGCCGTCATGACCGCGAGTTGCAGGGGCGAGGCCAGCACGAAGCCCTGACCTATAGAAGCGTTGAGCGAATCCCCGATCACCCAGGGTTTTTCAAAACGCTCCATCTTCCATGCCTTGTCCGGGGCGATCCCGGTCGCGACCGCTGACATCGGCAGGTCATGTTCGACACCGACGCCCAGCCTGCGGGCCATCTCCGCGATCCGGTCGATGCCGACTGCGCGGGCGGTTTCGTAATAATACACGTCGCAGGATTTCTGCAGGCTTTCGATCGGGTTGACATACCCGTGGCCGCCCCGGCTCCAGCAGTGGAATTTGCGTCCCCCCACTTCCAGCGCGCCATTGCAGAAAAAGCTGGAGCCGCCATTGATCGCACCGGCTTCCAGCCCCGCCAGCAAGGTAATCATCTTGAAGGTGGAGCCGGGCGGATAGACGCCCTGCACCGTCTTGTCGGCCAGCGGTCTATGGTCATGGTCCATCAGCGCCCGGTAATCCGCCGAGGAAATTCCACGAACGAAAAGATTGGGATCAAACACCGGGGAAGAGGCGATGGCCATGATGTCGCCATTGGTCACGTCGATCACCACGGCGGCAGCGGATTCCTCGCCCAGCCGTTGTGTCGCGTAATTCTGAAGCCCGGCATCCAGTGTCATGCGAACCGTCGCGCCTTGCTGGCCTTCCTGCCGGCTGAGTTCGCGCATCTCGCGCCCGGCTGCGTTCACCTCCACCTTGCGGGTGCCGGCCTTGCCGCGCAGGATCGGCTCCAGCTTGTTTTCTACCCCGACCTTGCCGAACTGGAATTCCGGCAGCATCAGCACCGGGTCGGGGTCTTCCATCTTCGACAGGTCGTAATCGGAAACCCGACCGACATATCCCAGCACATGCGCGAAATCCCCGGCGCGCGGATAGACGCGTGACAAGACCGATTCCGGCTGCACGCCGGGCAGGGCGGGGGCGTTGACGGCGATGGAGCTGAACTCCTCCCAGCTCAGATGATCGCCGATGCTGACCGGGGTGATGGCGCTGCGCTTCTTGATCGTCTCTAGAAGCTCCTTGGCTTCCTCGTCGGACATATGCACCAGATGGCGCAGCTTGCCGACAACCTGATCGACGTCGCCTGCCAGTTCGCGGGTAATGGTGGCGCGGTAATTCTGTTCGTTCCCAGCGATGACGATGCCGTTGCGGTCATGGATCAGCCCGCGCACCGGGCGCAGCAGGCGGATCTTGATCGAGTTGCCATCCGCCAGCAGGCGATATTCATCCGCCTGTTCGATCTGCATCGAGCGCAGCCGCCAGGCCAGCGTCCCGATCACGGCAGCCTGGGCGATGCCCAGAATGATGCCGCGGCGCGTGATCATCCGCGCGCTGTCGATAACGTTCTTTGGCGATTTGCGCATCAATGCCCTACCATCTCAAGCTCCGCAGCCGTCAACCGCCTGACACCGATCAGCCGCACGGCCAGCACCACCAGCGGATAAGCCGCAATCGTTGCCAGCAGTTTCAGCAGGACCGGCCCCAGCGGCGGAACCGGCAAAAGGAACAGGATCATAATCATCCTCTCGCCGATGATCATCAAGCCCATGAGGACGGAAATTCGCAGCCACTCGAACAAGAAGGCTTGATCGGCCCAGCGTTGCGAGCGCAATCGCAGCATCTCGGAGCCGACGAGGACCAGGAAACTCCACAACCCGAATGGCCGGCCCAGAATGAGATCGCCGGTCAGGGTCAGGGCGACGATGGCGATGGCGGGAAGTTGATCGGGCCTGCGCAGCACCCAGGCGAAGGTCAGGCAGAGCGTCAGTTCCGGCCCCGGCAGGCTCGGCTCTCCGGGGTTGAGCGGCATCAGCCGGAAGAACAGGATCACCAGTCCGATGGCAATATACCCGAGAGAGGCCATCAGCCCCTTCCGCGTCAGCAGCCCGTTCATGCGTCGTCGCCGTCAGCTGGCCGTGCTGCGGGTGCGGCGGGCATGGCCGGACCGATCAGCCCCGGCTCCGGCGGCAGGATCAGCGCGCCGCCATCCTCCAGCCGCTCGGACGGGTGAGAGCGCAGGACGCGCAGGAATTCCAGCCGCCCGTAATCGGCGGCCATGCGCAGCCGCAACCGCCCGTCGCTGCCCTGTACGACCTGACCGATGAGGATATCGGGCGGAAACACCCCGCCATCGCCCGAACTGACCACCCGGTCGCCGGGGCGGACATTTTCGGGCCGCTCGATGAAATCCAGTGTCGGCAGGGTCGAGTTGTCGCCGTTCAGCAGCGCATTTTCGCCGGAGGGCTGCACCTGCACCGGAATGCGCGAGGACGGATCGGTCAGCAGCACGACCCGGCTGGTCTGGTTGCCGACGCCCGAAATCCGGCCCACCAGCCCCAGCCCGTCCATCACGGCCCAGCCATCGACCACACCGTCGCGGCGACCGACATTGATCAGCACCGACTGCCGGAACGCGGTGCCGGAATCGGTCAGCACCACCCCGGTGAGCGAGGTCAGCGACGGGTCGATCTGGACGTTGTTCTGCGCCAGCAGCTTGGCGTTTTCCTGCTCAAGCTGGACGGCGGCTTCCTTCCAGCGCTCCATCTCCCGCAACTCGCGGCGCAGTTCCTGATTTTGCTGATAGATGCGCGAATAGCTTTGCAGGCCGGACACCATGCGGCTGACCTGCGTCACTGGCGTCATCGCCCATTCGAAACTGGGCACGAAGCGGTCGATGAAATCGGAACGCATTGCCTCGGCGCGGGGGCTGTCGATGCGCCAGAACAGGAACAGGGCAAGCAGGCACAGTCCAAGCAGACCGATCAGGATCCGGCGGACAGGGGTGGCGAAATCATAACCCTTGCGCGCCATCGCGCCTTACCTGCCTTAGCTGTCGTAATCGATGACGTGGCGAAGCTGCTTTTCGTATTCGAGCGCCTTGCCGGTGCCCAGTGCCACACAGCTCATCGGCTGATCCGCGATGGAGATCGACAGCCCGGTCTGCTCGCGCAGCGCCAGATCCAGCTCACCCAGCATCGCGCCACCGCCGGTCAGCATCACGCCACGGTCGACGATGTCAGCCGCCAGATCGGGCGGGGTCGCCTCAAGCGCCACCATCACCGCCTCGCAGATCTGCTGGACCGGCTCGGTCAGCGCCTCGGCGACCATGCCCTGTGTAATCTCCAGCTCACGCGGCACACCGTTCAGCAGGTCGCGCCCGCGCACCGGCAGCGTCGCGCCGCGCCCGTCATCGGGCATCCGTGCCGTGCCGATGGAGGTTTTCACCCGCTCCGCCGTCTGATCCCCGATCAGCAGGTTATGGTTGCGGCGCAGATAGTTGATGATCGCCTCGTCCATGCGGTCGCCGCCGACCCGGACCGAGCGGGCATAGACGATGTCGCCAAGGCTCAGCACCGCGACTTCCGTGGTGCCGCCGCCGATATCGACCACCATGCTGCCCGTGGGATCGGTGATCGGCATTCCCGCCCCGACCGCCGCCGCAATCGGTTCCGCGATCAGCCCGGCCTTGCGCGCGCCCGCCGACAGGACGGACTGGCGGATCGCACGTTTCTCCACCGGGGTGGCACCGTGCGGCACGCAGACGATCACTTTCGGTTTCGAGAAGGTGGTGCGATTGAACACTTTCTTAATGAAATGCTTGATCATCTGTTCGGCGCTGTCGAAATCCGCGATCACGCCTTCACGCATGGGCCGGATCGCCTCGATGCTGCCAGGGGTGCGGCCCAGCATCAGCTTGGCATCCTCGCCCACGGCCAGAACCTGCTTCTTGCCGTCCTTGACGTGATAGGCCACGACAGAAGGCTCATTCAGGATGATGCCTTTGCCCTTCAGGTAGACCAGCGTATTCGCGGTCCCCAGATCGATTGCAATATCCGTCGAAAACAGCCCGAAGAATGCCATCCTGCCTAAACCCTTCGATGCCGGACTTATGCCGGCTTGATCACGTTTTTCCCGCCCCGAGACTCGCCCCGCAGCGGATTGCGCTTCGTATAAGGGAGCATTTCAGGGCGCGAAACCCCAATATTTAAGGGTTTAGCTGGCTTTTGCGGCATTTGGGCGGGGGATTGCCACGAACGCTGCGGCAAAGCGGGCGATTATCGTGACGTATCGTCATGCCCTGACAACGCGCGAAATGGGGCTGCGCGCTCCGGTGACAGGCTGCATGCCGGTAAACTGTGGCGGCCAAAAAGAAAACGCCGCCCCGAAGGGCGGCGCTGTCCTGTGCATCGGCTGGTTTGCGTCAATGCGAATACATGGTCACCTGTTTCGCATCGCTGCCTTCGCCGACCTGATCGCGGCGGACCTTCAGCCGGTTCAGTGCGCCGACATAGGCTTTGACGCTGGCGAGGATGGTGTCGGTATCGGCGGCCTGCCCGGTGGCGATCCGGCCTTCCTCCTCCATCCTGACAGATACGGTTGCCTGCGCATCCGTGCCCTCGGTCACGGCATGAACCTGATAAAGCTGCAAGCGCGCGTGATGCGGATAGATTTCCTTGACCGCGTTGAACACGGCATCGACCGGCCCGTCGCCGCTGGTTGAGGCGGTTTTTTCCGCGCCGTCCACGATCAGCGTCAGATCGGCGCTTTGCCCGTCCGATCCGCAGACGACGCGCAGATGCTTGACCTGCATGTAATCGTCGCCGGTATTCGCGGCGCTGTCCTGCATCAGCGCGATCAGGTCTTCGTCATAGACCTCCTTCTTGCGGTCGGCGAGGCCCTTGAAGCGGACGAACACGTCCTTCAACTGGTTGTCGCCGACCTCATAGCCCAGATCCTTCAGCTTCGCGCGCAAGGCAGCGCGGCCGGAATGCTTGCCCATGACGATATTCGCCTCGTTCAGGCCGATATCGGCGGGCTTCATGATCTCGAACGTCTCGACGTTTTTCAGCACGCCGTCCTGATGAATGCCGCTTTCATGCAGGAAGGCGTTCTTGCCGACGATGGCCTTGTTGAACTGCACCGGAAAGCCCGAGACCTGCGAGACGCGGCGGCTGATGCCCATGATCTTCGTGGTGTCGATGCCGGTCGTAAACGGCATGATGTCGTGACGCACCCGCAGCGCCATCACCACCTCTTCCAATGCGGTATTGCCCGCGCGTTCGCCCAGTCCGTTGATCGTGCATTCGATCTGACGCGCCCCGGCCTCGACCGCAGCGAGGGAGTTCGCCGTCGCCATGCCCAGATCGTTATGGCAATGGGTGGAGAAGATCACCTCATCCGCGCCCGGCACCCGCTCCAGCAACATGCGGATCAGGGCCGCCGATTCCAGCGGCGCGGTATAGCCGACCGTATCGGGGATGTTGATCGTGGTCGCCCCGCATTTGATCGCGATCTCGACGACCCGGCACAGGTAATCATGCTCGGTCCGTGTGGCGTCCATTGGTGACCACTGCACATTGTCGCACAGATTGCGGGCATGGGTCACGGTCTGCTCAATCCGCTCCGCCATCTGGTCCATATCCAGATTGGGGATCGCGCGGTGCAGGGGCGAGGTGCCGATGAAAGTATGAATGCGCGGGCGTTTCGCGTGCCGGATCGCCTCCCAGCAACGGTCGATATCGGGGATCTGCGCGCGCGCGAGGCCGCAGATCACGCTGTTCTGCGATTGCCTGGCAATCTCGGAGACGGCCTTGAAATCGCCTTCGGAGGCAATCGGGAACCCGGCTTCGATAATATCCACCTTCATCTCGTCCAGCATGGAGGCGATCTCCAGCTTTTCGGAATGGGACATGGTGGCGCCGGGGGATTGTTCACCGTCACGCAGGGTGGTGTCGAAAATATAAACGCGGTTCTTGTCGGACATTTTGCTTCTCATGCTTGAATGGGTCAGGTGCCGGGCACGGGACCGGCTGAGCGGCGGCCCGGCTGGACCCGCTCAGCGCAGCGTAAGAAGCAGAAGACCGCAGAGCCTCACGGCAGAACGCGCGCAAATCTGCGCGTTCAACTCGGATATGATATGTCGTGTCCCGGTCATGTTCGCGACTATACAAAGGTCAGACGCGATGAAAACCCCAAAATTCAGGGCTCAGTCCGGTTTTCCTTCGGATGACCCGGCTTGGCCGTCATCCTGATCGGGCAGGGCCCGCTGCGCCCGTTTTCCCGCACCGGCATCGCGCATCTTCTCCACCCGCTTGGCGAGGCGACGCGCACGGCGGCGGTGATAGGCGCGGATGACCGGCACCGTCATGTAATGCGTGGCGATGCCCGCCAGAATGCCCATGATGATGCCGCCCACCAGATAGGGCAGGAAAATATCCTGGAAAAAGGAATGCAACCTGTCCCAATGCACCTGCTCCGGCCCGAACATGGCGCGGATATTCTGCCAGATCTGCCCGCCCGCATCCGCGAACTCGTTCAGGATCAGACGCGGCGACAACTTGCCATCGGTGCCCAGAATCCTGCGGCCAAGCCAGGTCGAGCTATAGGCGATGAACGGAAATGTCAGCGGGTTGCCGACGAAGGTCGCCAGCAGGGCCGCCAGAATATTCCCGCCGATCACCCAAGCCGCCGAGGCGGCTGCCAGAAAATGAAGCCCGAACAACGGCGTAAACGACGCGAAGACGCCCGCCGCCATGCCGCGCGCGATCCGGTGCGGCTGATCGGGCAGGCGGCGCAGGCGGTGCAGCACATATTGCCCGGCGCGGAACCAGCCGCCGCGCGGGTAAATCAGCTCGGTCGCCATTTGCGAGTAGCTTCGAGGCTTGCGGCGTTTGAACATCTTTACTGGCTATTTCCATCCACGAAGCTGCTTGAACGCCGGTCTAAGGCGCAAGTTCCGGCCTGAGAAGCCGGCTGACCTGCGCCACATCCGATTCTGCCTCAAGCGAGGTTAACAGCGCGTGAAGCTGATCGGTACCGTGCAACTCTACCTCAACTTGCAGTCGATAGAAATCCGGCTTTCGGTCCGCGAAGACGAGATCGGAGATATTCGCCCCTTGCGCCCCGATCAGCGTGCAGATCCGGCCCAGCACGCCCGCGTCATGGCGTATGGTGACCGACAGCGTGACCGCATAGGCGGACGGGTGGCGGCCATCGCGCCATTGCAGGTCGATCCAGCGCTTCATGTCCTCCTCGCTCTCCAGCGCGGCGAGGGCGGGGCAGTCGATGGCGTGGATGATGATCCCGCGTCCGCGATAGGTGATGCCGACGATCCGCTCCCCCGGCAAGGGCTGGCAGCAATTCGCGCGGCCCAGCGTCTGATCGGCTTCCAGCCCGGCGACGGGGCGCTTGGGGTCGACGGTCTCCTCGCCCACGGCCAGTTCCGGGTAAAGCGTCGTCAGTACATCCTGGGCAGAGGTCTCCGCGCAGCCGATCCGGGCCAGCAATTCATCGGCGCTTGGCAGGGCGAGTTTCGATGCCGCCGTCCGCAGGGCCTTGTCGGTGACCCGGCGCCCGTGATGCTCAAAGGAAATCCGCACCAGTTCCGAGCCGAGCCGGATCAGCCGCGCGCGATCCTCTTCCCGGAGCGAGCGGCGGATGGCGGATTTCGCGCGCCCGGTCTGCACGATCTCCAGCCACGCCGCCTGCGGGCGCTGCCCGGCGGCGGTGATGATCTCCACCACCTGACCGTTTTTCAGCCGCGTCCACAGCGGCACCCGGATGCCGTCGACCTTCGCGCCGACAGTGCTGTGCCCGATCCTTGTGTGAATCGCATAGGCGAAATCAATCGGCGTCGCGCCCTTCGGCAACTGGATCACGTCGCCCTTGGGGGTGAAGATGAAAACCTGATCGGAGTACATCTCAAGCTTCACATGCTCAAGAAACTCGTCGTGATCCTCGCCGCCCAGACGTTCGTTCAGCTGCGAAATCCACTCCGCCGGATCGACGGCGAAGGGGTTGGTCGACCGCACACCGTCGCGATAGGCCCAATGCGCGGCCACCCCGGCCTCCGCCACCTCGTGCATCTGGCGGGTGCGGATCTGCACCTCCACCCGCTTGCCGTCGCGGCCCGTGACCGTGGTGTGAATGGACCGGTAACCGTTGGCCTTGGGCTGGCTGATATAATCCTTGAACCGCCCCGGCACGGCCCGCCAGCGGTGATGGATCAGGCCAAGTGCGCGATAACATTCCGCCTCGGTCCCGACGATGATGCGGAAGCCGTAAATATCCGACAGCCGCGAGAAGGTGAGCTGCTTTTCCTGCATCTTGCGCCAGACGCTGAACGGGCGCTTGGCGCGGCCATAGACATTCGCCTCGATCTCCTCCCGGTCCAACTCGGCGCGGATATCGGCAGTGATCTTCGCGATAATGTCGCCGGATTCCTTTTGCAGCGTCAGGAAGCGGCGGATGATGGAGTTGCGGGCCTCGGGGTTGATGACCTTGAAGGCGAGGTCTTCCAACTCCTCCCGCATCCACTGCATCCCCATGCGCCCGGCGAGCGGCGCATAGATGTCCATCGTCTCGCGCGCTTTCGTCGCCTGTTTGTCGGGACGCATGGCGCGGATGGTGCGCATATTATGCAGCCGGTCAGCCAGCTTGACGAGGATCACGCGCAGGTCGCGGGTCATCGCCATGAACAGCTTGCGGAAATTCTCCGCCTGCTTGGAATGGCTGCCGGAAAGCTGGAGATTGGTCAGCTTGGTCACACCGTCGACCAGATCGGCAATCTCGCGACCGAATTTCTCCGCCACATCCGCCCAGGTGGAGCGCGTGTCCTCGATCGTGTCGTGCAACAGTGCCGTTACGATGGTCGCATCGTCCAGCCGCATCTCCGTCAGGATTGCGGCGACGGCGACGGGATGGGTGAAATAGGGCTCGCCCGAATGGCGAACCTGCCCCTCATGCATACGCTGGCCGTAATCGAAGGCCTTGCGGATCAGGGTTTCGTCAGTGCGCGGATTGTAGTTGCGGATCAGCGCCAGAAGGTCTTCGACGTCGAACTTTTCCAATCGAAGACCCTGCCTGCACTCACTTCCGTTCGTTTGCTTCCAGCATCATGCGGAGCATTTTTTCTTCCGACTCCTCGTCGGTCGGGGTCGGGCGGTCGGTTTCCGCACCCAGCAGAAGCGCCATCGCGTCCTCTTCCGGCTCGTCAACCTCGATCTGGGTCTGGCTGGCCTCGATCATGCGCTCGCGCAGATCGTCGACCTGCTGGGTTTCCTCGGCGATTTCGCGCAGGGCGACGACGGGGTTCTTGTCGTTGTCGCGCTCGACGCTCAGCGGGCTGCCGGTCGCAATCTCGCGGGCACGATGGGCGGACAGCATTACCAGGTCGAAGCGGTTCGGAACCTTGTCAACGCAGTCTTCGACGGTCACGCGAGCCATTGGAATCACCTATTGGTTCGAATCAGATGCAAATGCGGAAGGGGCTTTCTCGTCAGTTTCGCAAGCGGTGTCAAGCAAAACCCTTACCGAACGGCGGTCGCTTTCCGGCAGCGCCGATAACATTTCCGCGACGCGCAAACCGCTGACCGGATGCACCCAGTTCGCGGCGATTTCTGCCATCGGAACAAGCACGAAGCTGCGGTCCTGCAGTCTTGGGTGGGGCAGAACAAGTTGTTCGGGCGCGCGGCGCATCTGCTGGGCGGGGTCGAGGTCGCGCCAGGCCGCGTAACCCTGCCGGTCCGGCGCGACTTCCTGCTCATACCCCAGCAAATCCAGATCAATCGCCCGTGCGCCCCATCTTGTGCCGTCACGGACCCGGCCCAGATCCGCCTCGATCCGGTGCAAGGCGGTTAACAAATCATCCGGGCTCAATGTTGTCATAATTGCCGCACAGGCGTTCACAAAATCAGGACCGCTGCCCACGGGGAAAGCAGGGGTCTTGTAGAATCGAGAAACGGCAGCAATATTGACGTTCCGAAGATTGGAAACGGATCGGAGCGCGGCAGAAAGGCTCGATTGCGGGCGACCTGACAAAGAAGACAAGTTTGCCCCCAAGGCAATAAAAGCTAATTTGTATAGCATTCTGGCTTCGTTGTACGTTTCCAGCATTTTACCAGTATAATGTGACGCGGCTGGCTGGCCGTGTCGAGGAGTATCAGTGTTCTATAAAGATGACCGTCTCGCATTGTTTATTGACGGGGCCAACCTCTACGCAGCCGCAAAATCCCTTGGCTTCGATATTGATTACAAATTGCTTCGGCAGGAGTTCGAACGACGCGGCAAATTGTTGAGAGCTTATTATTACACAGCGCTGCTGGAGAACGAGGAATATTCCCCGATCCGCCCCCTTGTCGACTGGCTGCAATATAACGGCTTCGCGCTGGTGACCAAGGCAGCGAAGGAATATACCGACGCGCTCGGTCGCCGCAAGATCAAGGGCAATATGGATATTGAGCTGACCGTGAACGCGATGGAACTCGCGCCGCGGCTGGATCATGCGGTGCTGTTCTCAGGTGATGGCGATTTTCGCCCGCTGGTCGATGCGCTGCAACGGCAGGGTGTGCGCGTCTCCGTCGTGTCCACGACCCGCAGCCAGCAGCCGATGATCGCGGATGAGTTGCGTCGTCAGGCCGATAATTTCATCGAACTCGACGCGCTGCGCGATGTCATCGGACGCCCGCCACGCGAAACCAATCTGCGGGAAGAACCGGCGCTGGAAACCTGAGCCGGGCAGGGGGCGGCGACCCGCCCCGATCCGGAAGACGCAGGCTCAGCCGCGTGGCGACAGGCGATACAGCCCGCCGCGATTTTCATCCGTGACCACCCAGACCGTGCCGTCATCCGCGACCTGCACATCGCGGACGCGACCGACGCCAAGGTCGAAGCGTTCCTCGCCGGTGACGCGGCCATTCTCCAGCGACAGGCGCACCAGACCGGGCGGGCTCATCGCGCCGATCAGCAAATCGCCTCGCCAGGCGCCGAACAGATTGCCGTCATAGAAATCGGCGCCCGAGGGCGCGATGACCGGGTCCCAGTAATAAACCGGCTCCTCAAACCCGTCGCGGCGGCTGATGCCCTCATTGATCGGGCCGCCTGAATAATCGATCCCGTAGGACACCACCGGCCAGCCGTAGTTTTTCCCCGGCTCGGGCCGGTTCAGCTCATCTCCGCCGCGCGGTCCGTGTTCGACCGTCCAGATCTGACCGGAGGCGTCGAGCGTCGCCGCCTGCACATTGCGCAGCCCGCTGGCATAAATCTCCTGCCGCCCGCCTTCGCCGCTGGCATAGGGGTTGTTGGAGGGGATATTCCCCTCCGGCGTGATGCGGACCAGCTTGCCCAGATGGTTCTGCATATCCTGCGCTGTGTCGCGGATCGGCACGTCCGACCGCTCGCCCAGCGTGATGAACAATGTGCCATCGGGGGCGGGGACGATCCGGCTGCCGAAATGCCTTGTCCCGTTATAGGTCGGTGACTGGCGGAAGATCACCTGCACATCGCTGACCGATGTGCCATCGTCTGACAGTACCATCCGCGCCACCGTGGTGCCGTTGCCGCCGTCGCGCGGCTCGGCATAGGACAGGAAGATCACGCGATTTTGTTCGAAATCAGGCGACAGCGCCACGTCCAGCAGCCCGCCCTGACCGCGCGCATCGACCGCCGGGATGCCGCTGACGTCGCGGATGCTGCCGTCTGTGGCGTAATGTTTCAGCCGGCCGGGCCGTTCGGTGATCAGCGCGCCGCCGCCGGGCAGAAGCGCGACCGCCCAGGGGTGGGCCAGACCTTCGACGACCGGTTCGACCTCCAGATTGACGCCGCTGTTCATTGCTTCGGCGCGGGTTTGCTGCGGAAAAGCTGGCTGGAAACCGGCATTCGCGGCACCCTGAGGCCACGGATCGGCAAATGCAGCGCCAGAGATCAGGATGGCTGCTGTCGTGCCCGTCAAAAGAAATTTCATGAGAAAGCTCCACTCAAAAAGTTGCGCCTGACCGTACAACGTCCGGCGCCTTGTTCGGGTCCACTGGATTTTCCTTCAAGGGCGGGTTACCTGCGTTCTATGGAAAACGCGCTGCCCCCGCTGAAGCTCTATCTCGCCGCGCCGCGCGGCTTCTGTGCCGGTGTCGACCGGGCGATCAAGATCGTCGAGATGGCGCTTCAGAAATGGGGCGCGCCGGTCTATGTCCGCCATGAGATCGTCCACAATAAATTCGTCGTCGACGGGCTGCGCGAAAAAGGTGCGGTCTTTGTCGAGGAGCTGGACGAATGCCCCGATGACCGCCCGGTGATTTTTTCCGCCCACGGCGTGCCGAAATCGGTCCCGGCAGAGGCGCAGCGGCGCGAGATGATCTATGTCGACGCGACCTGTCCGCTGGTCTCCAAGGTCCATGTCGAGGCGGAACGGCACCATGCCGACGGTTTGCAGATGGTGATGATCGGCCATGCCGGTCACCCGGAGGTGCTGGGCACGATGGGCCAGTTGCCACCGGGCGAGGTGCTGCTGGTCGAAACCGTCGACGACGTCGCCGGGATCGAACCGCGCGACCCGGACAGGCTTGCCTTCATCACCCAGACCACGCTGTCGGTCGATGACACCGCCGCCATTGTCGCCGCCCTTCAGGCCCGGTTTCCGGCGATTATCGGTCCGGCCAAGGAAGATATCTGCTACGCCACCACCAACCGTCAGGCCGCCGTGAAATCCGTTGCGCCGAAGATCGACGCGCTGCTGGTCATCGGCGCGCCGAACTCGTCCAATTCCCGCCGTCTGGTCGAGGTCGGCAAATCCGCCGGCTGCGCCTATTCGCAGCTTGTGATGCGCGCCGATCAGATCGACTGGCGCGCGATGGAGGGGGTCACTGCAGTCGGCGTCACCGCCGGGGCGAGCGCGCCGGAGGTGCTGGTGAATGAGGTGATCGACGCTTTTCGTTCGCGCTTTAAAGTCGACGTCGAGATCGTTGAAACCGCGCAGGAAAATGTCGAATTCAAGGTTCCTCGGGTGCTGCGTCAGCCTGCCTGAGATGCCGGACCGGGGGCGCGTCGCCCCCCGGACCCCCAGAGGATATTTTGCCAGGGTGAGATGAGATGAAGCTTTATTCCATGCCGTCATCGGGCAACAGCTACAAGGTCAGGCTGCTGCTGGCGCTTCTGGGGCGCGAGCTGGAGATTGTCGATGTCGAGGATAGCTCGCCCGAGATTGCGGCCGCGAAACAGGCCGGGCGGCTGCCCTTTGGCAAGGCCCCGGTGCTGGAACTGGATGACGGGCGGCTGCTGCCGGAATCGAACGCGATCCTGACCTATCTGGGTGAGGGGACGGATTTCGTGCCGGGGGATGCGGGTGACCGTGCGTCCATGCTCGGCTGGATGTTCTGGGAGCAGAACCAGCATGAGGGGGTGATCGCCGTGCGCGCATCGCTTCGGAGTTATGAGAATCGCCGTCACCTCGCTACGCCGGAACGGATGGCGGAGTTGCTGGAACGTGGGCATGCGCTTTTGCAGATCATGGAGAACCGGCTCGCGGATCGTGACTGGCTGGTCGGCGACAGCGTGACTCTGGCCGATCTTTGCCTTTACGGCTACACCCATTCCGCCGGGACGAAAGGCGGGTTTGACATGACCCGTTTCCCCGGCATCAATCGCTGGATCGCGCGGATCGCCGCGCTGCCGGGATATAAGGGGTCAGGCGCATGAGCTGGGATTATCTGCTGACGGCGTTCATCGTCTGCCTCGCACCGGGGATCGGTGTGGTTTATACGCTGTCGGTCACGCTCGGCGGCGGCTTTCGGGCCGGGTTCTGGGCTGCGCTTGGCTGCACCATTGCGACCGTGGTTCACATGATCGTCGCCATGGCCGGGCTGGCGGCGGTGCTGCACACCAGCGCGGTGCTGTTCCAGATCATCAAATTCGCCGGGGTGGCCTATCTGCTGTGGATGGCCTGGGCGGTGCTGAAGGATCGCGGCGGGCTGTCGGTGCGCCCGTCAGAGCCGGAACCGGCGTGGCGTCTGGTCCGTCGTGGCATTCTGCTGAATATCCTGAACCCGAAACTGCCGCTGTTCTTCATGGCGTTCATCCCGCAATTCATGCCGGAAGGTGCCGGAACCGCCATGCTCATGCAACTGGGTGCGGGCTTCACGGCGATGACCTTCGCCGTGTTCATGGGTTATGTCGCCCTTGCCGCGACCGGCCGACAGCGTGTGCTGGCCAGCGAGACGGCGATGAACTGGATGCGCCGCATCTTTGCCGCCAGCTTCGCGGCCCTTGGCCTGAAACTCGCGACGGAGCGGGCGTGACCGAACTTTACGCCTGGACGGACGGCGCCTGCAGCGGAAATCCCGGCCCCGGAGGCTGGGGGGTTCTGATGCGCGCCATGCGTGGCGATGAGATCGTCAAGGAACGCACGTTGAACGGCGGCGAGCCGGAGACCACGAATAATCGCATGGAGCTGATGGCGGCGATTTCGGCGCTCGAAACCCTGACCCGACCGTCCGCGATCACCATCACCACCGATTCTGCTTATGTCAAAAACGGCGTCACCGGCTGGATTCACGGCTGGAAGAAAAACGGCTGGAAGACGGCGGCGAAAAAGCCGGTGAAGAATGTCGATCTGTGGCAACGTCTGGATGCGGCGCAGGGGCGGCATCGGGTGACATGGGAATGGATCAAGGGCCATGCCGGTCACCCGGAGAATGAACGCGCCGACGAACTCGCCCGCGAGGGAATGAAACCCTATAAGGCCTAGCCGTCCTTTTTCAGCAGATCGGCCAGCCCGGCGAAGGGTTTGCGCCCGTCATCCCCAGTCATATCGACCTCCTCAGCGGGCGCAGGCATCTCCGCGCCCGGTGCGCGCGGATTGACCGGCAGGGCCAGTGTCAGCGCCTCGATGGCGATTTCGCCCAGCATGATCGACTGACCCAGAGGCTCGACGGTTTCATCGCCCATCTCGACCTCCTCTTCCTCCGGGTCGGTGACATGGGGGGAGAAGATCAGCGAAACATCCTCGGTGATGTCCGTCTCGACCGGCTCCAGCGTGATAACGCAAGGCTGGACCACGCGCGCGGTCAGCCTGCCGTCCAGCGCCCATTCATCCGACCCCGACGCCCTGACCTCGCCCTTGAAACGCATCGCGGGCAGGGCGGTCAGATCAAGCTGCCCGGCCAGCGCCTGAAGCCGGTCTTCCGCCGGTTGCAGATCGAACGGGTTCGGGCGGTTTGGCGACAGATGCGCCACGCGCAGCCGTTCGGGCAGGGGGTTGCGTTCCGACATAAGACCTTATCCAATGAGCAGCGACACTTGCCCGTGATCTTCTTGAGCGGGCTGACGGAGTTTGCTAAGCCTTGCGGGCGGCGTCAACCGGGGCCGTTTAAACGGCGGGAAAGACTGATATATGATACCGATCCGCAGCCTCTTGGTCGTTCTGGCCCTGACCGTGACCGCATGTGTCCCGGTATATCGCCATCACGGCTATATCCCGCCCGAGGAAGATCTGGCGCTGGTGCAGGTCGGACAGACCAGCCAGGTAGAGCTTGAGGGCATGATCGGCGAACCCTCCGCAATGGGGCTGCTGGAAGGCTCCGGCTGGTATTATGTCGGCTCCCGCTGGCGTTACTACGGCGCGCGCCGCCCGGCGGAGATCAACCGCGAGGTCGTGGCGATCAATTTCACACCCGACGGGACGGTCGCGAATATCGAGAGATTTGGGCTGGAGCAGGGGCGCATCGTGGTGTTGTCGCGTCGCGTCACCGATTCGAACATCACTTCGATCAGCGTGATTCGCCAGATCCTCGGCAATCTTGGCAATTTCGACGCTTCGAATATCTTCGACGAATAATATCCGCGATCTGCCGTGCAACTGCGCGGCGCCAGATCCGTTTCTTTCGACCCGGCCCATGTGAAACCTGAGGCGCAGCGGGCCAGCGCCATGTGAGCAGGTGGAGCAGCCGCATGCCGAGACAGCCGGAACTGCCCGACCCCGAAGCCGATGACGGCGCGCTGAAAATCTCTCGCCGCCCGGTGCCGGTCCCGACCATCCTGACCACATTCGCCGTGGCCCTGACGCTGCTGCTGATCTGGGAGCTGTCCTTCGTTCTGCTTATGGGCTTTGCGGCTGTGCTGTTTGGCATCGCGATCCGCAAGACCGCGAATTACCTTGTGCGCTGGACCGGGCTGTCGCCATCGCTGGCGGTGTTCACCGTGCTGGCGCTCGGGTTGCTGGCTGTGATCGGGTTGTTCCTGAATGCCGGGCCGCAGATATCCGAACAGATGCGCCAGCTTGTTGCAGCGATTCCGCGGGCATGGGGGCAAGTGCTGGACTGGATCAACAGCTCGGCCCTTGGCAATTTCATCTTTGAGCGCAATGCCGAGGCCGCGGCTGCCGCCAACGGGCAATCCGGCAGCGGCAGTGGCGGGGGCCGGAATGCGGCGCGCGCGGCGATGGAGTCCTTTACCGGCCTGTTCGGCGTCGTGCGCGGTACGGTCAACGCGGTCATCGGCGGGATCGCCAATCTGGTGCTTGTGCTGACCGTGGCGATTTTTCTGGCGCTTCACCCGGAAACTTATGTGCAGGGCATGCTGCGGATGGTTCCGATCGCGCATCGCGAGCACGCCGCCGAAATCCTCCGCGAAATCGGCGACAAGCTGTGGAGTTGGCTGGCCGGGCAATCGCTCGACATGCTGATCGTGGCGATCCTGACCGGCGGCGGGCTGTGGTTGCTGGACATTCCGCTGGCGCTCGTCCTTGGGATCATCGCGGGCCTGACGAATGCGATCCCCTATATCGGCCCGTTCCTCTCCGGTATTCCTGCCGTGCTGTTCTCGCTGACGCAGGGTCCGCGTGATGCGCTTTATGTGCTGCTGTTGTTCGTTGCCGTGCAGCAGTTGGAGGGCAATGTCATCATGCCGTTGATCCAGCGCCGGGCGGCCGGGCTGCCGCCGGTGATGACGATTTTCGGCGTCATCGGCTTCGGCGTGCTGTTCGGCCTGCCCGGCATCCTTGTCGCGGCACCGCTGATGGTCGTGGCAATGGTGCTGGTCCAGCGGCTTTATATCGAGGGCGTGCTGGGCGACGATCTTCCCGATCACGTCCCCTATAAGGACGATGCAACCAGCGAAGACGGCTGATCGTCCCCGACCAATCCCTGCCTTATCATCGAGGTGACCGTGGCCCGGATGGTTTCCCGCACCGGATAGGGGTCCCGCCCGATCAGCGCCCGACCGCGCCCGCCATCGGTGATCTTGCGCACGCCCAGAAACGGTTTCGCATCGCGCAGCGCGGGCTGAAACGGTGCGATCAGCGCGGCCATCCAGCCGGGCATCTGACGGCGTGGAAGCTGCCCGGCGAATTCCGGGAAATCCTCGCGGATGAAATTTGCGATCTCCAGAAGCGACAGGTTCGGGCCCGACACGATATGCCGATGCCCGCCCGCCTCCGGTGCGCTGAGCGCCGCGACATGGGCGGCGGCCACGTCCCGCACATCCGCATATTCAAGCCGGATCTCCGGTGCCAACGGCATTTTCCCCGTCAGCATCGGTAGCAGCATCGCCGGTGATGTGCCGGGGTCGCGATCCAGCAGCGGGCCGAGAATTGCGGACGGGTTGATCGTAACCAGCCGCTCCGCCAGCCCGGCACGCGACATGATCTGCCACGCCGCGCGCTCCGCCAGTGTCTTTGACGCCGCATAGGCGGTCACAGTTTTGTCATCAGGGTCGGTCCAATCGCTTTCACTATAAACTTTGTTATACGTTAACGGTGCCGAATCTATCGCAGCGACGGAGGATGTGAGTACGATGCGTTTATGCCCGGCCCGAAGCGCGGCATTCAGCGCATGTTCCGTTCCGTCAACTGCGGGCCGGATCAGCATGTCCGGGTTTTTCGGCATCACGGTCACGAAGGGCGAGGCCGTGTGGATAAGAAACCGGCATTGCGCCGCCGCCTCCCCCCATCCGTCGCCGTCCAGCAGATCCAGCGTCACGAAGGACAGTCTGGAGGTATCCCCGCGGGCAAGCGCAATCGCCTTGCGCGCCATCTCCGCTTTTTCGGGACTGCGGACCGAACCCAGAACCCGATACCCTTTTTGCAGCAACTGCAATGCAACATGACCCCCCAGAAACCCGGAGGCCCCGGTCAGAAAAACCTGATCGCCCGACATGAAAACCAGCCTTAACGGTAAAATTTTAACAGTGATAAAATCGATATGAGTGTAATCCCTGACTCTGTCAAGAAGGTGCGGGCGCATAAATGGGGCAATCTGCGTCCCGTGCTGCTGGAGGTTGCGGAGGCGCTTCTCGCGGAGCGTGGCGTTGACGGCTTCAGCCTGCGCGAAACCGCGCGCCGTGCCGGGGTCTCACCCGCTGCACATGCCTATTACTTCAAGGACACCCGCGCCATTCTGACCGCGATTGCGGTCAGGGCATTCCGGGATCTTGGTGAGCGGCTGCGGCAGGCGACGGAGGATGCCGGGCCGGATCGCGATGCGGCGATCCGCGCCCAAGCGCGCGCTTATGTAACCTTCGCCTATAGCGAACAGGCGAGATTCGACCTGATGTGGCGGCGCGGCGTGCTCGATCCCGAGGATCCCGATTTCGTCAAGACCGCGAATGAGACCTTCCAGCAACTCGACAGGATCATTCGCGGCGAAGATGCGGATATCTGCAAGAACAGCGATCCCGCGCTGGCGCCCTCTATCGGGTGGTGGTCATTGGTGCATGGGTTTTCGATGCTGCTCAACGAAGGCGTTCTGGGCGAGCCGGAGATGATGGCGGACGTGATGCTGCCCGCCATGCTCGACCGTTTCCTGCTGGATGAAAAAGGCTGAGACTGCTCAGCCTTCCTTCGCCGGCACGAATTTGATCGCCACCCCGTTGATGCAATAGCGCAGCCCGGTCGGGGGCGGGCCATCCGGGAAGACATGGCCCAGATGTGCGTCACATTCATGACACCGAACCTCGGTCCGGATCATGCCATGCGTGGCGTCGCGATGCTCGTCGATCTTGCCGCCGGGGGCGGAAAAGCTTGGCCAGCCGCAATGGCTTTCGAATTTCGCATCCTGCTCGAACAGCGGCGCGCCGCAGCAGACACAGGCGAAATACCCTGCATCCTTGGGAAATCCGGGATGTGAAAACGGTCGCTCGGTTCCGGCCTGACGGGTGATGCGATATTCCTCGTCAGACAGCTGTGCCCGCCATTCCGCATCGGATTTCTGAACATTTGCCATTTCAATCTCCTGTTGCAACGCCGTTACAAGATAGGATTATGCAGATGCGGAACAAGTATGTGTCACGCGTGAGGATGCGGCAAGATGATGCTGAAACGGGGGCGCTATCACGCGCGGCTGGCCGGGAACGCCGATGATCTGCGCGCAGCCCAGCGTTTGCGCTGGCTGGCTTTCATCGGCAAGCGTGGGGTCGTCGATGACGGCGCGGCAATCGACGCCGACCAGTATGACGATGCCTGCCACCATGTCCTGATCGAGGATCAGCGCAGTGGCATCCTCGTCGCCACCTTCCGCTTCATGCTGCTGGAAAGCGGCACGGAGATCGAGCGGAGCTATTCCGCCAGCCATTACGATCTCGGCCGGCTGCGCGAATTTGAAGGCCCGATGGTGGAAATGGGCCGGTTCTGCATCCACCCCGAACATGCCGACCCGGATATTCTGCGGGTGGCATGGGGTGCGATGACCCGCTTTGTCGATGACAACAAAGTCGGGCTGCTGTTCGGCTGCTCGTCCTTCATGGGCACGGATGCGCAGGGCTATGCCGACGCTTTCGCCATGCTGAAGGAACGCCACCTCGCCCCCCGCCGCTGGCTGCCCCGCGTCAAGGCTCCGAAAGTGTTCCGCTTCGCCCGCGCCTTGCGGCTGATGAAGCCCGATCCCCGCCGTGCGCAGGCCGGTCTGCCGCCGCTTCTGCGCAGCTACCTGCTGATGGGCGGCTGGGTCAGCGATCATGCCGTGGTGGACGAGCAACTCGGCACGCTGCATGTCTTTACCGGCCTAGAAATCGCCGCCATCCCGCCCGCGCGCCAGAAATTGCTGCGCGGCGTGGCGGGATAGCACCGGAACCCCTGCGTCTGCGCATGAAAAAGGGGCGGTCCTGCCGCCCCCCTGCTCGTCACCCTGATCGACGATCAGAACGCGAAATTCAGCGTCCGCACGATGCCCAGTTTCACCGAGGGCTGGTTTTCTTCCATCACCAGCGGGCTGTCCGCCGCGTCACCGATGATGCGCGAATATTTCAGCTCACCCAGAACGGCGGTGTTCGGGGCCAGCTCATAACGCGCCTCCAGCGATGCACCGGCCATGTTGATGCCGCCGCTGGGCTGATATTCCGTGTATGCGCTCCGCCGTGCCTCTGTGGCGGTGACGCCGAAATAGGTCTCGTTATAGGTGTCGTCGCCGTAGCCCGCTTCCAGCCCGGCCCACAGGGTCAGCTGATCGCTGGCTTCGATCCGGTAGCGCGTCCCGAACTCGCCGGTGATGCCCTTATGGCCGCCGAAGCCCTTGCGCGCGGTGACATAGCCTTCCGTCGCGCCGGCACGCCAGCTTGCTTTAAGCCCCAGCTCATAGGCGCGGTTGATCTTGTCCATGCCTTCCAGCCGGTCGTCATCGCCGCTGTCGCGCTCCCCGACATAGCCGAGGCTTGGGGTCAGCGAAAAGGCCCGGCCCGCGTTTTCGCGGCCGCTATAGCTGAAATTGCGGAAGATGAACCAGGCCGAGGTATCCTGATCGTCGGAGCCCTGATAGGTCGGCTTGTAATTTGCCCCGATCCCCAGATCGACCGTGATGGACTGGGCCGGGTTAATGATCGTGTCCTGCGCCATGACGGGCGCGGCAGTGGTAAGGGCGACGATCAGCGGCAGAGCGATCTTCATCGGGCGAATCCTGAAACTTGGGTGATTGATACGAGACTGCAAACTCGCCAATCGCCGCATGAAATTCAACCCATACGCATCGGGCGGGGCCCATTTTGCGGACCGGGTTGCCGCAGCGCAACATCACGTTTCCGGCATCGAGGCGTTCAGCCCCGTTCCGCCTGCTCCAGCCGCTCCATCGCTGCCGTCCACAGGTCTTCGGCGCGAATCATCGCCTCTGACGCCTCGGCATGTTTGCGGCCCCATTTCTCGACCTCCGCCGGTTGGTCGTAAATCGCCGGATCGGCCATTTTCGCGCCCAGCTTGTCCAGCATCTCGGTCAGCTTCTCGACCCGCTCTTCGGCCTTGCGCACCTCGGCCCGCATGACCAGAATTTCGTCCCGGCTCGCCCGTTTCGGTTTCGGGGCCGGGGCGGGTTTCGCGGGCTTGTCGTCGGGCGTCTGCAACAACATGGCGCGGTAATCGTCCAGATCGCCCTGCCACGGCGTAACGCCGCCCTGATCGACCAGCCACAGCCGGTCGGCGACCAGTGACAGCAGATGCATATCGTGGCTGACCAGCACAACGGCGCCGGAATATTCGTTCAGCGCCTGCGTCAGCGCCTCGCGGCTTTCAATGTCCAGATGGTTCGTCGGCTCGTCCAGCACCAGAAGATGCGGCGCGTCGATGGTGGCGATCAGCAGCGAGAGCCGCGCCTTCTGCCCGCCCGACAGCTTGCCGACCGGCGTCTCCGCCTGCGCCTCCATCAGCCCGAACCCGGCCAACCGCGCCCGCTGCTTCGCCTGCGCCTCGTCCGGCCGCAACCGCCTGACATGGTCGAGCGGCGTGTCCGCCAGCACCAGCTCATCCACCTGATGCTGCGCGAAATACCCGACCCGCAGCTTGCCCGACCGGGTGATCTGCCCGGCCATCGGGGCCAGTTTCTCGGCCAGCAGCTTCGAGAGCGTCGATTTCCCCTGACCGTTCCGGCCCAGAAGCGCGATCCGGTCGTCCTGATCTATCCGCAGGTTCAGCCGCCGCAGCACCTCGCGTTCGCCATAACCGACGCTGACCCCCTCCATCGCGATGATGGGCGGGGAAAGCTGCTCCGGTGCGGGGAAGGTGAAACGGTGGAACTTCGCCTCCTCCGGGGCGGTGATCGGCTCCATCTTCTCGATCATCTTGATGCGGGCCTGCGCCTGCTTGGCCTTGCTGGCCTTGGCGCGGAACCGGTCGACGAAGCTTTGCAGATGTGCGCGCCGTGCATCCTGCTTGCGCGCCTCCGCCGCCTGCACGGCACGCCGCTCCGCACGGGTGCGGGCAAACACGTCGTAGCCGCCGGAATACAGCACCAGCCGCCGCTCCTCCAGATGCAGGATATGGCTGACCGCCCGGTTCAGGAGCCCCCGGTCGTGGCTGATGACGATCACCGTATGCGGGTAACGCGCCAGATAGCTTTCCAGCCACAGCGCGCCTTCAAGGTCCAGATAGTTGGTCGGCTCGTCCAGCAGCAGCAGGTCCGGCTGGGCAAACAGCACGCCGGCCAGCGCGATCCGCATCCGCCACCCGCCCGAGAAATCCGCGCTCGGTCGTTGCTGATCGGCGTCCCCGAACCCCAGCCCCTTGAGGATCGTCGACGCCCGCGCCTCCGCCGACCAGGCGTCTATATCGGCCAGCCGGGTCTGGATCTCTGCAATCCGGGCCGGGTCGGTCGCGGTCTCCGCCTCCGTCATCAGCGCCGCGCGTTCGGTATCGGCGTCCAGCACCGTGTCCAGAACGCTGCGCGCGGTCCCCGGTGCCTCCTGCGCCACGCCCCCGATCCGCGCCCGCGGCGGCAGCGAAATCGTACCGCCGTCAATCGCGAGTTCGCCCCGGATCAGCCGGAACAGCGTCGTCTTGCCAGCCCCGTTCGGCCCGACCAGCCCGACCTTATGGCCGTCCGGGATCGTTGCCGAGGCATGCTCCAGCAGCGGGCGTCCGGCAATGGAATAGGATATATCGTCAATACGCAGCATGGCCCCGCATCGCCCGCCCGGCGAAGCTTGTCAATCGGGCGAAATGCAGACGCCCGGCCCGATACTGAAATTTGCTTTTTATTCATTATTCTATTCTTAATTCCTGCCGTGGCGTTATCATGTTTCAAAGCTCGCCAGATTCGTCGCGGCGCGGATCGTCGTCGCGGCACTGTCAGTGGCGAAACCGCCCGAAATGCACTATGTTGAAAGGATAAGACGCAACGCCATGAGCGATAACGTGACCAACGAACTGATCCTTGAGCATCTGAAGGCGATGCATCGTCGCATGGATGACCTTGCCCACAAGGCGGACGAGACCAACGCGCGCATCGCTGAACTGAACGATCACATGCATGGCGCGATAGGCTCCCTTAACCGGCATGACGCCGGTCTCGTGGCGTTGACAGCGCGTGTTGAACGGATCGAGCGCCGCCTTGAACTCAGCGAGGGTGAGGCATGGTCATGATCGTGACCAATGAATTGCTTCTGGAGCATCTGAAGGCCATTCAGTCAAAGCTGGTCAGGACAGACGAACGGATCGGCCATATCGAAGGTGACACACGAGTCATCAAGGGCCATTTGGCGGGCTTCATGCAGGCGGAACTGCATCAGGATGCGGCGATTGCATCCTTGCAGGCGCGCCTGGACCGGATCGAGCGGCGTCTCGTATCTGACGGCGGGTGAGACATGAACGAGGCAATTACGGATGGCATGCTCACCCGTGCGGAGTATGAGCGCGAACTGGCCGAGGTACATAAGCTGAATCAGGAAACCCGCAAGTTGATGTCGGAGGCCTCAAAGCTCGATGCCGAGACTAGAAAACTCGCAAATGAAGCCTCCAAGCTCGATGTGGAGAGCAAGAAACTGGCAGGCGAGACGCGTTGGTATCTGCTGGTTGTCGGATCGGGCGCGACGCTGGCGATCGTCGCTATCGCCAAGCTGTTTCTCTAGGCTGACGTGATCGGGCGCTGCTGAACAACTCGCTTCCTTCCCAGTTTTCGGGACTTGAAGTGTGGGCATGAGCGTCACGAGTGACCGCCGCCCTATTTCCATCCCTTTTCCAGTCGGTTAACCCAGCCCTGTACACCCAAGCGGTGCACGGGCTGTGTACGCCCTGTGTACAGCCGGTGTACGCGCTGTGCGGCACTCAAGCCGGGTTTTCAACCTCCCGCCAGCGTGATACGAGCCGCGCATATTTTCCGCGCGGGGCGCTCCCGCGCCCTGAATGACGGAGTATAAAATGGCGACCGAACTGACCCTTTCCATCATCAAACCCGATGCCACCAAACGCAACCTGACCGGCAAGGTCGTGGCGAAATTCGAGGATGCCGGCCTGCGTGTCGTCGCCTCGAAACGCATCCATTTGTCGCCCGCTCAGGCCGGTGCCTTCTATGCCGAGCACAGCGAGCGTCCGTTCTATGGCGAGCTGGTCGAATTCATGTCGTCCGAGCCGGTTGTCGTGCAGGTTTTGCAGGGCGAAAACGCCATCGCGAAGAACCGCGAAGTGATGGGTGCGACCGATCCGGCGGAAGCCGCTGAAGGCACCATCCGCAAGGAATTCGCGCTGTCGAAGGGCGAAAACTCGGTTCACGGCTCCGACAGCCCGGAATCGGCGGCGCGTGAGATTGCATTCTTTTTCTCGGGCCTCGAACTGGTCGGCTGATCCGGTCTGAATGATCTTTTGAAGGGGCGCGGTCATCACGATCCGCGCCCCTTTGACATTGCCGCGCCCTCACTGCCGCGCTAGGACAGGTGAAACCAGATATGAGGGCAAGATCATGCGCGCATTCGTTTTTCCCGGTCAGGGCGCCCAATCCATCGGCATGGGCCGTGAACTGGCCGAAGCCTATCCCGCCGCAATGGATGTGTTCCGCGAGGTTGACGAGGCTCTGGACGAAGAGCTGTCGAAACTGATCTGGGAGGGGGATGCGGAGGAGCTGACCCTGACCCGCAATGCCCAGCCAGCACTTATGGCAACCTCGATGGCGGCGTTCCGGGCGCTGGAAAGCGAGGGGATCAATATCGCGGATGCGGATTACGTCGCCGGTCACTCGCTCGGCGAATATTCGGCGCTCTGCGCGGCAGGGGCGCTGAGCCTTGAGGACACGGCCCGTCTGCTGCGGCTGCGCGGGCAGGCCATGCAGGATGCCGTGCCGGTCGGGATCGGTGCTATGGCCGCGATTCTAGGGCTGGATTTCGCCACCGTGGATGAAATCGCGCGAGAGGCTGCAGGGGACGAGGTCTGTCAGGCCGCCAATGACAACGATCCTGCACAGGTGGTGATCTCGGGTCACAAGGATGCCGTGGAACGTGCGGCGGCGCTCGCCAAGGAACGCGGGGCGAAGCGCGCGCTTATGCTGCCGGTCTCGGCCCCGTTCCATTGCGTGCTGATGCAGCCCGCCGCCGCTGCAATGGCGGATGCGCTGGCCGGGGTGGAGATTCAGCCCCCCGCCGTGCCGGTCATCGCCAATGTCCGCGCCGAGCCGGTGATCGAGCCGGGTGCGATCCGCCGCCTTCTGGTCGAACAGGTCACCGGCTCCGTCCGCTGGCGCGAATCCGTTGAGTTTCTCGCCGGGGCGGGCGTCGGTGAATATTGGGAAATCGGTGCCGGCAAGGCGCTGTCGGGCATGATCAAGCGCATCGCCAAAGGCGCGGAAACCCGTGCCATCGGTGTGCCTGCGGATATTATTGCACTCAAAGAAAGCTGAACCATGCGCCCGATCGGTATTCTGGGCGGCATGTCATGGGTCTCGACGGCCCATTATTATGCGCGGCTCAACCAGATGGTCGCGGAACGCATGGGCGGGCTGCACTCGGCGCGGATATTGCTGCATTCGGTCGATTTCGCATCCATTGCACAGATGCAGAAGGACGACGACTGGGACGGTGCCGCGGCACTTCTGGTCGATGCGGCACAGGGGCTGGAGCGGGCCGGTGCCGGGGTGATCGTGATCGCCGCGAACACCATGCATCTGGTCGCCGATCAGGTGGCAGCCGCGACGAAATTGCCGCTGATCCACATCGCTGACGCGACCGCCGACAAAATCAACGCCGCAGGCTTCCGCCGCCCCGCCTTGATCGGCACCGCCTACACGATGGAGCGGCGTTTCTACGTTGACCGGCTGGTCGCCAGCGGCCTGAAACCCGTCCTGCCGGATGCCGGGACGCGCGGCGAAATTCATCGGATCATCTTTGACGAGCTGGTCCGCGGGGAGGTGCGCGAGGACAGCCGGCGCATCTATCAGGACGCCGCTGCTGCGATGATCGCGGAGGGCGCGGATTGCGTCATTCTGGGCTGCACCGAGGTTGGCCTGCTGCTCAATCAGGACAATGTCGCTGCGCCCGTGTTCGACACGGTCGAAATTCACTGCCGGGCGGCGCTCAATGCCGCCTCTTTCGAGACAGGAGAGAAATATGTTTGATCTGACAGGAAAACGCGCCCTGATCACCGGCGCGTCGGGCGGCATTGGCGGCGCGGTTGCCGAGGCGCTGCATGCCGCCGGGGCGACGGTCGCCTTGTCAGGCACGCGAGAGGCGCCGCTGAACGATCTGGCGGGAAAGCTGGGCGAGCGGGCGCATGTCGTGACCGCCAATCTGGGCGATGCCGAGGCGGTCGAGGCGCTGCCCAAAGCCGCTGCCGAGGCAATGGGCGGGGTGGATATTCTGGTCAACAACGCTGGCATTACCCGCGACAATATCTTCATGCGCATGTCGGACGAGGAATGGGCGCAGGTGATCGATGTCAACCTGACCTCCAGCTTCCGCCTCTGCCGCGCGGTGCTGCGGGGGATGATGAAATCCCGCTGGGGCCGGATCGTGAACATCACCTCCGTCGTCGGGACCACGGGCAATCCGGGGCAGGGCAACTATGCCGCTGCAAAGGCCGGTCTGGTCGGCATGTCGAAATCGCTGGCCTATGAGGTCGCGAGCCGCAATATCACCGTGAACTGCATCGCACCGGGCTTTATCGCCACGGCGATGACCGACAAGCTGAACGACGATCAGAAGGGCAAGATTCTGGCCCAGATCCCGGCGGGCAGCATGGGTAAGCCCGAAGATATTGCCTCTGCGGCACTTTATCTCGCCAGTGCAGAGGCGGGCTACGTCACCGGCGCAACGCTGCATGTCAATGGCGGCATGGCAATGGTCTGACGGGCGTCCGGGCGGCTGAAACGCCCGGTTTTACTCGCTTTCGGCGGGGTCTGGCGCAGGGTTTGCAGAGCGGAACCGACCGCGATTTGCCGCCTGTCAGCCATGATTTTCCGGCGAAAGCGGTTGCATGGGGCCATTCCGCTGCTATATGCGGGATTGACGCAAAGGGGATTACCCCGGCATCGCGGCATGGCCGCTAACCTTGGGCATGTGCCCGCGAACATGAGGGAAAAACATGAGCGATATTGCTGATCGCGTGAAAAAAATCGTTGTCGAGCATCTCGGCGTTGAAGAGGACAAGGTGGTCGAATCCGCTTCGTTCATCGACGATCTGGGTGCAGACAGCCTCGACACCGTTGAGCTGGTCATGGCATTCGAAGAAGAATTCGGCATCGAGATCCCGGATGACGCAGCCGAAACCATCCAGACTTTCGGTGATGCTGTGAACTTCATCAAGGGCGCGGTCTGATCCGGTCCGATTGATGATGGAATGCTGAACGGCGCCCTCTCGGGCGCCGTTTTTCGTTTCCCGCCTGTGCGGAACGTCATGCAGCTCTTTCCCAAACCGGACCTTAGACACCGGCCCCTCAAGGGAGCTGGTAAGCGGGACGAAGCTGCCGTTCGGTGACGACGATCCAAGGTCTGCTCAAACAAGGGGCTGCGAAGCTGCCGAACCCCGCACCGGATCTGTGCGCCATTTACACAGTCTGGTTTCTTGAGCTTCTGAATAAGGCCCAAAGCTCATGACTTGTGCACCAGTCGCACTGTGTCCGGTGTGAACGGTCGTTCATATGGTACACATGGGGCCAACGAGGTCAAAAAACAGGGGTAAAATTTCGATGCTTCCTTCCCTCACAACCCCTGAGCATCCGAAGTGACTCATCGGACAGCATGTGGTATCATTTCTTGGGTAAGGTTAAGTGAAGGGGTGAACTTCATGTCACTTGAAGAATTTGAAACCGAATTTGAAGCGTTGACCAACTCCGACGACGATGATGGCCTGTTTGATGTCCCGCTCGATGAAAACTCGTTCTCAATAAATAAAACGGCGCGCTTTGGGCTTCGTTTTAGTTTTGGTGATCTAGAGAAGGACTTTGCTGATAAGGTTCAAAAAGTTCTCGGCATTTGTGAAGAGCAGGGATATTTAATGGTGCCCTATTTTGGCCTTCGCGATCCATGGGAGCAAGCTAGACTTTGGCGCCAATCGAGATCTACAACTGTTGTCAACGAAGCAATAGCAAAACTGAAATCTCAAGGGGCGGATTTTCTAGCTGCTGTTCTTCGGGATGTCGGCCCGCAGGGGCCAGACCAAAGGGTCACAAACGCCCTTCCTGGGTATAGCTGGCATCAATATGGAAACGCGGTTGACGTCTATAGATCAGTTGGTGGAGCAGCCGCATGGTCATGTGATCCGCACTACAAGGTCTATGCGGAAACCGCGCGCGATCTCGGTCTGACCTCAGGGTATTTCTGGTCATTCAAAGACTGTGGCCACATCCAAGCCGCCGGGCCTTCGTCGCCAGGCAAGATGTATTCCGCAAAGCAAATTAACAACCTAATGGTTGAAAAATTTGGTAAATCTTCTGAGCGCTCACCTTTAACTTCATAGAGTACCATGGCCGCCAAAAAATCGAAAGATTACTGTCGTATCGCTAGTGGCGTACAGATGGTCGATACATCCTTTCAGGCTACAGATTCCTTTGTTGACCACATGAAAGACGTCGGCGTTTCCATTGTTGCCCGCTACTATGATTACGAAAATGAAACATTGCCGGGAAAGCGCCTTAGAGAATATGAAATACCAATAATTTCTAAAGCTGGAATGTCTATTTTAGTTGTTTTTCAGCATAACAACAATAAATCAGAAACCTTCGAAGACTGGAAAAATCGAGGTCTAAATGACGCTGAACGGGCCTTGAAAATGGCCACTGAACTGCGCCAACCAAGCGGTAGCGCGATTTATTTCGGTGTGGATGGTGACTTTGTCGGATCAATTCCTGGAATTAAATTTTATACCAAGGAGGTAGTTGGCTACTTCTCTGAAATAAATAAGGTTTTCGAGGCCGATGGCGGAAAGTACAGAATTGGTGCGTATGGGTCTGGCGAGGCGTTGCGCGTACTCAAAACATCGGACCTCATCACACTGCGCTGGCTTTCCCATTCCCATGGATTTGTTGGTTCCAAGGATGCTTTGGCTGCTGATCGATATGAAATAGAGCAGTATTTGCCTGGACAATGTGGTGGTAGGTCAGTTGATTTCAATTCTTTGCGCGATGGAGTGAGTGACGTTGGGCAATTCAAGTTGATCTAGGCAAGGCTTACATAGAGAGCCTTATCGGTTCATATCGTGAGCATGGGCGCATAAGCCCTTGTATGTTACTTGCGCCCAAAGCCGTGAACCCGGACATTCATACACATTGCAGCATCAGTTGCTAAGGGCTCAAACCCGGCCTTCGCCGCACCGCGATCGAAAGTCTGCATTGACATTGGCTCAGAAATTTGACGGAAAGCCAGAAATATCTGACTGATGATAGCCGGCATGATGCGGTGTTCAGCCACCACTGCGCGCCGCGCCGCCGCGCGAGGTGGAGGATGCGCCGAAGCCGCCACGCTGGCTGACCTGTGCGGGGGTCATCGGTGCCTTGCCCATTGTGGTCGGGGCCTTGGTGAAGGCGGAGCTGGAGACCCGGCCGGTGCCGCGATTCGTCGCGAAGCTCTGCTTGCCGTCCGGGGTCGCATAATTGCCCGACGCCGTGCGCACCATCGGTTGAGAGGTCACGCCGCGACCGCCGCCCAGCATCGAGCCGAGCATATAGCCCATGAACAGCGGCATGAAGATCGAGCCGCCGCCGGACTGATTCTGCGCCGCCGGATCGGTTTCGCAATTGCCGGCCCCGTGCTCCTGTTCGCAAAGCTCCTTGGAATCGTAGCGGGGCGCGGTCTCCAGATGGGTCTGCTGGGCTTCGGCGAACTGGGTTTCGCAATCCTCGGCGGTGAAGAACAGCGAGCCTTTCTCGGCCTCGGCAATGCAGCTTTGCAGATCGGGGAAGGCGGCGGCGTCGGTCTTTTCCTCCTCACACGCCGCCAGCCCCATCACGGCGGTTCCGGCCAGAAACAGGGCGACGTGGCGCGAGCGTTTGCGGATCGGTGCGGTCATGGTCAGTCCTCGATATAATGCGGCTTGAACCGCGACATATTATGCGTGATGCGGCTGGTGTCTTCGCGCAGACCCATGCCGACACAGGCGTCGCCGATGATCCACGCGCCGATCACCGGGTGAAAGCCGCCGAAATCGGGCAGCGGCGCGAGCGCCTGAATGATGCGTGGGTGGTCGTCATAGCTGTCATCCGGGGCGCGGTCGGTTTCGCGCCCGGCCTCACGGATGATAACCCCGGCACCTTCGCGCGAAAAGATCGGTTTGCTGACATGGCCCTGCAAAAGCGCGTCTTCGGCCTTCGCGAAGGCTTGCGAGACGCTGCGCGGCGGAATGCCGCCCTGAAGCGCATCGGCGATGTCGGCTTCGAAAAACGCGGGAAGCAGGTTCGGATGGCCGGGGAACATCTGCCAGAGCAGCGGCAGGATGGCCTTGTTGGACAGGACCGCTTTCCAAGGCGGCTCGATGAAGCGCGCACCCGACGCGGCGAGATGCCGGGCGAAATCGTCGCGCAGCATGTCCTCCCACGGGTAAAGCTTGAATAGCGTGCCGATCACCCGGTCCTCGTCATCCGCGAACTGCCCCTCATCGGTCAGCCCGATCCCGGCGAGGTCGGTGAAATGCGCGCCCAGCCCTGCCTCGCGGGCCGCGTAGGCAAGGGTTTCGACCGTGGCATAATCCTCGGGGTTGTCCTTGTCGGCGGCGAAATGGATGTCCTCGCCCGTTGCGGCGATGGCGGCCCAGCGGGTGACGAGTGCCTCGTAGATGCCGTTGAACTGGTCGGTATCGGGCGAGATCACCCCCAGTTTTTGCTGCTCCTCCAGCCAGAGCCACTGGAAGGAGGCAGATTCGTAAAGCGATGTGGGCGTGTCGGCGTTGTATTCCAACAGCTTGGCCGGACCGTCGCCGGAATAGGAAAAATCCATCCTCCCATAAAGCTCGGGCTCGCCGTTTTTCCAGCTATCGGCGATGAAATCCCAATGTGCTTCGGGGATCGCCATGCGGGTCAGCCAGTCGTCGCTGGCCAGCGCCGTGGCGACGGCCTCGCGCGTCATGGCGTGAAGCTCTGTCGCGGGGTCTTCGATATTGTCCTCGATCTCACGCAGGGTGAAGCGGTATGCGGTGCTTTCGTCCCAATAGGGTTCGCCCCCCATATCGGCGAAGGTGAAACCCAGCTCGGCGGCGCGGTCGCGCCAGCCCGGGCGCTCAGGCAGGTCGATCTTGTCCATCAGTCCCTCTCGGTCGCGGCAAGCCCGTTGATGGCGGCTCGCGGCGGATTGCGCAAGCTTATCCCGGTCCGCCATGCGCGGATTGATGCGAAAGCCGCGCGATGTCAGGCCGGGACATCGCAGATTCCTGTTGCTTTTGTGAAGGCTGACGCAGGGTCCTGCCTATTCCCTCGGGGCAGCGCATCGGCTAGCCTGACAGATGACGAGGAGTCCGCCATTGTCGCCTGAATTCGCGCGACGGACCGGCGGGCCGCAGGGGACGAGCATTTTCCGGATGAAACCGATTTTTCTATTCTCAGAACGGTGTTTTTCTATTTTTGTATCGGCAGTTTTTGCCGTGATATTCGCGTTTGCGATGCCGGCAGTCGCGCAGGATGCGGAGGCGGAGGCTCAGGCTCAGGAGGTGCAGGCTCAGGCCGCGACCGTATCCGCCGCCCGCATGGCCCCGATCGAGATTCGGGTGCCGATGTCGGGTTCGCTGGTGCCGCGGCAGGAGGCGCTCGTTTATCCGCAGCTCTCCGGCTATGAAATCATGGAACTGCTGGCGGAGCCGGGCGATCAGGTCTCGCGCGGGCAGGTTCTGGCGAGGCTGTCCGATCTGACGGTGCGCGCCCAGCTTGCGCAGGCAGAGGCGGAGGCGCAGCGGGCAGGGGCTGCGGTCGGACAGGCGCGCAGCGAGATCGACCGGGCGGAGGCGGCACTTGTTCAGGCGGCGGCGGCCTTGGAGCGAACCCGGCGTTTGCAGCGCGGCGGAACGGCCACGCAGGCGGCGCTTGATCAGGTTGTCGCGAATGAGGCGGCGGCGCGCGCGGCCTCGGCCTCTGCGACGGATGGTCTCGCCGTGGCGGAGGCCGCGAAGGCGACGGCGGATGCTGCTGTCGAAATCGCCCGCCTCAATCTGGCCCGGACGGAGATCACGGCACCCGTCGACGGCATCGTGACCGACCGCAACGCGCAGATCGGCGCGGTCGGCAGCGCCGCAGGCGAGCCGATGTTCACCATTGTCGCAGGCGGCGAGATCGAATGGAGCGCGGAGATTATCGAGACCGCGCTGGAGCGGCTGGCGGTCGATGATCCGGCGGTGGCGAGCGTCGCCGGGCTGGGCGAGGTTCAGGGCGTGGTGCGGCGCTTGCCTGCCGCCGTGGACCCGGTCACGCGTCTGGGTGAGTTGCGGGTCTCGCTGGAGCAGGTGCCCGGTCTGCGCAGCGGCCTGTTCGCCTCCGGCTGGGTCGTGGTCGACCGGCATGAGGGGCTGAGCGTGCCGATGGCCGCTGTGCTGTCCTCCGGCGATGTCGAGGTGGTACAGGTCGCCAGGGACGGGATCATCGAAACGCGGGAGGTGGTCGCGGGCGCGATCTGGCAGGGCCGGCGGGAAATCCTGTCCGGGCTGGAAGAGGGCGAGATGGTCGTGTCCCGTGCCGGTGCGTTCTTCCGTGATGGCGACCGGGTCAATGCGGTCGTTGAAGATGCCGAAGGCGACGATGACGGGGCTGCGGTCGCGGACGAGGCCGATGCGCCGCAGGAATCGGCCGATGCCGGCGAAGATGGCGGCGCAATGAGGGCGGTTGCGGGGGCAGGGCGATGAACCTATCGACCTGGTCCATCCGCAACCCGGTCCCGCCGATTGCACTGTTTCTGATGCTGGTGCTGGCGGGGTTGTTCAGCTTTCGCAGCCTTGCTGTCACGGCGTTTCCGAATATTGACCTGCCGCTTGTCACCATCTCCATCGGCCAGCCCGGCGCGGCGCCTTCGGAACTGGTCACGCAGGTGGCGCAGCCCTTGGAGGATTCGATTGCCTCGATCACCGGGGTGCGGCACACGACGACCACGGCGACGGATGGCCTGCTGTCCGTTCTGGTCGAGTTCGAGCTGGAGACCGATAGCGACCGTGCGGTGAACGACGTCAAGGACGCCGTCGCCGGGATCAGGGGCGATCTGCCGGAGGGGATCACCGAACCCGTTGTGCGGCGTCTGGATGTGACCGGGATGCCGATCCTGACCTATGCGGTGCGCGACGATTCACGCTCTATCGAGGAGCTGTCGGATTTCGTCGATGACGTGGTGTCGCGCGAGTTGGCGACGGTCGATGCGGTCGGCAAGGTCAGCCGTCTGGGCGGCGCGGACCGGGAGATCAAGGTCGAGTTGGACCCCGACCGTCTGCTGGCGCATGGGCTGACGGCGGCGAGCGTGTCGCAGCAGCTTGGCGCGCGCAATATCGACCTCGGCGGCGGGCGCGGCGATGTGGCGGGGACGGAGTTCTCCATCCGCGCGCTCGGTGCCGCCGACACGCTGGAGCAACTCGGCGCGACGGTCATTCAGGCTGCGGGCGGTGCCACGATCCGGCTGGATCAGCTTGGTGAGATCATCGACGGCCCGTCCGAGGAGCGCAGCTTCGCGCTGTATGACGGCAATCCGGTCGTGGCGTTCGGGATTTTCCGGGCCAGCGGCGAATCCGATCTGGAAGCCTCCGAGGGCAGCAAGGAGAAGCTGGCGGAACTGGCCGAGACCTATCCCTCGACCGAGATTTATCTCATCAACGACACCACGATCTATACCGAGTCGAATTTCCATCGTGCGATGGAAACGCTGTACGAGGGCGCGGCGCTGGCGATTATCGTGGTGTTCCTGTTTCTGCGGAACTGGCGGGCGACGCTGATCGCGGCGGTGGCGCTGCCGCTGTCGATCATCCCGACCTTTCTGGTCATGGACCTGATGGGGTTCACGCTCAATACGATCAGCCTGCTGGGGATCACGCTGGTGACGGGCATTCTGGTCGATGACGCCATTGTCGAAATCGAGAATATCGTCCGCCATATCAATATGGGCGTGCCCGCCTATCAGGCGTCGGAGGAGGCCGCGACGGAGATCGGCACGACGGTCATCGCGATCAGCTTTTCCATTGTCGCGGTTTTTGCCCCGGTCAGTTTCATGTCCGGGATCGCCGGGCAGTATTTCAAGCAATTCGGTCTGACCGTCGCCGTGTCGGTGCTGTTTTCGCTGCTGGTGGCGCGGATCATCACGCCGATGATGGCGGCCTATTTCCTGAAAGACGCCAAACATGTGGAGCAGGGCGACGGGTTCATCATGCGGGTGTTGATGCGCGTGTCCGGCTGGACGCTGCGGCACCGTTTGCTGACGCTGATCGCGGGTTTTCTGGTCTTTGCCGGGTCGATCTATTCGGCCACGCTGCTGCCCAATGAGTTCATGCCGCCGCAGGATGTCGGCCGCTCCACCATCGAACTGGAACTGCCGCCCGGCTCCACCGTCAGCGATACGGAGGATGCGGCGCGCCAGATCACCCGTGCGCTCGACCAGTTCCCCGAGGTTGCCTCGGTCTTTGTCGAGGGGGGCGGGCAGGCGGTGACCTCAGCCCAGCTTTTCGTGGATTACGGCCAGAAGGAGGATCGCGAGAAATCGCAATTCGTCCTTGAGGAAGAGGTGCGGGCGGCGCTGTCCGGGACGCCTGATATGCGGCTGAGCTTCCTGAACGAGGAGGGCGCGAACGACCTGTCGATCAGCGTTCTGGGCGACACGGAAGAGGCCGCGACGGTGGCCGCACAGCGCATTGCCGCGCGGATGAAGCAGCTTCCGCAGCTTGAGGATGTGACCAGCTCCGCCAATCTTCGCCGCCCGGAGATCACGGTGAAGCCGCGCCCCGATCTGGCGGCGCAGCTTGGCGTGACCTCCGTCGATCTGGCCACCACGCTGCGGGTGGCGACGATTGGCGATGTCGAGGCGAATCTGGCGAAGTTCAACGCCGGTGACAGCCAGTTGCCGATTATGGTGCGGCTGAACGAGGCGGCGCGGGCGGATCTGGAGAATATCCGCAATCTGCGCGTCCCGAGCTCCGTGGGGCAAGTGCCGCTGGAAACCGTGGCCGAGGTCGGGCTGAGCGCCGGCGCGACGGAGATCAACCGGTATGACCGGCGCTTCCAGACCTCGGTATCTGCGAACCTCGCCGGGGATACCCGGCTGGGCGAAGCCGATGCCATCGTGCAGGCCGAGGCGCTGACGATAGATTTCCCCGAAGGCGCGGAAATTCAGGCCTCCGGCGATCTGGAGATCATGGCCGATATTTTCGAGGCGTTCGGCACCGCCATGGCTGCTGGGATCATGCTGGTCTATGTCGTGCTGGTGCTGCTGTTCCGCAGCTTCATCACCCCGGTCTCGATCCTGCTGTCGCTGCCGCTGGCAATTGGCGGGGCGATTTTCGGGCTGTATTTCTTCGGCTTCGCGATGAGCCTGCCGGTGCTGATCGGGTTTCTGATGCTGATGGGGATCGTCACCAAGAACGCGATCATGCTGGTCGAATTCGCGCTGAGTTCGATGGCAGAGGGGGTGCCGAAACGGCAGGCGCTGCTGGATGCCGTGCATAAGCGGGCGCGCCCGATTGTGATGACCACGATTGCCATGACGGCGGGCATGGTGCCGTCTGCCATCGGCTCGGGTGCGGGGGGTGAGTTCCGCTCGCCCATGGCGATTGCCGTGATCGGGGGGCTGCTGCTGTCGACGCTGCTGTCGCTGCTGTTCGTGCCGTCGCTGTTCTCCGTCATTCATGGCGGGCAGACCCGGATCGGCGGCTGGATGTCGCGGCGCATGGGCATCAACAAGGCCACTCACGCGGATGCGGTATCGTGACCCCGGCGGCGCGCGTCGCGGCGGCGATTGAGATACTGGACCGGATTTTGGCGGGCAGCCCGGCAGAGCCTGCGCTGATCGGCTGGGCGCGGGCCAGCCGCTATGCCGGGTCCGGTGACCGCGCCGCTGTGCGCGATCTGGTGTTCGGGGCATTGCGGCGGCGTGACAGCCTCGCGGCCCTTGGCGGCGGGCTGAGCGGGCGGGCGCTGATGCTGGGCCTGATCCGCGCCGAAGGAAGCGATCCCGATACGGTATTTTCGGGCGAGGGCCACGCGCCGCTGCCGCTGTCAGGGACGGAGCGGGCAGGGGGCGTGACCCTGAGCGAGGCGGAGAGGATCAGCGATCTGCCGGACTGGCTGTGGCCCGACTGGGTCGCCTCGCTGGGCGCGGACGCCCTGCCGCTGGCCCATGCGATGCGGGAGCGCGCGCCGGTCTGGCTGCGGGTGAACCCCCGCCGGGGCGGGGTGGTGGAGGCGCGGGCCGCGCTGAGCCGCGACGGGGTCGAGACCGAGGCGGACGATCATCCCAATGCGCTGCGTGTCATCTCGGGCGAGCGGCGGATCAACGGCTCCGCTGCCTATCGGGACGGGCTGGTCGAATTGCAGGATTTGTCCCCGCAACTCGCCTGTGTGGCGTTGCCACTGTCAAAGGGCGCGCTTGTGCTGGATTACTGCGCGGGTGGTGGCGGGAAATCGCTGGCGCTTGCGGCGCGGGAGGATGTGCAGATCACGGCGCATGACGCCGATCCGGGGCGTATGGCCGACCTGCCGGAGCGCGCGAGGCGGGCCGGCGTCCGCGTCGATCTTGCACGGCCCGGTCAGCCGGGGTCCGGCTATGATCTGGTTGTGGCGGATGTTCCCTGCTCGGGGTCCGGCACCTGGCGGCGCAGCCCGGATGCGAAATGGCGGCTGGACCGGGCCGGGCTTGACGCCCTGATCGCCACGCAGGCGGGGATATTGGCAGAGGTCGCGCCGGTGGTGCGTCCCGGCGGGCATCTCGCCTATATGACCTGCTCGCTGCTGGAGGCGGAAAATGCCGGGCAGATCGACCGTTTTCTGTCCGTGCAGCCCGAATATACCGAGACGCAGCGCCGATTCTGGACCCCGATAAACGGCTCGGACGGTTTTTTTCTGTCGCTTTTGAGGCGTAACGGCTCAGATTAAGTCTTTTTTAAGAGCTGCCGGCTAACCGTCTGAAAAAAGACGGAAGGCCGTGACGCAGATGGGTGCATTTCTGAGCAGGGTTTCGCGAAACCTTGGGCTTTGGTTGCCGCTTCTGGTTGCGCCGATGGTGGTCACGCGGATCTGGGAACTGGCGGTTGATCCGCAGCTTCGTCATGACGATCTGTTGACGCTGGGTGCGAGCGGGCTGGTGCTGGGCTGGTCGTTCCTTGGCGGCGGCGTGGTGCTGGTGCGGCTGAGCGAAGCCTATGCGCGGCGCCGGGCGCTTCGTCATCTGCGGGGGGAGCTGGACAACTCGGAGGCGGAGGCGTGGCTGGCCGATCCGGAAGGTGTCATCCTCGCCCAGTCGCCTGCCGCGCTGGAACGCTACGGCGATCAGAAGCAGCGTTCACTGGCGCAGTTTCTTGCGACCCGATGTGCCGATGCCGAACGGCAGGCGGCACGGTTGCTGCTGCGCGCGCAGAGCCGGGGTCAGGCGAAGCTGGAATATGCGGGCGGCAATGTCATGAATGCGACCAAGAGGGAGTGCCTGCTGCATCTGCACCTTATTCCCGCTGACCGGGAAGACGATAATTTGCCGGTGCTGGATTACGATCTTTTGCCCATCGGGGTGCTGCGGCTCGACGCAGACGGGACGGTCATTCAGGTCAACCGCGCGGCTGAGCCGTATCGAAGCGGCGCGCCGGACAGGCCGCATGTTTCGCAATTGCTGGAGGGGTTGGGGCGGCCTTATGAGGTCTGGTTGTCGGAGGCGAAATCCAGCCCCGGACCGGCGGCGCCCGAAGTGATGCGCGCGCCCTTTGCCGGGCAGGACCGTTTCGTGCAGGTCTCGCTTTACCCGGAGCGGGCGCATGGCAAGACGCTGGTGGCGGTGCTGACCGATGCGCGCGCGCTCAAGACGCTTGAGGCGCAGTTCGTTCAAAGCCAGAAGATGCAGGCGATCGGCAAGCTCGCCGGGGGGATTGCGCATGATTTCAACAATCTTCTGACCGCGATCAGCGGCCATTGCGATCTGCTGATGCTGCGTCGCGACAGCGGCGATCCGGACTATGCCGATCTTGCCCAGATCAGCCAGAACGCCAACCGTGCGGCAAATCTCGTCAATCATCTGCTCGCATTTTCCCGAAAGCAGAAGCTGAAGCCTCAGCGTGTGGATATGCGCGAAACCCTGTCGGATCTGTCGCATCTGCTGCGCAGGCTTGTCGGCAACGGTATCGCGATAGATTATCGCCACGATCCCGGGTTGAACCCGGTCCGTGCGGATCGCAGCAAAGTCGAGCAGGTCGTCATGAATCTGGTCGTCAACGCACGCGACGCCATGCCGCAGGGCGGGACGGTCGAAATCGTCACCGAAAATATCGACCTGACGGAGCCGGAACGTCATGGCCGCTTCGCCGTTCCGCGTGGCCGCTATGTCAGGGTCGTGGTGCGCGATCAGGGCTGCGGCATCGCGCCGGATGTTCTGGACCGGATTTTCGAACCGTTCTTCACCACCAAAAGCGCCGGTCGCGGCACCGGGCTGGGGTTGTCGACGGTCTACGGCATCGTCAAGCAGACGGGCGGCTACATCACCTGCGAAAGCCGTCTGGGGGAGGGGACACAGTTCACCATCTATCTGCCGGTTCATACCGGCAATGCTGAAGAAGAAAGTGACGACGCGCATGAGGCGGAGGCCGCACCCGTCAGGCCGACCCATGCGGGCAAGTCGGTCCTGCTGGTCGAGGACGAAGCACCAGTCAGGGCGTTCGCGGCAAGGGCGCTCAAGATGAACGGTTATCAGGTGACCGAGGCCGGTTCGGGCGAGGAAGCCTTGTCGCTGCTCGCAAATGAGGAACTGCGCATCGATCTTTTCCTCTCCGATGTGGTCATGCCGGGCATGGGCGGGCCGGCCTGGGTCCAGCGTGCATTGGCAGCCCGTCCTGTGGCCCGCGTGGTGTTCATGTCCGGCTATGCCGAGGAGGTCGTGCAGGGACAACAGGCGGCTGTAGAGGGCGCGAGGTTCCTGCAAAAGCCCTTCGCGCTGAATGATCTTGTTGCCGTCGTGGGAGAGGCACTCGAAGCGGCGGACGAGTCAGGGCAATGATGCGTAAAGGGTAAAATCCGGCTCAAGGGTCTTATGCAGCGTCTCCGTCGCCGCATCAGAAAGCGTGACATCGGCGGCTGGCGGCACGTTGATCCGCGGCAGGTTGATTTCGCAGCCCAGCCGGTCCTCCAGAAACCGGGTGAAGCTCTGCATATCCTCATAGCGGAAAATCCGGTCGGGCGGTGCGCTGCCGATGCCCAGAAAGCCGGATTGCGTCCCGATCCCCATCGTGACCTCTTTCGGCTGTTCGATATAGCGCCCGACGAAGCCCTCGAACCCGCCTGCCGGGATGTCCTCCGGCCCGTCATGGTAGTCGCGCAGATGGAACCTGTACCAGCTTCGCAGCCACTCGACCGGCTCGCGCATCAGGGCGACCGTGGTGAAGCGATCCTCGGTCATGTCCTGAAGCCAGGGGTGGATATGGCGGTTGAACCGCGCCGCATCCGCATGTTTCATCTGTGGCGGGTGCTGGACGGCCAGGCTGGCCAGCGGTTCCAGCGCCACCTCGACCGCGGTTGATCCGGCTTTGGGCGTTGCCAGAAATACCAGCCGCTGCTCCCAGAAAATGAGCATAAAAATAATCCCGTCGTCTTATCGGATGCCGGACCTAAGCCGGTGCCGGGCCGGTGTAAACCAATTTGCAGGAAATTCCGGCTATAACCGCAGAAGACTTGCCATGCGGAAGCTGTTCGCGTATGAGAACATTAAAGGAACATTGATCCGCGCCGATTGAGCCACGGGCAGGGTTCTGACATAAGGGCAAGGAGTTTGGGCAGGATGAGCGAATTAGACATGGATAAAAGATCGGCCGACAAGCAAAAGGCGCTCGACAGCGCGTTGGCACAGATTGAACGGCAGTTCGGCAAGGGCTCGATCATGAAGCTCGGCGCGGATAATCCCGTGGCGGAGATCGAGGCGACGTCGACGGGTTCGCTGGGCCTGGATATCGCGCTTGGCATTGGCGGTTTGCCGAAGGGCCGGATTATCGAAATTTACGGCCCGGAAAGCTCCGGCAAGACGACGCTGACGCTGCATGCCGTTGCGGAAGAGCAGAAGAAGGGCGGGGTCTGTGCGTTTGTCGACGCGGAACACGCGCTCGATCCGCATTATGCGCGCAAGCTGGGTGTGAATCTCGATGAATTGCTGATCTCCCAGCCGGATACGGGCGAGCAGGCGCTGGAGATCGTGGACACGCTGGTGCGGTCCGGCGCGGTCAATATGGTGGTTGTGGATTCGGTCGCGGCGCTGACCCCGAAATCGGAAATCGAAGGCGATATGGGCGACCATCAGGTCGGCGCACAGGCCCGGCTGATGAGCCAGGCGATGCGCAAGCTGACCGCCTCGATCGGGCGGTCGAACTGCATGGTGATTTTCATCAACCAGATCCGCATGAAGATCGGGGTGATGTTCGGCAGCCCTGAGACCACCTCGGGCGGGAACGCGCTGAAATTCTACGCCTCGGTGCGGCTGGACATCCGCCGTATCGGCTCCATCAAGGACCGGGACGAGGTGGTCGGCAACACCACCCGCGTCAAGGTGGTCAAGAACAAGGTCGCGCCGCCCTTCCGGCAGGTGGAATTCGACATCATGTATGGCGAAGGCATCTCCAAGATGGGCGAGCTGGTCGATCTGGGCGTCAAGGCTGGCGTGGTCGATAAATCCGGTGCCTGGTACTCTTATGGTGACGAGCGTATCGGGCAGGGCCGGGAAAACGCCAAGCAGTTCCTGCGCGAAAACGCGGCGATGGCACATGAGATCGAGGACAAGATCCGGGCCAGTCACGGGCTGGAATTCGATGCCGCAACCGGCGAGGATGACGTGCTCGCGGAGGAGTGATCCCCGTTTGTTGAAAAAGAAGGCCTGCCATTTTTCCCGTGGCGGGCCTTTTTGATTGCTGCATTGCCGGGACAACGCCAGGGGGATGTATCTGCTGCGCAGCCTTGGTTCGTTAAAATGCGTTTCAAATAAGCGTTCTTTTCGGCTGTCTGAACCGGGCCTGATATTGCCTTCCGAAACACGCTCTGGCATTGTTTCATCAGCGATTTCGTCGGGTTAGTTGCCAGCCATGCCATATGCCCGCCTGTGACCGGCGTGACGCGCAATCTCCGGGGTTTGCTCTGGGCCGGTCGGATAAGAGTGGTGGGTGATGACGAAAACTTTGGCAATCGCATTCGGATTTGGGCTTCTGGTCCAACCGGCCTTCGCGGATATCGAGGAGGTCGCGAATGACCTGATCGGGCCGGGATATGTCGAACTGGCCGGGGCGGCTGCCTCGCTCGCCGATATTGCCCGCAATGATTGCTCGCCGGATGCGCTGCGCGAACCATATCAGCAGGTATGGGATATCTGGGCGCGGCTTGGCGGGTTCCATCTCGGGCCGGTCGAAACGGAAGGGCGCAGCTTTGCGATCAGTTTCTGGCCCGACCCGAAATCCTCCGGCATCCGTTCCCAGCAGGAGATGATCGACACGAATTCCCCGGCCATTGACGACGCGGCGGCCTTCGCCCACGCCTCGGTCGCCATGCGCGGGCTGACCGGGCTGGAGCGGTTGATCTACCCTTCGGACCTGACGGGTGACGAAGCCGTCCTGTGCAGGTTAAGGCAGGCAACGACAGCGGATCTCGCATCCACAACCGCCGCTGTCAGCGATGAATGGCCCGCTTTCGCACAGCTTCTGCTGACTGCGGGCGAGGACGGAAATACGCTCTATCTCAGCCGGAAGGAGGCGCAGCAGGCGCTGTTCACACAGCTGCTGACCGGAATCGAGTATCTCGCCGACAAACGGATCGGCCGCCCCCTTGGCAGCGAGGAGAAACCACGACCGGAGCGGGCAGAGGCACGGCTGGCGGGCCGTAGCCAGCGCAATATCGCCCTGTCGCTGGCGGGTTTGCGTGATCTGGCGCTGGCGCTTTACCCCGATGCGCCCGAAACCGTCGCTGCCTTCGATCAGGCCATCGAACTGGCGGAAGGGCTGGACGATCCGGTGCTAGCCGGTGTCGCGACACCGGAAGGCTGGGCGAAGGTGGCGGCGCTGAAGGCGGCGGTGAAGGCGATCCATCCGATTGCGCAGCAGGAAATCGGCGGCGGGCTTGGCGTCGATCTGGGGTTCAATTCGCTGGACGGCGACTGATGGCGGATCGGCGGACGCTTCTGAAAGGGCTGGTCGCGGCGGCGGTGCTGCCGGTGCGTGGCTGGGCGGCGGCGGGTGCGCCCGACTGGGTGGCTGCGGCGCGCGCCGCCGATGGCAGCTATTCGCTGCACGGGATCGACGCGGCGGGTGGCATCGTGTTTTCCGTGCCGATGCCGGATCGCGGCCATGCGGCTGCGGCGCATCCATACCGGGCCGAGGCGGTGGCGTTTGCCCGCCGTCCCGGCCTGTTCGGGCTGGTCATCGATTGCCGCAGCGGCGATGTGATCCGCAGGCTGTCCCCGCCCGAGGCGCGGCATTTCAACGGGCATGGCGCGTTTTCCGCCGATGGCGCGCTGCTCTACACGTCGGAGGTTGTCGCGGAAGGATCGGCCGGGCGCGTCGGCATCTGGGATGTGAAGGCGGGTTATCGCCGCGTGGGAGAGTGGGACAGTTTCGGCATCGGACCGCATGAGCTGCGCCTGCTGCCGGATGGCGGCATCGTGGTTGCAAATGGCGGGATCGAGACGGACCCGGCGGACCGGACCAAGCTGAACCTCGACAGGATGCGGCCCAATCTGGCGATCCTCGATACAGGCGGCGGGCTGGTGTCGCGCCGTGAATTGCCGTCCGGGCTGGCGCAGAACTCGATCCGCCATCTGGCGCTTTTGCCCGACGGCGTTGGCTTCGCGATGCAATGGCAGGGCAGCGAGGGGGAGGCGGTGCCGCTTCTGGGCATCGCGCGCGGCGACAGCGCTTTGCAGGCTTATGCCCCCGCACCGGGTCAGGAATATGCGATGCGCGGCTATGCCGGGTCTATCGCGGCGACGGGCGGGATGATCGCGCTGACCTCCCCGCGTGGGGGTGTGGCGATGATACACGATGCGGATGGCGGGCATCTTGCGACGCTGAACCGGGCCGATATTTGCGGCGCGGCGGCAAGGGATGGGTCCGGCTTTGCGCTGACCGATGGTGGCGGGGCGATCTGGGCTGCGGACCCGGACGGGCTGACGCTGCTGGCCCGGCACGATCTGTCATGGGACAATCACCTCGTGCGGATCAGCAAGCTGACAGGCTGATCCCGGGCTTAATCGTCGTCCTGATCGTCATCGCCGAACCGGGCGTCGTCGTCATATTCGTCCTCGCCCTCGCCGACATATTTCGACGAATTGCGGATCGAGACGCCGTCATGCATCTCGTCCATGACCACGTCCGAGGGAATCTCGCCCGCCAGCCATTCGCGAATATCCTCGCGCGCTTCGTCGCGTTCCATGCCTTCGATTTCGGCGATGTAGCGCAGGAAGCGGCGCTGATCGCCGTCGATTTCGTCAAGCTCGGCCTCGTCAGCGGCGGGCCATTTATCGATGATCGCCTCATAGAAAGCGGGCCAGTTTTCGGCGACGTGATGCCATTTCATGCGCGACTCCTTTCCATGAGGCGTTGTGCGGGATTTATGTTCTGAAACATCGTGAAAGTGCGGATGGTTCCCTATTGCGACCCGCTGTCGCGCCACCAGGTTTCGGGAAGAAATCCGGGATAGTCGCCATAGACCGGGATTTCGTCCGGATATTTCAGCGCCGCATCATGCGCAAGGCGGCTGACCGGGGAATATCCGGCGGGAATGACATAGCGCCCGGCGGTCAGGATGCGGTCGAGGGCGCGCACGGCGGCGATGAAATCCTCGCGCGATCCGGCATTCAGCATCTCCGCAATCATGGCTTCGGCAGCGGGGGAGTTCATGCCCATGAAGTTCCGCGTGCCGTCCTGTGTCACCCCGTCAGAGCCCCAGTAGAGCATCTGTTCATTGCCCGGCGACAGCGACAGGGCGCGGTCATACCATGTCATGTCGAAGCTGTAATTATTCGTGCGCTCGATATATTGCGCGCTGTCGAGCGTGGTGATGGTGGGCTGCATGCCAAGCTGGCGCAGCGACTGGATATAGATCTCCGCGATCTGCTTCATCTCGGTCGCGCTGCTCATGGCGCTGCCCGACTGGTTGAGCAGGATTTCAAAGGTGAAGCTCTCACCGGCCTCGTTGGTCAGCACGCCGTTCTCTACCGTCCAGCCGGCTTCGTTCAGCAGCTTCGTCGCGCTGCGCATGGCGCGGCGGTCCATCGGCTGGGCGGAGCCTTCGGGCAGGGCGTAGCCTTCGATGGTGCCGGGGGGCAACTCATCCACGAACGGTTCCAGCAATTCCAGCACGCGCCCTTCGGCGGGTGTGCCGGGGATCATCGCCAGATCGGAATTCGCGAAATAGGAGGAGATGCGGGTTTCCGCGCCGTTCGACAGCGTGGCGTTGATGAACTGCCAGTTGAATGCCTCGATCATCGCCTGACGGACGCGCCAGTCCTGAAAGATCGGGTTCCGCGTGTTCATCACCAGCCCCATAATGCCGGAGGGGCGCTCGTTCGGAATTTCGGATTTCACCACCTCGCCGGAGGTGGCGCGGGCGAAGTCATAATCGTTTTCCCAGCGGTTAGGATCAAGCTCGCGCCAGACGTCGATATCTCCGGCGCGGAAGGCTTCGGACATGGCGTTGCTGTCGCCAAAATATTCGTAGATCACCTGATCGAAATTATGCAGCCCCTGATTGACCGGCAGATCCGCGCCCCACCAATCGGGGTTGCGGCGGAAGGTAAAGCTGCGGCCGGGATCGACATTTTCGATGACATAGGGGCCGGAGCCGATCGGAACTTCAAGTCCGGGATTGGCAAAGTCCTGCCCCTCCCACTGCGCTTTCTTCAGGATCGGGCGCATGCCCATCAGCATGGCAAGTTCGCGGTCTTCGACATTGAATGTAAAGCGGATTTTGTTCTCGCCGGTCTGTTCCATCTTCTCGACCTTGGACCATGCGCCGCGATAACGGGGATGGCCCTGCGTGCCGAGGATCTCATAGGACCACATCACATCCTCGACCGTGACCGGGGTGCCGTCGGAGAATTTTGCCTCCGGACGCAGGGTGAATTCGACCCATGTCCGTTCGGGATCAGTCTCGACAGATTCGGCCAGCAGGCCATAAAGCGTAAACGGCTCATCCATCGAGCGCAGCATAAGCGTTTCGGCCAGCACACCGGGCATGGTGAAGATCGGCCAGGCCGGGTTGCCGCGCAGCACCCACGGTTTAAGCGAATCGAAACTGCCCGATTCACCCAGCCGAATCGCCCCCCCTTTCGGGGCGTCGGGGTTGGCGTATGGCAGGGCGGTGAAACCATCCGGCAGGGCGGGTTCGCCATACATTGCAATAGCGTGGGACGGTTCAGCGAGGGTTGTCAGCGGCATCGCTGCAACAGTTGCAAAGCTCACCAGACCGGCGAAAAAAGCGGTTCTGATCCAGGATTCGTTAGGATTCTTGAAGATTCGCATCTTTGCGTGAGCTCCCCTGCGGCAAAGGCCAGTAATTTCAAGCCGCAGACTAGCCGACCGACTTTGCCCTGACAAACAACAGCCTTGGACTCACGCGCGGTTTCGCCTATATATGACTTACTGCTCGATAGGTTTCTTGCCTGTATGAAACCTGCCTCATGACTTGCGCCCGCCTTGTGCGGGCGCTTTTTTTGTGTTCCGGTCCCGGCGGAAACAAGGTGAGGGATTCCCTATGTTCGAGAATGTTCTGAATGGTAAAACGGCGGTCGTGACGGGGTCAAACTCCGGTATCGGGCTTGGCATCGCGCGTGAACTGGCGAAGGCCGGGGCCTCGGTCGTGCTGAACAGCTACACCGATGACGAGGCAGATCATAAGCTGGCCGACGAAATCGGGGCGGAGTTCGGCGTCACCGCGCGCTATATTCAGGCCGATATGTCCAAGGCCGATCAGTGCCGTGCCCTAATCGAGAAGGCCGGGACCTGCGACATCCTGATCAACAATGCCGGCATCCAGCATGTCGCGCCGATCCCGGAATTCCCGCAAGGCAAATGGGATGCGATCATTGCGATCAACCTGTCCTCCGCCTTTCACACCACGGCGGCGGCGCTGCCGATGATGCGCAAATCCGGCTGGGGCCGGGTCATCAATATCGCCTCTGCCCACGGGCTGACCGCCTCGCCGTTCAAATCCGCCTATGTCGCCGCAAAACACGGTGTCGTCGGGCTGACCAAGGTGACGGCGCTTGAAACCGCGCAGGAACCCATCACCGCCAACGCGATCTGCCCCGGCTATGTGCTGACCCCGCTGGTCGAGGCGCAGATCCCGGACACGATGAAGGAATACAATATGTCGCGCGAGGACGTGGTGAAGAACGTCCTGCTGGAGCGTCAGCCGTCGAAGGAATTCGCCACGGTCGAACAGATGGGCGGCACGGCGATTTTCCTGTGCAGCGACGCGGCGGCCCAGATCACCGGCACGACGATCAGCGTCGATGGCGGCTGGACCGCATTGTAAGCGCGGGCCGGGCCGTTTCGCGGCCTGGTTCGACCGCTGGTCGAAGCGGCGGGCGGAGAAGAACCGCCGCTTCAAGATCCCCTGTCACCTTGGGGTCAAACCGGGCAGGGCGGATGACCAGAACCACCAGACGACGCGGGGTGGCAAGGGCTGACGCCGGGCCTATGCCGCGCCCTGTTGCGGCATGTTCGCCGCGTCCTCCGCTGCCGCCTCGTTCAGCACGAAGCGCAGGAACGACTTGATCATCGGGCGGTTGCGGCGCGCATGAGGGTAGACCACCCAATAGGCCAGATCATCCTGCCAGCACAGATCGAAGGGCTGGATCAGTGCCCCCGTCGTCAACTCGCTGCGGAAGAAACGCGGGTCGAGCAGCGCGATCCCTTCCCCGGCAATCGCCGCGCGGCTGAGTTGAAGCTGGCTGTCCATCTCGAACCGTCTTGTGGGCGCGCAGGACAGTTCATCGACCCCGGCAAGGACAAGCCACGCATCCCAGTTCTTGTCATGGTTGTTCAGCCACGGCAGGTCGACCACATCTTCGGGCCGGGTGGCGGGGCCGTATTTCTCGACCAGAGCCGGGGAATACATCGGCGTCAGCCTGGCCTCGAACAGTTTGTGACTGACCATTCCATCCCATGATCCACGCCCCTTGCGGATGGCGACGTCGATGTCCTGACGGTTGAAATCGACCAGCTTGTCATTCGTGTCCAGCCGAACGGCCAGATTCGCATGCGCCATCTGGAACCGTCCCAGCCGGTGTGACAGCCAGTTGCCCGCGACGGTCATCATGGTGGAGATCGCCAGCGTTTCCTGCTGGCCGTTCTGACCGGCATAGGTGTCGCGCAGAAGCGCAAACGCCTCCGCCGTCGGTCCGGCATAGCGGCGGCCCATCTCTGTCAGTTCCAGCCCTTTCGGGTTGCGCAGGAAAAGCTGCCCGCCCAACCGTTCCTCCAGCAGCTTGATCTGATAGCTGACCGCCGCCTGCGTCATGCCGAGCGTTTCCGCCGCCTGCGTAAAGCTGAGCTGTCGGCTGGCGGCGTCGAACACGCGCAAGGCGGCGAGGGGCGGGATGTCCATAAGCTGTCCTTATGTGCGCTTGCCGGCGTTTTGTTGGCTTTCGGAGGCGCAGCGTAGCATTCTTTCCCCATGCAGCAAAGCAGAGCCGCCGCAAACGCCGCCCCTGACGCTGACATGAAAAATGAAACGCCCGTTCCCGCGCCTCTGGCGGCAGAAGCCCGCTTTATGAGGGTGAGTGTGAACGTGTCACTGAATGAAGGAGGTTGAGGATGACGATCATGCCGATTGAACAACGTGCAGGCTGCGACCTCGGATCGCCGCTGGCCCGGATGCTGAACCGCCTCGCGGCGTGGAGCGAGGCACGCCACCAGAAGCGGATCTGCCGCAAAAGCGCGGGCGCGGTGCCTGAGCATCTCCGCTGGGATGTGGGGCTGGATGGTGGCGCGCCGGTTACACGGCACCGGCCATCGGGGCGCAGCTTCGTCACCGATGAGAAACCCGGATCGGCGCAAAGCTCACTTTACTGGTAAAAGCGGCGGCCCGTTCATCGCGGGCCGCTTTCCATCGTCAGGCGCAGCCGTCGCAGAATGCCCTGATGCGGCTGATCGCCTCGCCCAGCATCTCGTCGCTCGCGGCGTAGCTGACCCGGAAATGCGGCGACAGCCCGAATGCCGCGCCGAAGACGACCGCCACGCCTGCCTCGTCCAGAAGCGCATTCGCAAAGGTCTCGTCATCGGTAATCCGCACACCCCCGGCAGAGCTCTTGCCGATCAGCCCGGCAATCGACGGGTAGACATAGAACGCGCCCTGCGGGGTCGGGCAGTCGATGCCCGCGCATTCGTTCAGCCCGGCCACAACCAGATCGCGGCGACGCTGGAATGCGGCGCGAGAGGTGGCGATGTAATCCTGCGGCCCGGTCAGCGCGGCGAGCGCGGCATATTGGCTGACCGTGCAGGGGTTGGAGGTGGATTGCGATTGCAGCTTGGCCATTGCGCGGATCAATTCGCGCGGTCCCGCGCCATACCCGATCCGCCAGCCGGTCATGGCGTAGGCCTTGCTGACGCCGTTCATGGTCAGCGTGCGGTCGATCAGCCCCGGCTCCACCTCGGCTGGGGTGACGAAGCGGAAGCCGTCGAACACCAGATGTTCGTAAATATCATCCGCCAGCACCCAGACATGCGGGTTGTCCATCAGCACATCGGTCAGGGCGCGCATCTCTGCCGCGCCATAGGCGGCACCTGTCGGGTTGGAGGGGGAATTCAGGATCACCCATTTCGTGCGCGGCGTGATCGCCTGACGCAGCGCATCGGCGCTGAGCCGGAATCCCTGATCGGCAGGGCAGGGCACCACGACCGGCACCCCACCCGCAAGCGCCACGATGTCGGGATAGCTGACCCAGTAGGGCGCGGGGATAATGACCTCATCACCGGGATTGACCGTCGCCAGAAGCGCGTTGAACAGGATCTGCTTGCCGCCGGTCCCGACGCTGATCTGCTCCGGGGCGTAGTCCAGCCCGTTATCGCTAGAAAATTTCTCGCTGATCGCCGCCTTCAGCTCTGCAATGCCGTCGACGGCGGTGTAGCGGGTTTTCCCGGCGTCGATGGCGGCTTTCGCTGCGGCGCGGATATGTTCGGGCGTGTCGAAATCCGGCTCCCCCGCTGACAGTCCGATAATATCGCGCCCCGCTGCCTTCAGATCCGCCACCCGGCCGGTCATGGCCACGGTCGGCGAAGGCTTGATGCGGGCGATTGCGTCGGAAAGGAAAGCCATCATACGCTCCTTGGAAAAACCACTCTTCCGTCATAGGTTGCGCGCGGACCGGCGACAAGCGAGGCACGTCATGGAAACTCAGGAAACCCGTCTGAAACGGCTGCGGATGCGAAGCTGGCGGCGCGGGATGAAGGAAATGGACCTGATCCTTGGCCCGTTCGCGGACAGGAAGCTGGCCGATCTGCCGGACGAGTTGATGGCCCAGTATGAGCAGGTGATGGGCGAGAACGATCAGGATCTTTATCGCTGGATCGTCGCCCGCTCGCGCGGCGACAGCGAAGGCCCGGCGGAGATTTCGGCGGTGCTGGACGTGATCGCCGCCGCCGCCTTCGGGCATTTTGCCGAAGATAGCGAGCATTTTAACAATAAACCGCTGGATTCACGGCGGAGTTAACCCGAAATTCGGCTTTCGCGGTCATCGTCCTCCTAACCAAGGGGATGATGACATGAAAGCTCTTATGCCCATAGCGGATCGCGAGATGGAGCGCGATCAGACCGATGCTTATTTCCAGTCGCTGCAATTGCTGGAGCGGTTGCACCGGCTGATGCTCGATCTGGTCAAGGACGAGTTTGAACGTGTGGGAAAATGCGACCTGACCCCGGTGCAGGGGTTGCTGCTCTACCATCTGGGCGAGGCGGAGGTGTCCGCGGGGGAGTTGCGATCGCGCGGCATGTATCAGGGTTCCAACGTGTCTTATAACCTGAAGAAGCTCGTCACGATGGGCTATGTCCATCATGAGCGCAGCGATCAGGACCGGCGCGCCATCCGCGTGCGGCTGACCCCGGAAGGGCAGGAGATGCGGGCGGTGATCCGGCAGCTCTTCGCCCGCCATGCAGAGGCGCTGTCGATGGGCGGGGTGCTGGACGATCCGCCGCTGGACCGGGTGAACCGTCAATGGCAGCGGGTCGAACGCTACTGGACCGAACAGATCCGGTATATCTACTGACATCGCTGACGAAAAACCCGGCCGCAGCATGAACCGGCGCGGTCGGGTTTCGTTGCCTGTCGTGGCGAAACCGCCTTACCAGTGGCCGGTATTTTCCATGCTGGCCCAGGGCTCCTGCGGGGGCAGGTGTTCGCCCTCCTGCAGCAACTCGATCGAGATATTGTCGGGGCTGCGCACGAATGCCATGTGACCGTCGCGCGGCGGGCGGTTGATGGTCACGCCGGCATCCATCAGCTTCTGGCAAGCCTCGTAGATATTATCGACCCGGTAGGCGAGATGACCGAAATGGCGGCTGTCCGACGGCAGCCCGTCATCGCCGTCCCAGTTATAGGTCAGTTCGACCGGGCATTCCTCCTGACCGGGAGGGGCCATGAAGATGAGCGAGAACCGGCCCTTTTCATTCTCGATCCGGCGCGTCTCCTCCAGCCCCAGAAGCCGGTAGAATTCCATTGATTTCTCAAGATCCTTCACCCGGACCATCGTATGCAGATAGCGTAGCGGCATGGAATATCCTTTCATCGCGGGAAAACTGTGGTCGTTTCAGCTAGGCAAACTCCGCCATCCCGGTCGAGGTTGCAACCGCAGACCGGCACGGTAAGAAGATAGAAGCACAGGACAGGGCCAGATCATGCAGCAATATCACGATGCGCTGAGGACGATCCTCGAACATGGCGAAGACTCGACCGACCGCACCGGCACCGGCACGCTGTCCTATTTCGGGATGCAGTGCCGCTATCCGCTGGCCGACGGGTTTCCGCTGGTGACGACGAAGAAGCTGCATCTGCGCTCCATCATCCATGAATTGCTGTGGTTCCTCGCCGGGGACACGAATATCGGCTATCTGAAGGACAACAAGGTCTCGATCTGGGATGAATGGGCGGATGAGAACGGCGATCTCGGTCCCGTCTACGGCCATCAGTGGCGGCGTTTCCCGGCGCTTGAACCGAGTGGCGAGGTCAGGGACGGACGCCCCCTGTTCTTTGCCCGCTCCGTCGATCAGATTGCCGATCTGGTGGAAAATATCCGCAAAAGCCCCGACAGCCGCCGCCTGATCGTCTCCGCCTGGAACCCGGGCGAGGTGCCGGATATGGCGCTGCCGCCCTGCCACACGCTCTGGCAGGTGCGGATCATCGGGCGGAAAATGCATCTCCAGCTTTATCAGCGGTCGGCCGATATGTTCCTCGGCGTGCCGTTCAATATCGCATCTTACGCGCTGCTGCTGGCGATGCTGGCCCATGTCACCGGCTACGAGGCGGGGGATTTCGTCCATACCATCGGGGACGCGCATATCTATTCCAACCATATGGATCAGGTGAAAACCCAGCTTGCGCGCCAACCCAAGCCGCTGCCGGAGTTGCGGATCGCCCGTGAGGTCGGCTCCATCTTCGATTTCCGTTATGAGGATTTCGAGTTTCTGAACTACGATCCCGACCCGGCGATCAAGGCCCCGGTGGCGGTCTGATGCTCAGCCTGATCGTCGCGCGCGACCGGAACGGGGCGATTGGCCGGGACGGGAATATTCCGTGGCACATCCCCGAAGACTTGGCGTTCTTCAAGCGGGAGACCCTTGGCGGCGCGCTGATCATGGGGCGGCGGACATGGGAGAGCCTGCCGTTCAAGCCGCTGAAGAACCGGCTGAACCTTGTCGTGTCCTCGACGCTGGATCTGCCTGAACATGTCGTGCCTGATGCCGAAACTGCGATAGAGACCGCGCAGCGTCAGGGTTATGCCCGTATCTATGGCATTGGCGGGGCGGGCATCTATCGCGAGCTGCTGCCACGCGCCGACCGGCTGCTGATCAGCGAGGTCGATCTCAGCGTCGACGACCCCGACACGTTCTTTCCCGCGATTGAGGCAACCGACTGGAGGCGGGGGGCGGAGATCACGCTGCGCGCCGATGGCCCGCCTTGCATTGCCGTCGAATATCTGCGGATCAGGTAACGCCCAGACCCGCCTTCATCATCAGCCGTCGCACCGGCGGGATGCCGTAGATCGCGCCCAGACCAGCCGCGCGCAGATCGCGCAGCGGGCGCGCCTCGATCATGCTGGCGCGGTTCAGCAGGTCGATGCCGGTCAGCCGCAGCTTCGCCTCCCGCCAGCGGCTGCGCTGAAACGCGTCGAGGCTTTCCCGGCTGCCCGGATCGCTCCGCGACAGATCCAGCAGCAGCGACAGATCGGCAAGGCTCATATTCAGCCCTTGCGCCCCGATGGGCGGCACGACATGCGCGGCCTCGGCAATCAGGGCGGTGCGCGGCCCGGTAAAGCGCCGCGCGATCTGGCTGATGATCGGCCATGCGCTCAGCCGTGTGACCGGGGTCAGATGGCCCAGAATGCCGGTGGAGCGTTCGTTCAGCTCCGCCTCGAAAAGCGGAGGGTCCAGCGACATCAGCCGCGCAACCTCCGGCCCGCGCTCCATCCAGACCACGGCGGAGGAGGGCTTGCCGTCGCGATCCGGCAGCGGGACCAGCGTGAACGGCCCGCCGGAGCGATGGATTTCGGTCGAGACATTTTCGTGCGGCTTTTCATGCGTCACCGCAAAGGCCAGCGCCTTTTGCCCGTAACGGATCGTGTCGACACCGATATTCAGCGCGTTCCGTATGACGGATTCGCGGCCATCCGCACCGACCACCAGCCGTGCAGAGACGCTGCTGCCATCTGACAGCGTCACGACCGCCTCGCTTTCGCGCGCGACCAGCCCGATCGTTGCCTTGCCGGGGCGGAAGGTCACATTCTCCTGCTTCGCCAGATGCGCCACGATCTCGCGCCGCAGCAGCCAGTTGGGCAGGTTCCAGCCGAAGGGCGCGTCCGAAATATCGGCGGCGTTGAAATCGCGCACCAGCCGGGCTTTCGGCGTCGCCCCGCCCGCGTCGATGATCCGCATGACCTGCAACGGCATCGCATGTGGGGCAAAGCGATCCCACAGCCCGACCCGCTCCAGAAGCCGGATCGAGGGATGCAGAAAGGCCGTGGTGCGCAGATCAGAATTCGCTGCCGCCTCCTCCGTGACCGGGGGGGCGGGATCGACACAGATCACCTGATGGCCATCCGCCGCGAAGGCCGCCGCCGCCGTCAGCCCGGCAATACCGCCGCCGGAGACAAGAATATCGGTTTGCGCGGCCTTCGTCATTGCGTCAGCTCCCTGCCATAAAGGCCAGCATGACGGCGAAGCAAAGCGCCGTCAGGATCAGCCCGATCAGCCCAAGCGCGGGCAGCCCGAACAGGACCACGATCAGGACCGCGACCACCAGCACCACAAGAATGCCAAGAAAGATGCGCACAGCCAGTGCATTTTCGCGCCGGCTGGCCTGCGCGTCGTCGGTGAGTGCCTGTTCGGACATCGGGAAACCTCCGTAAAAACCAGCCCCGATCTTGCCAGAGCCTCCGCCCTCAGACAAGCGCCCGCAGGAAGCCCGCAAGGTCGCGGGTCCGGTGTCGTACATGCGCAGCGGGGGCCTTGCCGGGGCTGATCTGGTCCGGTCCGGCGCGGCCGTCACCGACCAGAACCGTCTGCATGCCCAGCCCGAACGGGACTTCAAGGTTGCGCGGATCGTCCTCGAACATAACGGCTTTTTCCGGATCGAAGCGGCATTCCGCCATCACTGCGGCATAAGCGCGCGGATCGGGTTTTGGATGAAATCCGACCTCTTCGATTCCGATCACGGCCTCGAACCCGGCAAGCTGAAGCTGGCTCAGCACCTTGCCCGCGTAATGCGAATCCGCATTGGTGTGGACGATCTTGCGCCCCGGCAGCGCGGCAATGGCCGCCGCCAGCTCCGGGGCGGGGGAGAGAACCGAAAAATCGATATCGTGGACGTCCAGCAGATATTCATGCGGATCAATGTCATGTTCGGCCATCAACCCGGCCAGCGTGGTGCCGTAATCGCGCCAGTAATGAATGCGCAGCCGGTCGGCCTCTGCCGCCTCCACGCCCAGAACCCGCTGGAGATGGGCGGTCATCCGCGTCTCGATCTGCGCGAAAAGCGCTGCCTCCGCCGGGTACAGCGTGTTGTCGAGATCGAAGATCCAGGTGTCGATATGCGCGAATTCCATGCCTCAGTGATAGGCGGAAGCCGGTGCGGGCGCAATCGGCGGGGGCAGGCTCACGCCTTGCCGCCCAGCAGCAGGCGGCGGCCCAGCAGGGCGGCGGTTCGGGCGGACAGGCCGGTCGGGTCCAGCCGCGGGGAGAACTCCACCATATCGGCCAGAGCGACGACCGGGGCTGCGTCGAAAACCGCGTCAATCAGCGCCTCCACCACATGCAGCGGCACGCCGCGCCCGGCGGGGGCGCTGACGGCGGACATGGCGGCATGCGGCAGCACATCCAGATCGAGCGTCAGATAGATATGGTCGTTGCGCGCACAGATCGCTTCGATCGCTTGCAGCGCCGCATCCGGCCCGGTTTGCAGCGCCCGGTCGGGGACGATGCCGACTGACCAGTCACGCGCGCGATCCAGAAGCGCCTGAGTGTTGCCCTCTGCCGCGAGACCCAGCACGAGGTAATCGAACCCCTCCGGCTCAGCCGCGCGGATCTGCGCGAAAGGCGTGCCGGAGGAGGGGCCGCTCTCGCCCGCATTCCTGATGTCCAGATGCGCGTCGATATTGATGATCCCGATCCGCCCCTGCCGCGCGGATCGCAGCCCGGTCCAGCTTGCGAATGCGGTCTCATGGCCGCCGCCCAGAACCACGGCGCGTTCAAGGGTGGCCAGCGCCCCGGTGATCTGACCGGCCATCATCGCCTGCGCGGCCTCCAGCCCGGTCCCGCTCAGCGCCACATCGCCCAGATCGGCGAAACCCGGCCAGCCGGTCGGCGCGGCAAGGTTGGCCATCGCCATGCGCAGCGCCTGCGGTCCCTCTGCCGCGCCGGGTCGGCCCTTGTTGCGCCGCACCCCCTCGTCACAGGCGAAGCCGAGCAGGGCGACATCCGCCCCCGCTGCGCCTGCCAGATGATGCAGCCTCAGCGCCGCAGGCCCGTCCTCCGGGTCGCTGCGGCCGGTCCATTCAGGGGCGGCGACCAGATCAGCCATAAAGCCACCCCGGCAGCCATGTCGCGATGATCGGGATCAGCCAGACGACCGCCACGGCCAATGCCTGCAGGAACAGGAACGGGGCGACGCCGCGATAGATCTGGCCGGTCGTGACCTCCGGCGGGGCCGCGCCGCGCAGATAGAACAGCGAGAAGCCGAAAGGCGGGGTCAGGAAGCTTGTTTGCAGATTAATCGCGATCAGCACCGCCAGCCAGACCGGATCATGGCCCATGGTGATCAGCACCGGCACCACCAGCGGCAGCAGGATGACGGAGATCTCCACGAAATCGAGGAAGAAGCCGAGGAGGAAGATCAGCCCCATCGTGAACAGCAGCGCCCCGGTCGGCCCGCCCGGCATCCGCTCCAGCAGATCGGCCAGCCGGTCCTCGCCACCCAGCCCGATGAACACCAGCGAGAACATCCCTGCCATCAGGATCGTGGCAAAGATCATCGCGCTGACCGTCGCGGTCTCCGTCACCACGGCGCTCAGCATTCCGCCCAGCCGGATCCGCCAGGCCGCAAGCGCCAGCACCAGCATGGAGATCAGGGCGAGTGCGGCGTAAAGATAGCCCAGCATCTGCTGCGTCTGTGTCAGGTCGCTGCGTTGCAGCCGCACCGGGGCCACGCCCGCCGCAATTGCCAGTGCCAGCAGCGCGCAGAAGCCCAGCCAGAACTGCCATGCCGGCATCCCGGCGTGCCGTCCGGCCAGCAGAAGCGCCCCGGCTGCACCGACCGCCCCGGCCTCCGTCGGGGTGGCGATCCCGCCAAGGATAGCGCCCAGAACAGCCACGATCAGCGCAATCGGCGGCACCACGGCGGCCATGATCTCGCCCGCGCCGGGACGTCCGGCCTCGTCAATGACTGGCGGCATGTCCTGAGGGCGCAACCATGCCCGCGCGATCAGATAGATCAGATAGATCCCCACAATCGCCAGCCCCGGCAGCATCGCCGCCGCAAATGTCTGCCCGACGGAGATCGTCTGGATGGAGAATTTTCCCTGTGCATATTGCGCCTGCTGATAGGCCGAGGACATCACGTCCGACAGGATAATCAGCAGCGTTGAGGGCGGGATGATCTGACCCAGCGTTCCCGCCGTGCAGACCGTCCCGCAGGCCAGCGGCACATCGTAGCCGTTGCGGATCATCGTCGGCAGCGCGATCATCCCCATGGCGATTACCGTTGCCCCGACAATCCCGGTCGAGGCCGCCAGCAGCGCGCCGACCAGCACGACCGAGATGCCAAGGCCGCCGCGCCGGTGCCCGAACATCCGCGCCATCGTCTCCAGCAGCCGCTCGGCAATGCCGGATCGTTGCAGGATCACGCCCATCATCACGAATAGCGGAATGGCGATCAGCGTGCGGTTGGTCATCACCCCGAAGAAACGCTGCCCGATGGCGCCGAACAGCGCCGCATCGAAACCGCCGGTCAGCCAACCGATCCCGGCGAACAGAACCGCGATGCCGGAAATGGTGAAGGCCACCGGATAGCCCAGCACGATCCCCACGATCAGCGCCGCGATCATCCACAGATCAAGCATCAGGCGTCCCTTCCTTGCCGCTCAGCCGCACCAGATCGCGCAGGATCAGCGCGACCCCCTGTATGGCGAGCAGCGCGCAAAACCCCAGTGTCAGCGATTTCAGCAGATAGGAAAACGGCAGCCCGCCCACGGAAATCGCCCCCTCCCGGATCGCCCATGAGGCGCGGATCGACGGCCAGCTCCACCACGCGATCACGGCAAGGCTGGGCAGCAGCAGCAGGCAATGCCCCGCCAGATCCAGCATGGATTTCCCGCGTGGCGACCATTTCGCATAGAAAATATCCACCCGTACATGCCGGTCCATCAGCAGCGTATAGCCGGAGGCCAGCATGAACAGGCTCGCATGGGTATAAAGCACGATCTCATCCGCCCAGATCGCGCCGATCCCGAAGACATAGCGCAGCAGCACAATGGCAAACTGCGCCGCCAGCAGCAGCAGCGCCAGCCAGCGAACCGTCTGGCCGGTGATCCGATTGATCGCGTCCAGACGGTCCGCCAGCCTCAGCATCAGACGCCCATTGCCGCGGCGCGGGCGTTGATCGCACCGGCTTCGGACTGGACCTGATACCCGGCGATCAGATCTCGGTAGGCCATGAAGCTTTCGGTGACCTTCTTGGTGGTCTCGTCACCGGCCAGCAACTCGTTATAGACCTCACCGGCGGCGGTCCACATCGCGGCCAGCACGTCGTCGGGCAGGCGATGCACCTCCACCCCGTCATTCGCGACAAGCTGTTCCAGCGCGCGGGCGTGGTTGGTCAGATACTCCGTCAACACCTCGTTATAAAGGCTCTCGCAGGCGGCGCGGACGGCGGCTTTCAGATCGTCGGGCAGGGCGTTCCAGCTTTCCAGATTGACCGCGCATTCCTCCGCCGATCCGGGCTCGCCGATGCCGGGCCAGTAGTAATGCTTGGCGATCTGCTGATAGCCCACGGCGGCATCCGTCCACGGCCCGATGAACTCACCGGCGTCGAGCGCGCCCGATTGCAGCGCCTGGAACATCTCGCCCCCCGACAGCGCCTGCACCGACATGCCCAGCTTGGTGCACATCTCGGATGCGAGCCCGGTCGAACGGAACCGCAGCCCCTTCAGATCCTCGGCAGAGTTGATCGGCTCGCGGAACCAGCCTGCCCATTGCGGCCCGGAATTGCCGCACAGGAAGGGTTTCAGCCCGAAGCCCGCATAGACCTCGTCATAAAGCTCCTGGCCGCCGCCATAGCTCATCCAGCCGACCTGCTCCGTCGCGGTCAGACCGAAGGGCTGGCTGCAAAACAGCAGGATCGCCTTGGACTTGCTGCCCCAATAGCTCGGGACCGCGTGGTACAGATCCGCCGTGCCCTGCGATACCGCGTCGAACACGCCATTGCCGGGGACCAGCTCGCCCGCTGCGAAAAGCTGCACCTCGATCCGGCCACCCGACAGCAGCGTGATCCGGTCGGCCAGCTTCTGCGCCGCGACACCGGGGCCGGGCAGGTTTTTCGGCCAGCTGGTGACCATTTTCCATTGCAGAACATCCTGCGCAACCGCAGGTGCCGCAAGTGCGGAAGCTGCGGCCCCGATCCCGGCAGTGGCGATAAAGGAACGTCTTTTCATCGTATTATCCTTCCCTGTTGATGGTCTGGTTGCGGGCAGTTTGGGCCTGCCCCTTCGGTCGCGTCAAGCCTCGCGGTTCAGGATGCCGGGCAGGTTCAGCCCGTATTCCTTTGCGCAGTCGATGGCGATGTCATAGCCCGCATCGGCATGGCGCATGACCCCGGTCGCGGGGTCGTTCCACAGCACATTGGCGATGCGCCGGTCGGCATCTTCGGTCCCGTCGCAGCAGATCACCATGCCGGAATGCTGCGAGAACCCCATGCCGACGCCGCCGCCGTGATGCAGGCTGACCCAGGTCGCGCCGGAGGCTGTGTTCAGAAGCGCATTCAACAGCGGCCAGTCGCTGACCGCGTCACTGCCATCCTTCATCGCCTCGGTTTCCCGGTTCGGGCTGGCAACGGAGCCGCTGTCGAGATGGTCGCGACCGATCACGATCGGCGCGGACAACTCGCCATTCCGCACCATCTCGTTGAAGGCGAGGCCTAGCTTGTGGCGCAGCCCCAGCCCGACCCAGCAGATGCGGGCGGGCAGACCCTGAAAACTGATCCGCTCCCGCGCCATGTCCAGCCAGTTATGCAGATGCGGATCGTCGATCAGCTCCTTCACCTTGGCGTCGGTCTTGTAAATATCCTCCGGGTCGCCCGACAGCGCGGCCCAGCGGAACGGCCCGATGCCGCGACAGAAGAGCGGACGGATATAGGCGGGCACGAAACCGGGGAAGGCAAAGGCGTTCTCCAGCCCCTCCTCCTGCGCGACCTGGCGGATATTATTGCCGTAATCCAGCGTCGGCACATCGGCATTCCAGAAATCGACCATGGCCGCGACATGGGTTTTCATGCTGGCCCGCGCGGCTTTCTCGACCGCTTTCGGATCGCTCTCCTGCTTCGCGCGCCACTCCGCGACGGTCCAGCCCTGCGGCAGATAACCATGCACCGGATCATGGGCGGAGGTCTGGTCGGTCACGATATCCGGGCGCGGCTCGCCCGCCTTCATGCGGCGGACCAGCTCGGGGTAAATATCCGCCGCATTGCCGATCAGCGCCACCGATTTCGCCTCGCCCGCCTTGGTCCAGCGGTCGATCATGGCAAGCGCCTCGTCCAGATCGTCGGTCTTTTCGTCGACATAGCGGGTCCGCAGCCGGAAATCGGCCCGCGTCTCGTCGCATTCGACCGCCAGACAGCAGGCCCCGGCCATCACGGCGGCCAGCGGCTGCGCGCCACCCATGCCGCCAAGCCCGGCGGTCAGGATCCATTTGCCGGTCAGATCGCCGCCATAATGCTGCCGCCCGGCCTCCACAAAGGTTTCATAGGTGCCCTGTACGATCCCCTGAGAGCCGATATATATCCACGACCCGGCGGTCATCTGGCCGTACATGGCCAGCCCTTTCTTGTCCAACTCGTTGAAATGGTCCCAGTTCGCCCAATGCGGGACGAGGTTGGAATTCGCGATGAGCACCCGTGGCGCGTCCTTATGGGTGCGGAACACGCCCACGGGTTTGCCGGACTGAACCAGCAGCGTCTCATCCGCCTCCAGATCGCGCAGCGAGGCGACGATCCGGTCGAAATCCTCCCATGTCCGCGCCGCGCGCCCGATGCCGCCGTAAACGACCAGTTCCGCCGGGTTCTCGGCCACATCCGGATGCAGGTTGTTCATCATCATGCGCAGCGGTGCCTCGGTCAGCCAGCTTTTCGCGCTGAGTTCGGTGCCGGTGGCAGGGCGCACCTCGCGGGTGTTCTTGCGGCGGTCGGTCATGCGGTTTCCTCCAGTAGCGGGAAGGCGATCCCTGTCGCCCCTGTCAATGCGCCCGAGGCGATCAGCGACGCCGCCGCCTCCAGATCGGGCGCGATATAGCGGTCCTCGGTCAGCGCCGGAATATCGGCGCGCAGCCGGTCAATGGCGCGGCTGACGGCGGGGCTGGGGGCCAGCGGCGCACGGTGACGCACGCCTTCCGCCCCGGCCAGTGCCTCCACGCCGAGAATGCGGAACAGATTATCCGCCATCCGCGACAGCCGCCGCGCGCCATGCGCGGCCATGCTGACATGATCCTCCTGATTGGCGGAGGTCGGCGTCGAATCGGTGCTGCACGGGTTCGCCAGATGCTTGTTCTCGCTCATCAGAGCCGCCGAGGTCACCTCGGCGATCATCAGCCCGGAATTCAGCCCCGGATCGGCGGCAAGGAAGGGCGGCAGGTCATAGGACAGCACCGGATCGACCAGGAGCGCAACCCGCCGCTGCGCAATCGCCCCGATCTCCGCCAAGGCCAGCGCAATCATGTCGGCGGCGAACGCTACCGGCTCGGCATGGAAATTCCCGCCCGAAACGATCCGGTCCTCGCCCACCAGCACCAGCGGATTATCCGTCGCCGCATTCGCCTCCCGCAGCAGCGTCGCCGCCGCCATCCGCAGCAGATCCATCGCCGCCCCGGTCACCTGCGGCTGACAGCGCATGCAATACGGGTCCTGCACCCGCGGATCGTCCTGCCGGTGGCTCTCCCGGATCTCGGACCCCTCCAGCAGATCGCGCATCACCGAAGCCGCCGCGATCTGGCCCGGATGACCGCGCAGATCATGGATCTCAGGCGCCAGCGGCGCGGTCGAGGCCATCGCGGCATCAATCGACATGCACGAGGTCAGCAGTGCCGCCCCCGCTGCCCGCCACGCCATGAACAGACCGGCAAGCGCGAAGGCGGTCGAAAACTGCGTCCCGTTGATCAGCGCCAGCCCCTCTTTCGGGCCAAGCTCGACCGGGGCCAGCCCGGCGGCAGCCAGCGCCTCCGCCCCGCCCATGCGCCGCCCGTCATAATCCGCCTCTGCCGCGCCGATCATCACCGCGGCCATATGCGCCAGCGGGGCCAGATCGCCCGACGCGCCAACCGAACCCTGCGCAGGCACGACCGGCACCACGCCGCGATCCAGCATCCCCTCGATCAGCGCGATGATCTCCGGTCGGACGCCCGACGCACCGCGCCCCAGCGAGATCAGCTTGAGCGCCATCATCAGCCGCACGACCTCCGTGGGCGTATCCGGCCCCACGCCAGCGGCATGGGACAGGATCAGATTGCGCTGCAATTTCGCCGTGTCCCCCGCCGGTATGCGGATGGAGGCGAGCTTGCCGAAACCCGTATTCACCCCATAAACCGGCGCGTCCCCCTGTGCCGCCGCCGCGACCCGCCGTGCCGCCTCGCGCACACCGTCAAGCGCCTGCGGATCAAGCCGCGCGGCCACGCCATCCGCCCAGATCGCCTCCAGATCGGCAAGCCGGACCGCGCCGGGTGTCAGTGTCAGCATGGGGTCCCCCTGTAATAGCGGCAATGCAGTGGCGCATCGCCCATCCGATAGGTCAGTTCCGCCGGGGTCTCGCAATCCCAGACCGCCAGATCGGCGCGCAGCCCCGCCGCGATCCGCCCGCGATCAGACAGGCCGAGCGCGCGCGACGCATTGACCGTCGCCCCCCGCAACGTCTCCTCCGGGGTCATGCGAAACAGCGTCGCGGCCATGTTCATCGCCAGCAACAGCGAGGTCATCGGCGCGGAACCGGGGTTGGAATCCGTCGCCACCGCCATCGCCACCCCGGCCTCGCGCAGCGCATCGACAGGCGGCAATTGCGTCTCCCGCAGCGTGTAGAACGCACCGGGCAGCAGAACCGCGACCGTGCCTGCCCCGGCCATCGCGGCGATCCCGTCGGGGCCGAGATATTCCAGATGATCCGCCGACAAGCCGCCGCGCCGCGCGACAAGCGCCGCCCCGCCGAGATCGGAAAGCTGTTCGGCATGAAGCTTCACCGGCAGACCCAGCTCCGCCGCCGCATCGAAGATCCGCGCCATCTGCGCCGTGTCGAACGCGATCCCCTCGCAAAACCCGTCAACCGCATCGACCAGCCCTTCCGCCGCCGCCGCGCGCAGCGCCGGAATGCAGATCTCGTCGATATATTGATCCGCATCCGCCCCCTTCGGCACCGCATGCGCCCCAAGGAAGCTGGTCACGACATCGACCGGACGCGCCTCGCCCACCTGACGGGCGACACGCAGCATCCGCAATTCGGTCTCACGATCCAGCCCGTATCCCGATTTGATCTCTATTGTCGCGACACCTTCGGCAATCAGCCGGTCGGCGCGGCGCAAGGCTGCCGCCAGCAGCGCGCTTTCCGATGCGGCCCGTGTCGCCGCCACGGTCGAGACGATACCGCCGCCCGCCTGCGCGACCTCGGCGTAGCTGGCACCGTTCAGCCGCATCTCGAACTCCGTCGCGCGCGAGCCGCCATAAACCAGATGGGTGTGGCAATCGATCAGGGCAGGGGTCACCAGCCTGCCGCCAAGATCGTCTGTATCGGCACCCGCATGGCTCTCCGGCAGATCGGCATCTTGTGCCAGAACGGCGGCGATCTGCTCTCCCTCCAGCAGCAGCCGCGCCGGTTGCGGGGTGTAACCATCCGCGCCCGCCACCATCGACGCCACGCTACAATTCTCCAGAATGCGACGAATCATGTGGTCCTCCTCTGAATATGTTTGTACATAATCGAATTATGTTCAATCATATTTATGCTGTGCTTTTCGCGCCGCCAGACGTATTGTCGAAGGTCAGGGGGCGGAATGACGCGATTTGAAGCCATACGGGACGAGATGCTGCGCCGGATCAATGACGGTGACTGGCCGGTCGGCCACGAACTGCCGACGGAGCCGCAGCTTGCGCAGGAATTCGGCGTCGCGCGCGGCACGATCCGGCGGGCGATGGATGCGCTGTCCGATCAGGGGCTGGTGGACCGGCGCAAACGGGCCGGGACGCGGGTCGCGCCACGTCTGGGCCACGCCTCCCGCATGACCATCCCCATTGTCCGCCACGGGATCGAGGCGCGCGGCGACCGCTACGGCTACAGCCTGCTGTCACGCCGCATCGGCAAGGCCAGCCTCGGTTTCGGCGGCCCAGCGGGGGTGCTGGAGCTGGACTGCCTGCATTACGCCAATGACCGCCCGTTTCAGCTTGAGCAACGCCGGATCAGCCTCGACGCGCTGCCCGAAACGGCGGATGCGGATTTTTCCGCGGAAAGCCCGAATGAATGGCTGGTCCGGCAGGTGCCCGCGACCGATGTCGAAACCACGCTGCGGGCCGATGGCGCGACCGAGGAGGAGGCGCGCTCGCTCGACCTCACCCCCGGCGCGCCGATCTTCGTTTTGGAGCGTCGGACCTTCCTGAACGGTGCTCCCCTGACACAGGTGCGCATGTCCCACCCGGCGGCGCTGTTCTCGATCACGACGCGGAACTGATCCTCGGATTCCGGCGGATAGCTCTGCCGCTCAGCCCGCCTGTCGCGCAAGCGGCAGGCACGCGTCCGCCCGCCCCACGGCGGGCGCGTTCCGCACCCACCCGGACAGACGCTTTGTGCGTAGCTCAGGCAGGGCTGTGTACAGTCGGTGTACAGTCTGTGTACGCCCGGTGTACGCGCTGTGCAGGCAGAATCACCCCAGAAAATCGGCCACCGTATCCGCGACCAGCTTCGGCTTCTCGGCGTGAAGCCAGTGCCCGCAACCGGCGATATATTGCAGCTCGGCCTGCGGGAAATAAGCCCGGATCGCATCCGCCGCCGCGCCCTCGGCGGCATAATGGGAAGCTCCACCGGCAAGGAACAGGGCCGGGCCGTCAAAGGCCGCTTTCTGCAACCCGTCGGGCCAGCCGACAAGCTTGTCCATCTCCGCCGCCAGCACGTCGAGATTGGGTTTCCACTGCGGCGGATCGGCCTTCAGATCGAGGTTCTGAAGCAGGAAGGCGCGCACGCCGGGATCGCTGATGACCGCCGCCATGCGCCGGTCGGCCTCTGATCTCCGGTCGATGCCGTCAAGGTCGAGATCGCGCATTGCGTCCAGCGATTCCTGCTGATCGTGGCCATAGGCGAAGGGCGCAATATCCATCGCGACCAGCTTGCGGACCAGTTCCGGCCGGGTCAGGGAAAGCGTCATCGCGGCCTTGCCCCCCATGGAGTGACCGACCACGTCGGCAACCCCGCCATTGGCCGTGATCACCTCGGCCAGATCATCGGCAAGGGCGGGGTAGCTGTGATCGGGATCATGTGGAGAATCGCCGTGATTGCGCATGTCGACCGCAATAACCTTACGCTCGCCCGACATCCGCCGCGCCAGCCCGCCCAGATTGCGGGCAGAGCCGAACAGCCCATGCGCCAGCAGCACCGGCACACCGCCGTTTTCATCACCGGAAACAATCGAATTCAACTTCATGCCGCCACCCTATCCCCTCTGGCAGAGCTCCGCCAGCCGGTCTATACCCGCCCCGGAAGGAGCATCACCCATGACACCACTCAACGTCAGAAGCTGGGCCGAAGAAGTGGCGGTTCTGATGGCTACGCGGCTGGGTGGAACGCGGCGGGGTGAGGTGATCGATCTGGACAAGATGATCCGGCGTCGCGGTCGAGCTTTGCCGCGCAAGCTGCTGAAAAAAGCTGAAATACTGCGCGAAGCGGAGCGGGTTACGAATATTCCGAAGATTGCCCGCCAGACCGATTTCAGCGATGCCGCGCAGGCGCATGCCGATCTGGTGGCCTATCTCAAACCCTTTGGCCGGGTCAGCCGGATGCGCGACGGGATCACCAATTTCCTGGCCACGGTTCTCTTCGGATTGCTGATCCTGGGCGCCCTGATCCTGTGGTTCATGCTGAGCCAGGGAAAGCTCTGACGCGGCTTTGCTTTGGCGCGGCTTTCGGCTAGAACGCGCGCGCAAAGGAACGCGATCATGGCCGAACCCAAGAAGCTATTCATCAAGACCTATGGCTGTCAGATGAATGTCTATGACAGCTCGCGCATGGCGGAGGCCATGGGCGCGGATGGCTATGTGCTGACCGAGGATCAGGGCGAGGCCGATATGGTCCTGCTCAACACCTGCCATATCCGGGAAAAAGCGGCGGAGAAGCTGTATTCCGATCTGGGCCGGTTGAAGCCGTTCAAGGCGGAGAAACCCGATCTCAAGATCGCCGTGGCGGGCTGCGTGGCGCAGGCCGAGGGGGAGGAGATCGTGAACCGGATGCCTCTGGTCGATCTGGTCGTCGGCCCGCAAAGCTATCACAAGCTGCCTGCAATGGCGCGTGGCGAGGGGCCGCGCGTGCTGACCGAGTTCCCCGAAGAAGACAAATTCGACCATCTGCCGAAATCCCGCGCCACCCGCCGTGCGCCGACGGCATTCCTGACCGTGCAGGAGGGTTGCGACAAGTTCTGCGCCTTCTGCGTGGTGCCTTACACACGCGGCGCGGAGGTCTCTCGCCCGGTTGAGCGGATCATGGCGGAGGCGCGCGATCTGGTAGAACGCGGGGTGCGCGAAATCACGCTCTTGGGCCAGAACGTCAATGGCTGGCACGGGGCCGGTGCCGATGGCAGGGAATGGCATTTCGGCAGGCTGATCCGCGCGATTGCGGAGATCGACGGGCTCGACCGCATCCGCTACACCACCAGCCACCCCAACGATATGACCGACGACCTGATCGAGGCGCATGGCAATGAGCCGAAGCTGATGCCCTATCTGCATCTGCCGGTTCAGTCGGGCAGCGACCGGGTGCTGAAGGCGATGAACCGCAAGCATACGGCGGCGGAATATCTGCGCCTGATCGACCGCATCCGCGCGGCGCGGCCCGATATCATGCTGACCTCCGATTTCATCGCCGGTTTCCCGGGAGAGACGGATGAAGATCATCGCGATACGCTGAAACTGATCGAGGATGTGGGCTACGGCACGGCGTTCAGCTTCAAATATTCGCCACGTCCGGGAACGCCTGCGGCGGGTCGGGAAGAGGTGGCGTCCGATGTCGCTGATGCCCGGTTGCAGGAATTGCAGGCGCTTCTGAGCCGTCAGCAGAAGGCGGCGCAGCATTCCATGATCGGCCGCCGTCTGGGTGTGCTGTTCGAGAAGAAGGGCCGGGAGCCGGGGCAGATGGTCGGCAAATCGGATTACCTCCACTCCGTCTTCGTGGACGCGCCCCATGTCGAGCCCGGCGCGTTGCTGGAGGTGGAGATCACCCATTCCGCGCCGAACTCTCTGGCAGGGCGGCTGGTCTGATGCCGGTCTGGGCATGGCTGATGGGGGCCGTTGCGCTTGAGGTGGTCGGCACCACGGCGCTGCAACAATCCGCCCAGTTCACCCGCGTTATCCCGACGGTGCTGATGGCGGTCTGCTACGGGCTGTCTTTCTATGCGCTGTCGGTCGTCGTGCAGTCCATGCCGATGGGCATGGTCTATGCGATCTGGTCAGGCACCGGGATTGCGCTGATTTCCCTTATCGGGGCGGTATTCCTGAACCAGCAGATCGACACGGCGGGCGTCATCGGCATCGCGCTGATCGCCGCCGGGGTGATTGTCATCAACCTGTTTTCTGGTTCCGGCCCGCATTGAGAGACAGGATCGGGGGCCGGAACCGGCAGGATCAGCTTGCCGGACCGACACGGTTTTTCTGCGTTGCGTCCTGAGCTTGCGGCTCGGTGGCGGGGCGCATCGTTCCTGAAAAGATCGGGGAGGAGGCCGCGTCCGCGTCCGTCTTGACCGCCGGTTTTTCCGCAGCAGCCTTGTCGGCACCGGGTTTATCGGTTGCCGGCTTTTCGCTGGGTTTCGCCTCGGTCGCGGCAGATGCGGGTGGCAGCCGCGTTTCGGGATCGGCAGCGGGCGGCGTCACGGGTCCGGGCGGCGTCACCGGGGTCGTCGCAGGGTTTGCCGCTTGCGCCGCAACGGCTGCAGGCTTTTTGTCAGCCGCCGGGACCATCCCCGGACGGGCCGCGGCAAGCGGGCGGCGGAAGATCAGGACATTGTGAAACACCGTGGTGCGCCCGGTCAGCCCGCTGCGTTCTTCCGAGGGAAGCGTCTCCGCGCGCAGATATTCCCAGCCATCGGCGGCCATCTGGTTGATGGCGTCGGTCAGGGTGACGGCATAGCGGTCGGTCGGGGTCTTGGCACCCTTGACCTTGTCGCTGCGCATCGGGGCCGGGATGGCACTGTATTCGAATTCCTGCATGAGCTGTCCCTCGTAGAGTTACCCGCTTTTAGGACAAGCCATGCCGGAAGCGCCACCCCCCAATCCGGTTTGCGGGATCAACAAGTTGCGCGGTCTGAAACCGATATTCACGCAGGGGCGCGCGTCAGCCGCCCAGCTTCTTCGCCACAAGTTCGTTAACTGCCGCCGGATTGGCCTTGCCGCCGGTGGCTTTCAGCACCTGACCGACGAACCATCCCGCCAGTTTCGGGTTCTGCTTAGCCTTCTCGACCTGCGCCGGATTGGCGGCGATGATTTCATCCACTGCCGCCTCGATCGCGCCCAGATCGGTGACCTGTTTCATGCCGCGCGCCTCGACGATGTCCGCCGGGTCGCCGCCGTCGGTCCAGACGATCTCGAACAGATCCTTGGCGATCTTGCCGGAGATGTCGCCCTTGGCGATCAGGTCGATAATCCCGCCGAGCTGGTCTGCGGAGATCGGCGAGGTCTCTATGGTCAGGTCTTCCTTGTTCAACCGCCCGAAAAGCTCGTTGATGACCCAGTTCGCCGCCATCTTGCCGTCGCGGCCCCCGGCCACTTTCTCGAAATAATCGGCATTCTCGACCTCGGCGGTCAGCACGCCCGCGTCATATTCCGACAGGCCCAGATTCTTGACGAAGCGGGCCTTCTTGGCGTCGGGCAGTTCGGGCATGGATGCGCCGATATCGTCCACCCAGCCCTGCTCGATCTCCAGCGGAAGCAGGTCGGGGCAGGGGAAGTAGCGATAATCATGGGCTTCTTCCTTCGACCGCATGGAGCGCGTCTCGCCCTTGTCCGGGTCGTAGAGCCGGGTTTCCTGAACGATGCTGCCGCCATCTTCGATAATGGCGATCTGTCGGCGGGCCTCATATTCAATGGCCTGCTGGATAAAACGCAGCGAGTTCATGTTCTTGATCTCGCAGCGCGTGCCGAGATGGCTGAAATCCTGCATTTCCTGGTATTTCTCGTAATCGCCCGGCTTGCAGACGGAGACGTTCACATCGGCGCGCAGATTGCCGTTCTGCATATTGCCGTCGCAGGTGCCGAGATAGCGCAGGATCTGGCGCAGCTTGCTGACATAGGCCGCTGCTTCCTCCGGTCCGCGAATATCGGGGCGGGAGACGATCTCCATCAGGGCGACGCCGGTGCGGTTGAAATCGACGAAGGACATGTTCGGGTCCATGTCGTGGATCGATTTGCCCGCGTCCTGTTCCAGATGGATGCGCTCGATACGGACCTTGCGGCCCACGCCCGGACCCATATCAATGATGATTTCACCCTCTCCGACGATGGGGTGGTAAAGCTGGCTGATCTGGTAGCCCTGCGGCAGATCGGGGTAGAAATAATTCTTGCGGTCAAAGGCGGAGCGCAGGTTGATGTCCGCCTTCAGGCCCAGCCCCGTTTTCACCGCCTGCGCGACGCAGAATTCGTTGATGACCGGCAGCATTCCCGGCATGGCGGCATCGACGAAAGCGACATTGCTGTTCGGCTCCGCCCCGAAACTGGTCGAGGCGCCGGAGAACAGCTTCGCATTGGACGCGACCTGTGCGTGAACCTCCAGCCCGATCACCAGCTCCCAGTCCGAGGTGGCCCCGGCGATGCGCTTGGGGTCGGGGGCGGTAAATTCGAGGTGGTCGAGCATGTCTCTATCCTGTCTGATCGCGCCCCGGTTTCTATGCCGGGTGCGGTTTATGGGCAAGTCCCCGCCGCAGCCCGTGCGGCGGAGATATGCGCGATTATGGGCCGGATTGTCGTCGTCCGGGACCGCGCTCAGCGCAGCCGGTGCAGAATCCGCGCCCAGCTTCGCGCGCCCTTGGCGAAGCTTTCGACATTGTATTTCTCGTTCGGGGAATGAATGCGGTCGTCGTCACGGCCAAAGCCGATCAGCATCGCGTCCATGCCGAGAATGCGCTTGAAGTCCCCCGCAATCGGGATCGAGCCGCCCATGCCGATAAAGACGGCATCCCGCCCCCATTCCTCGCTGAGTGCCTGTTTCGCGGTTTCGAATGCCGGGTCGGAGGTGTCCATGACCGAGGCGGGACTTTCGCCGTGTTCATGAAACTCCACCGTGCAATCCGCAGGCAGATGGGCGCGGATATGTGCGCGGAATGCGGCGCGGATCTTGGCCGGGTTCTGGTTGCCACTCAGCCGGAAGCTGACCTTTGCCCGCGCCTCGGCTGGCAGGACGGTCTTGAAGCCGTCGCCGGTATAGCCGCCGGTGATCCCGTTGATTTCAGCCGTGGGCTGGTTCCAGACCATTTCCAGCGGCATCCGGCCTTTCTCGCCTATCGGATGTTTCAGGCCGACGCGGGACAGGAATTCCTCGGCATCGAAGTTCAGCGCCTGCCAGTCCCGGCGCAGATCGTCCGACAGTTCTTCGACCCCGTCATAGAAGCCGGGCAGGGTGACCCGTCCGTTCTCATCCTTGAGTGCTGTGAGCGCGTTGCACAGGATCTGGATCGGGTTCGCGGCCAGCCCGCCGAACATGCCGGAATGTAGGTCGCGATCCGCGCCGCGAATGATGACTTCCTCGCCAACCAGCCCGCGAAGCTGGGTTGCGATGGCGGGGCGTCCGTCGGATGACAGCCCGGTGTCGCAGATCAGGGCCAGCGATTGCGACAACTCGTCGCGGTTCGCCTCCAGAAACGGGACCAGAGAGGGGGAGCCGGACTCTTCCTCGCCCTCGAACAGAAGCGTCAGGCCGGGGGGGAGTTGACCGTAAACCGCCTTCCACGCACGGCAGGCTTCCACGAAGGTCATCAACTGCCCCTTGTCGTCGGATGAGCCCCGCGCGCGGATCACCTGACCTTCCGGCGTGTCCTCGATGACCGGCTCGAATGGCGGGGTGGTCCACAGCTCCAGTGGGTCGGCCGGCTGGACATCGTAGTGACCATAGAAAAGCAGTGATCTGTCAGGGCTTTCCGGGGTCTTTGCGACCACCATCGGATGCCCCGAGGTTTCGCGGATTTCGGTTTCGAAACCCAGCCCCGAAAGCTCATCACGCAGCCAGACGGCGGCGGCGCGGACATCGCCGTTATGGGCCGGATCGGTCGAGATTGACGGGATGGTCAGAAAGCCCTTCAACCGCGACAATGCTTCGGGAAGGCCGCCGTCGAGATAATCGAGAACTTCGTCTAGCTTCGTTGTGGTCATGGTGATCCTGACTGTTTTTATAGGGTTTAAGGCGAAGATTTGTCAGGAAAATTCTGTAAAAATGCCCTGTCAATCTCGCGGTTTGACCCTTATCAATGTGGCGTTCTAGGGATTTGACATGATCGCCCCCAGCAAGCAAGGCAAGGGACCCCGCGATGGATTATGAAGCCGCTCTCGACCAGGCCATCAGCAAGCTGCATGACGAAGGCCGTTACCGCACGTTCATTGATATTGAACGTCGCAAGGGCGATTTTCCGAATGCGGTCTGGACCCGGCCCGATGGCACCCAGCAGAATATAACTGTCTGGTGTGGCAACGACTATCTGGGCATGGGCCAGCACCCGGTTGTGCTGAGCGCCATGCATGAGGCGCTTGAGGCTGCGGGTGCTGGCTCTGGCGGGACGCGCAATATCTCCGGCACAACGGTTTATCACAAACGGCTGGAGGCCGAACTTGCCGATCTGCATGGCAAGGAAGCGGCACTTGTCTTCACCTCCGCCTACATTGCCAACGATGCGACGCTGTCGACGCTGCCGAAGCTGTTTCCCGGGCTGATCATCTATTCGGACGAACTCAACCACGCCTCGATGATCGAGGGGATCAAGCGCAATGGCGGTGCCAAGCGCATCTTCCGGCATAATGACGTGGCCCATCTGCGGGAGCTGATCGAGGCGGACGATTCTGCCGCGCCGAAGCTGATCGCCTTCGAATCGATCTACTCGATGGACGGTGATTTCGGCCCGATTGAAGCAATCTGCGATGTTGCCGACGAATTCGGCGCGCTGACCTATCTCGACGAGGTGCACGCGGTCGGCATGTACGGCCCCCGTGGCGGCGGCGTGGCCGAGCGGGACGGGCTGACCGACCGTATCGACATCTTCAACGGCACGCTGGGCAAGGCCTTTGGTGTCGCGGGCGGCTATATCGCGGCGACGGCAAAGATGGTCGACGCCATCCGCTCCTACGCGCCGGGCTTTATCTTCACCACCTCGCTGCCGCCGGCTGTTGCGGCGGGTGCTGCGGCCTCGATTGCGTTTCTGAAGACCGCCGAGGGGCAGGAACTGCGCGACAAGCAGCAGCTTCACGCGAAGATGCTGAAAATGCGCCTCAAGGGCCTTGGAATGCCGATCATCGACCACGGCAGCCATATCGTGCCGGTGCATGTCGGCCATCCGGTCCACTGCAAGTCGATCTCGGATATGCTGTTGAGAGATTTCGGGGTTTATGTACAGCCGATCAATTTCCCGACCGTGCCACGCGGTACGGAAAGGCTGCGTTTCACGCCGTCGCCGGTCCATTCACCCGACCAAATTGACTCAGTTGTCCGGGGAATGGACGCACTTTGGTCACAATGTGAACTGAATCGGTCATCTGCGGTGGCATAAATCCGCCATTGGGGTGATCGCCTCTCGCCACTGTGATACGGTTATCTTAACAAAGTAGGGCGAAGCCGCGATTCGCGCGGCACGTCATGAGCAGTTTGTATAGGACAGGCGTGATGATAGGGCTGCCGGTGCAGGACAAGCCAGAGCACGAAATTGGTGTATCAGAACAGGGCCATAACATCGAACCCGACACCAAGCTTGGCGATGTTATGCGCGGCGAACGTGCGACGCTGGGGAAATCCCTTCTGGACGTGCAGCGGGAATTGCGGATCCGGGCAAGCTATGTCGCCGCGATCGAAAATTGCGACGTTTCCGCCTTCGATGCGCAGAGCTTTATTTCCGGCTATGTCAGGTCTTACGCGCGTTACCTGAAAATGGACCCCGAATGGGTGTTCGAACGGTTCTGCGCCGAATCCGGTTTCCAGCCCACCCACGGCATGGCACCAGCGGCATCGGGCCGGAAGCCGCAGCGACGCCCCGGCGATCCGGTGGAGGCGCTGGCCAATCCGCGTGCCCTGTTCATTCCGCAGCCCGAACCCTTCTGGTCGTCGGTCGAACCGCGCGCCATCGGTTCTGTTCTGGTGCTGGTCGCGCTTGTCGGCGGGCTTGGTTATGGTGGCTGGTCTGTGCTGCAGGAGTTGCAGAAGGTCAGTCTGACCCCCGGCGATGAGCCGCCCGGTGTGACAGCGACCCTGGACCCGGCGGAGGCGGCGACGCAGCCCGTGGTTGAGGATATGGGCGATCTGACCGTCAACCTGCCGCAGCCGGACGGGATCGACCGGCTGTATCGTCCGCAGGTTCTGGAAGTGCCGGTGCTCGCCTCGCGCGACGGGCCGATTGCCTCCATCGACCCCGAATTGCCCTCGCTGGAAGAGGTGGCCCGTCAGGTCGAAGCCGCGAATGCCGGGCCGGCCGAGCCTGCCGCTTCGGGTGCGGAGCCGCGCCGGGTTGCGGCCGCCACCGATTACGGCCCGCAATTGCCGCCGGAGGAAGCAGCGGTCCGTACCGTCGCACCCGATGCGCCGGAGCTTGAAATTCTGGCCGTGCGCCCGGCATGGGTTCGTGTGACCTCTGCCGACGGAACGGTGCTTCTGGAAAAGACGATGGATGCGGGGGAACGCTTCGCCCTGCCCAAGCTGGAATCGCCGCCGGTGCTGCGTGCGGGCAATTCCGGCGCGGTTTACTTCTCCGTCAACGGGCGCACTTACGGGCCGTCCGCCCCGGGCGCGCAGGTGGTCAGCAATCTGGAGCTTTCGCCCGCCAATCTGACCGCGCGTTATGCCTTCGCCGATCTGTCGCAGGACGAGGATCTGCGTAACCTGATCGCCGTCGCCTCTGCCGATCCGTCGCTGATACCGGGCAGCGCTGCGGAAGGTCAGCCGGTTTCCGTGCAGGAATGACGCCGCGCTGACAAGCCGGTCTGCCCATAAGCTGAAATCATGAGCCGCCACCGTTTGATCCGGTCGCGGCTTTCTTGTTTCAGATGGCGGAGGAATGTCCCGTCGATGCCATCTCGTAGGCGTCCAGCATACGGGCGATCATCCGGGTCAGCGGGCGGGCGACGAGCGGGATGGAAAGGCTGCCATCCTCCTCAATCTCGACCATTTGCCCGAAATGCGACTGGATCGGCGCGAAAAGTGCCGACAATTCCGCCGATGTGAACCGGAAACGCTGCTGCATTTCCCGGGCGTCGATGCGGAAATCGCACATCAGCGCCTCGATCATCCGGGACCGCCAGATATCTTCGTCGCTGAACCGATGTCCCCGGGTGATCGACAACCGACCCTCGCGGATCGCCTTGCTATGCGCGCCGGTTGCGGGGGCGTTCTGCGCGAAACCCTGCGGATAGCGCGAGATCGAGGACGCGCCGAGCCCGATCAGGATATCCGCCTGATCGTCGGTGTAGCCCTGAAAATTGCGCCGCAACCGGCCCGTTCGCTGTGCCGTGGCCAGCCCGTCATCGGGGCGGGCGAAATGGTCGATTCCGATTTCGGCATAGCCATCTGCGACGAATAATTCGCGGGCCGTGTTGAACAGCGCCAGCCGCGCCTCCGGTCGGGGCAGGGCCTCCTCCGGGATCATCACCTGACGCTTTGCCATCCACGGCACATGGGCATAGCCATAAAGCGCCACCCGGTCGGGCGACAGCGACAGCAGTTTCTGCACCGATTCCGCCATGCGGATGCTGTCCTGATAGGGCAGGCCATAGAGGATATCGGCATTCACGCTTTCGATGCCGCGATCGCGGATCATCTGAACCGTTCTGGCGGTCATCTCGTAGCTTTGTTCGCGCCCGATGGTTTTCTGGATCTGCGGGTCGAAATCCTGCACGCCGATGCTGGCGCGCGTCAGCCCGGCCTCGGCCAGTGCATCCATTCGTGCATCGTCGATTTCGTTCGGGTCGATCTCGACCGAGAATTCCGCGCCTTCTGCCAGCGGAAACCCGTCGAGTACGGCACTCGCGATTCGGCGAATCATGTCCGGTGGCATAAGCGTGGGCGTGCCGCCGCCCCAATGCAATCTTGACAACATCACGCCGGGGGCGAGACGCGATTTTAGCATCTCCAGCTCTGCCAGCAGGATTTCTGCATAAGCTCTGACTGGGGCGTCCGTCTGCGTGCCCTGCGTTCTGCAGGCGCAGAACCAGCACAGCCGGCGGCAGAAAGGAACGTGCATATACAGGGAAATCCGGGCATTTGCCGGAATTGTCGCCTGCCATTCTTCCACGTCCAGCGGTCCAACCCCGCCCCGGAACTGCGTCGCGGGCGGGTAAGAGGTATAGCGCGGGACACGTGCGTCAAACAGTCCCAGGCGCGAGAGTTGTGAGTCCTGCGTCATAAAGGTAGTTTTAGGCGGCGAACAGGAAACTTCATTGATGCAAATCAAGGCCAAGCCTGACCTGCCTCAGGCCCAGCACGGTACACAGAGATGTGAGGAATGCCCGATCCGCTATCGCGCCGTTTGTGCGCAATGCGAAGCGGACGATCTCGCACGTCTTGAGGAAACGAAATATTACAGCACCTACAGCGCCGGTCAGGTGATTGTCTGGGCCGGAGACCGTATGGATTTCGTGGCCTCCATGATCAGCGGCGTCGCCAGCCTGACCCAGACGATGGAAGATGGCCGGACGCAGATGGTCGGGCTGCTGCTGCCCAGCGATTTTCTGGGGCGGCCGGGGCGGGAGAATGCGCTTTATACCGTCACGGCGGTCAGCGATGTGAAGCTGTGCTGTTTCCGCCGCAAACCGTTCGAGGCGATGATGTCCGCCAACCCCCGCATCCCGGCGCGGCTGCTGGAGATGACGCTGGACGAGCTTGACGCTGCCCGCGAATGGCTTCTGCTGCTGGGCCGGAAATCGGCCCGCGAAAAGATCGCATCCTTCCTTGCCGTCATCGCGCGGCGCGAGGCGGCGTTGGTGCGCGAGCGTCCGACCGGAACCCGCCGCATGGTGCTGCCGCTGACGCGGGAGGCGATGGCCGACTATCTGGGCCTGACGCTGGAAACCGTCAGCCGGCAGATGTCGGCGCTAAAGCGTGACGGTCTTATCGAGCTTGAGGGCAAGCGGGGCGTGATCCTGCCCGATTATCAGGCGCTCGTCGACGAAAGCGGTGACGATGCCGACGGGGTCATGGTCAGCTAGGGCTTAATCAGCAAGCTTTTCCCATTTCCGGCGGTTTTCCTCGATCGCGGCAATCCGGCGGTCGGGATGCGGGTGCGACATCAGCCATGCAGGCGTGCCGCCACGCGGGCCGCTGAATCTCTCCAGCTTGCGGAACAGGCTGATCTGGGGTGCCGCGCCGATACCGGCTTTCACCAGCAGTGCTGTAGCGAAGCGGTCGGCCTCATATTCGTCCTTCTGCGACAGCCGCGCCGCAATCGCCATGCTGGCGAGATTGACCAGCCACGGCCCGATAAACGGAACGAACCGCCCGACCACGCCGATCAGCACCGTGCGCAACACGTTCTGACCGGCGAAATCGATCATCCGGCGGCGGGCGTGGCCATGCGCGACATGGCCCAGCTCATGCGCCACGACGGAGGAGATTTCTTCGGGCGTCACCTCTCCCAACTCCATCTTGTCGATGAAGCCGCGCGTGACGAAGACCCGCCCATCCGGTGCGGCAAGCCCGTTGATGGTCGGGATTTCATAGATCTGCGCCCTGATCCGCGGCAGATCCATCGCCGCGCCCAGCCGGTCGAGTAGCGGGTTCAGTTGCGAATGGCTTAGCGGCGTCGAACGCTCGTTCAACTCCCGTTTCAGCCGCCATGCGGAGAAGAACCACAGCGAGGCGGTATAGGCGACGATCAGCAGGAGTGGCAGGAATTTCAGCATGGTTCAGATGTGGGTTCTGCCGGGGTTGCGGTCAAGCGCTCAGTCCTGCGGGGCTTTTTGCGTCACCCGGTCGCGTCCCTCGCGCCGCTCACGCAGCCGCCGGAACAGCGCCGCGCCGAGCAGCAACGCCACGACAAGCGCCGCGATCAGTCCAAGCGCCGACCCGGCCAGATCCGTCGCGGCCGAGATATTGCTGCCAAACGCCACCCCCAGTCCCAGGTAAATGCAAATCCAGATGACGGCACCCGTCGAACTGGCCAGCGTAAACGCCAGATGCGAATACCCGGCAGCGCCTGCCGCCACCGTGACCCACGGGCCCAAGGGGGAGAACAGCCAGCGTGACAGGAACACGGCAAGGCTGCCGCGCTGGTGCAGAAACCGCCTTGAGCGGTCCACCAGCCTCGCGCTGCGCCCCTGCCTGCGCGCGAGCCAGCCCTCAGCCCCGCGACCGGCGAAGAAGGCGATCTGATCGCCGATGAAGAACCCGCCGAATGCTGCGACTGCGACCGGTGTAAGCCCGAGATCGCCCGAGGCGACAAACGCCCCCGCAGCGATCAGCAGCAGCGAGGCCGGGGCGGGCAGCAGCAGGCAGGCCGCAAGCGTGGTCAGCGCGATAAGCCACGGGCCCCAATCTGGCAGAAGGGCGAGGATCGTGTCGGTCATTGCTGGCCGGTCGCTCCCCTGTCGCGCCCGTCACGCAGCGTCTCCTGCGCGAGCCGCTGGTTCAGCCTGTCAATCAGCTCCGCCACCGGAATGCCGGTCTCCTCGGCAATATCTGACAGCCGGTTGCCGCGAATATCCTCGGGTTCGAGGTCAAGCGTGCGGCCAAGCTCTTGCGGGGGCATTTTCCACGACCGCGCCAGATAGCCGACCGTCATCCACGGGGCAGGCTCCTGATGCAGATGGTCAGGATCGGCCCAGTAAAGCGCCCGGTCGACCAGCCGGAAGCCGAAAAACCCCGACAGCGCCACGGCCAGCAGAAACGCCGCGCCGAGCGGCCAGTCACGTTTGCTGAGCCGCCGCGACAGCCACAGCCCGGTCACAGCGGTCAGCAGAACGGCGAAGATCAGATTTGCCGTCGGACCGAACATCGGCGTTTCCCTTGTTTACCCCAGAACCCGCATGGCCTGCGTCAGCCCGTCCAGCGTCAGCGGCATCATCCGGTTCTCGAAAATATCGCCGATCATGCGGATCGACTGCGTGTAGCGCCAGTGCTTCTCGGGCACCGGGTTCAGCCAGACGTGATCCGGCCATGTCTCCGCCGCGCGGCGCAACCACAACTCGCCCGGCTCCGGGTTCCAGTGCTCATTGGCGCCGCCCGCCACGGCGATCTCATAGGGCGACATAGAGGCATCCCCGACGAAGATGCATTTATAGTCGCGCCCGTAGCGATGCAGGATGTCCCAAGTCGGTGTGGTTTCCGTCCAGCGGCGGCGCGAATCCTTCCAGACCGCCTCATAAAGGCAGTTATGGAAGAAGAAATGCTCCATATGCTTGAACTCGGCCCGCGCGGCCGAGAACAGCTCGTCCACCACCCGGATATGATCGTCCATCGAGCCGCCGACATCCAGAAACAGCAACACCTTGACCGCATTGCGGCGTTCGGGCCTCGTCTGCACGTCGATATAGCCGTGATCCGCCGTGGCGCGGATCGTGGCGGGCAGGTCCAGCTCCTCCGCCGCGCCGTGTCGCGCCCATTGCCGCAGCCGCTTCAGCGCCACCTTGATATTGCGGGTGCCGAGTTCGACGCTGTCGTCGAAATCCCGAAACTCGCGCTTGTCCCAGACCTTCACGGCGCGGCGATGGCGGCTTTCATGCTGGCCGATCCGCACGCCCTCCGGGTTGTAGCCGTATGCCCCGAAAGGCGAGGTGCCCGCCGTGCCGATCCATTTATTGCCGCCCTGATGCCGCCCCTGCTGCTCCGCCAGCCGCTCGCGCAGCTTTTCCATCAGCTTTTCGAAACTGCCCGATGCCTCAACCTCGGACTTCTCGGCCTCCGTCAGCAGTTTTTCGGCCATTTTCTCCAGCCATTCGCGCGGCAGTTCGGCGGTCTCGACCAGTGCTTCGACCGGGATCTGTTCGACGCCCGCGAAGCTTTCGGCGAAAGCGCGGTCGAAACGGTCGATATGGCGTTCGTCCTTGACCAGACAGAGCCGCGCGAAATGATAGAACTCATCCGGGCTGGCACCCGTCACCCCTGCCGACAGCCCGCCCAGCAGATCGAGATATTCCCGCAGGCTGACCGGTACGCCATGACGGCGCAGGCTGTCGAGGAAGGGGCGGAACATCAGATCATGCGGTCGATGAAGATCGTGGCGAACAGCCCGACCAGGGTCAGGATCATCAGATGCGCGAAGGCCCATTGCCAGCGATCCTTGCGGTTCCCCCCGGCACGGCCCGCCCGCGTCCAGCCAAGCCAGAAACCGATTGCGGCGCAGACGATCACGATCATTCTTCTTCTCCTTCACCGAGGCCGGACGGAAGTTCCGGGACAGAGGTCGCGACGCCGCCCGACGGGTTCGAGGCGTCATCGTCTTGCGCTGAAACGTCCTGCGCCGGTGCCTGCGCTGGCTCTGGCGCATCAGTGTCGCCGGGAAGCGACGGGGTTGCGTTCTCGTTCACCGGCGCGTCAGGTGCAGCTGCGGCGTCCTCTGCCGCGCCGTCGGACGCAGGCGCGCCCGCATCATCCTGACGCTCGCCGGGTTGCGCAGGCGGGGCAGGGCCTTCGGTGGCGACCGGACGCGCGGCGCTCAGCCGGTTCTGGTCCCACTCGCCCGAGGCGATCTGGCCGGTCGCATAGCGCATCACGCCCTCACCCTGCCGCTTGCCTTCCGCGAATTGCCCGACATAGCTGTCGCCGGTGGCATAGGTCGCGACGCCTTCGCCGTGGATCTCGCCATTCTGCCAGCCGCCTTCGTAGATGAACCCGTCCGGCGTCGTCAGCTTGCCCTGACCCTGCCGCAGACCGCCCGCGAATTCGCCGGTATAGACGGTGCCGTCGGGATAGGTGGCCTGACCGCGACCGTCGCGCTGACCGGCTTTCCACTCGCCGTTATAGACATAGCCGTCGGGATAGGTCATCCGCCCCTGACCCTCGATCTTCGCGCCGCGGAAACTGCCCTCGTAGATCATGCCATTGGCGTATTCGGCGCGGCCCTGACCCTCGATCACGCCATTCACCCAATCGCCCTCATAGGTCGCGCCGTCGGGATAGGTGATCCGGCCGCGCCCATTGGGCTGATCCGCCGCCATCTGCCCCTGATAGACGGAGCCGTCGGGATAGGTGATCTTTCCCTCACCCTGCATCTGCCCGTCCGTCCACTGGCCGGTATAGACATATCCATCCGTACCCGTGAATGTCCCGACGCCGTCGCGCTTGTCGTCGCGGAACTGGCCGTCATAGACATCGCCGTTCGCGTAGGTGGCAATGCCCTGACCTTCGCGCTTGCCGCCGCTCATCTCGCCCTCGTAGCGGTCGCCGGATTGCTGAACCAGCTGGCCGCGCCCGGACATCTGACCTGCCTCCCACACGCCGTCATAGACCAGCCCGTCCGGCATCGTCAGCCGTCCCCGCCCGGCGCGCTGCCCGGCGAGCATCTGGCCTTCATAGACGGCACCATCGGGATAGGTGATCCTGCCCATGCCTTCCTTCACGCCTTCGACCCAGTCGCCGTCATAGCGGTAACCGTTGGGCTGGGTCAGCACCCCCTTGCCGTTATGCATGGCATTGAGGAACCCGCCCTCGTAACGCGCGCCATTGGCATATTCGGCCACGCCTTCGCCGGTGATCTGGCCGTCCTGCCAGTCCCCCTCATAGGTGCCGCCATCGGCATAGGTGATCTTGCCGGTGCCATGCGGTTTTCCGGCGACGAAGCTGCCCTCATAGACCGAACCATTGGGGAACCGCGCCCGCCCCTGACCGAGGATCTCGCCCTCGACCCAGTCGCCCTCATACTGATAGCCGGAGGGCAGGGTGTAGCTGCCGCGCCCGTGCTGAAGCCCGCCGCGAAACGTGCCTTCATAGACGCCGCCATCGTCATATTGCTTGGTCACGATATTCTGCTGCGCCAACGCCGCCGCCGGTGCCGCGAGTGTCAGGATTGCTGCCGCGAGAGCTGCCTTCATGCCCGTCTCCGTTCTTTGGCTCCCGTTTAGCCTATGGCGCAGCGCAGCGCAAAGCCTGCCGTTCACCTTCGCCGCCGCCTGCGCTATGGCTGGCGCAAGGACATCGAGGGACCGACCATGACCGACAGCATCCGCATCACGCTCGCCCAGCTCAACCCGACGCTCGGCGATCTGGAGGGCAACGCCGCGAAAGCCCGCTCCGCCTGGGAAAAGGGGCGCGATGCCGGCGCCGCCATCGTCTATCTGCCGGAGATGTTTATCACCGGCTATCAGACGCAGGATCTGGTGCTGAAAGCGGGGTTCACCGATCACGCCGTTCAGCAGGTGGAGGCACTGGCGCGGGAATGCGCCGACGGACCCGCCCTTGGCATCGGGACGCCGTGGCGCTCCGACGGCAAGCTCTACAACGCCTATTTCATCTGCGAGGGTGGCAAGATCGTCGCCCGTATCCTGAAACATGACCTGCCGCATAAGCAGCTTTTCGACGAAATGCGCCTGTTCGATTCCGGCCCGGTTTCCGGTCCTTATGTTGTCGGCGGCGTCCGCTTCGGCTCGCCCATCTGCGAGGATAGCTGGTGGCCGGAAGTGGCCGAGACGCTGGAAGAATCGGGGGCGGAGATCCTCGTCGTCCCGAACGGCTCCCCCTATCACCGCAACAAGCTGGACCTGCGCATGGGGCATATGGTCGCCCGCGTGGTCGAAAACCGGCTGCCTCTGGTCTATCTGAACTCGGTCGGCGGGCAGGATGACCAGATCTATGACGGGGCCAGTTTCGTGCTGAACCCCGGCCCGGATGGCGGGGCGGAGAAGGTGGTGCAATTTCCGCCTTTCGACGAGGTGATCGAGCATATCGACTTCACCCGCACCGATCAGGGCTGGCGCTGCAAGTCGGGGCGGATGGACGACCAGCCCGATGAGTGGGAGCAGGATTATCGCGCCATGCTGACCGGCCTGCGCGACTATGTCCGCAAGAACGGCTTCCGCAAGGTGCTGCTGGGCATGTCGGGCGGCATCGATTCGGCGCTTGTCGCGACGATTGCGGCAGACGCGGTCGGGCCTGACAATGTCCGCTGCGTGATGCTGCCGTCCGAATACACCTCGCAAGCCAGCCTCGACGACGCCGCCGACTGCGCGACCCGGCTTGGCGTCCGGCTGGATACGGTAAAGATCGACGGCGCGCGCGATGCGGTCTCGGGCGCTCTGGCGCATCTGATGGAGGGCACGAAGCCCGACGTGACCGAGGAAAACATCCAGTCCCGCCTGCGCGGCGTCATGCTGATGGCGATCTCCAACAAGTTCGGCGAGATGCTGCTGACCACAGGCAATAAATCCGAGGTCGCCGTGGGCTATGCCACCATCTACGGCGACATGGCGGGCGGCTATAACCCGATCAAGGATCTCTACAAAACCCGCGTGTTCGAGACCTGCCGCTGGCGCAATGCAAACCACCGTGGCTGGATGATGGGCCAGAAGGGCGAGGTTGTTCCGCCGCAGATCATCACCAAGCCGCCAAGCGCGGAACTGCGTCCCGATCAGAAAGACAGCGACTCGCTGCCGCCCTATGACGTGCTGGACGAAATCCTGTTCGGTCTGGTCGAGGAGGATCTGTCGCTGAAGGAACTCGTCGCGCGCGGTTTCGATGCGGAAACCGTGAAGAAGGTCGAGCGGCTGCTTTATATGAGCGAATGGAAACGCTATCAGGCCGCACCGGGGCCGCGGATTTCGACCAAGGCCTTCTGGCTCGACCGCCGCTATCCGCTGGTCAATCGCTGGCGGGACGAGCTGTGATGGTTTGTCCCTTTTCGTGAATGTCTCGTAACTGACTGAAAATAGGACGTTATGAACGGAATTCCGGCTGGATTGATAATGTCCGGCGCATTACCCTGCGGGCGATGAAACCGAAGATCCTGACCACGCAGCAAAGCTATTCGCGCCAGCTTTTCTTGGCCGATCTTTTTGCCGGGATCACGGTCGCGATGGTCGCCATCCCGCTGAGCCTCGCCATCGCCATCGCCTCCGGCGCGGACCCTGCGACAGGGCTGGTCACGGCGATTGTCGCGGGTTTCCTGATCTCCGTGCTTGGCGGCAGCCGGGTCCAGATCGGCGGGCCGACCGGGGCGTTTATCGTCGTGGTTTACGGGGTGATCGACGAACACGGCTTCGACGGGCTGGTGATCGCCACATTCATGGCCGGGATTATCCTGCTGATCGCGGGAATCCTGCGTGCCGGTCGGCTGATCCGCCATGTGCCAGAGCCGGTCGTGAACGGTTTCACCATCGGGATTGCGGTCATCATCGCCACCAGCCAGCTCGCCGATCTGCTGGGGCTGACCTTGCAGGATGCGCCTGCGGCGTTCTTCGCCAAACTTGACGCGATCTGGGACGCGCGCGGCAGTTTCAACCCGTGGTCGCTGCTGATCGGCCTGGGGACGATGCTGCTGATCGTGACCTTCCGCCGCGCCGCGCCAAATCTGCCGGGGTTGATCGTCGCCGTCGCCATCACCTCCGCCATCGTTGCCTTTGCGGGGCTGCCGGTCGAGACCATAGGCTCGCGCTTCGGTGCCTTGCCGCGCGGGCTTCCGCTGCCTGCCATGCCCTCGCTGGAGGCAGACAGGCTGCTGAGCCTGCTCCCTTCCGCCGTGATTATCGCCTTCCTTGCAGGGATCGAGTCGCTGCTTTCAGCGATGGTGGCGGACCGGATGATCGCCAGCCGTCACCGCTCAAATGCCGAACTGATCGCGCAAGGTGCCGCCAATCTCGGCTCGGCCCTGTTCGGCGGGCTGCCTGCAACCGGTGCGATTGCCCGTACCGCGACGAATGTCCGGGCAGGCGGCAAGACCCCGGTCGCGGGGATCATTCACGCGCTGACCATTCTGATCGTGATGCTGATCGCCGCCCCGCTGGCAGGCTATCTGGCCATGCCCGCCCTTGCGGGTCTGCTCCTGCTGACTGCGTGGAATATGAGCGAACCGTCGCATTGGCCGACCTATCGCCGTGCGCCGCTGACGGACAGGGCCCTGCTGTTGCTGACACTGGTGGTGACCGTCGTGGCCGACCTGACCATCGCCATCGGCACCGGCATCACGCTCGGCCTGATCCTGAACCGACGCCCCAAAAACCCGTAGGCTGCCCCCCGTAGGGTGCGCTTCAGCGCACCCCTCCAACCGCACCACCCACCTTGACCCACCCCACAAAACCCCTCATATCCCCCTCCACGCGGATGGCCGGATGACCGCGGGGGCGCGCCTCCGAGGAAAGTCCGGACTCCATGAGGCAACGGTGCCGGGTAACGCCCGGCGGGGGCAACCCCAGGGAAAGCGCCACAGAGAACAGACCGCCGGTCTGCGGACAGGCAAGGGTGAAACGGTGAGGTAAGAGCTCACCGGGGGGCTGGCAACAGACCCCGCATGGCAAGCCCCACCGGGAGCAATGCCGAATAGGGATCTCGCGCCGGCAACGGCAGCGCCGCCTTGCGCCAGAAGATCCGGGTTGGCAGCTTGACGCCCGCAGCGATGCGGCGCGCAGAGGAATGGTCATCCAGGGGGCAACCCCGGACAGAATCCGGCTTACAGGCCATCCGCGTGTTTTCAATCTGAACCGCCGAAACACGGTGTTTTCCTGTTGACATGGCGGCTGTGGGCGCTAAATAGCGGGCTTCACGAATTTCCACGGTGGCCGTCCGGCGCCGCCGCAGCAGGAGAAGCAACAATGGCGAAGCCGACGACGATCAAGATCCGTCTGAACTCGACGGCCGGGACCGGGCATTTCTATGTCACCAAGAAAAACGCCCGCACGATGACCGAAAAAATGACGGTCAACAAATACGACCCGGTTGTTCGCAAGCATGTCGAATACAAGGAAGGCAAGATCAAGTAAGATCGCCTTTCACCGACGCTTTGACAGAACCGCGCTCCGGCGCGGTTTTTTCATGCCCGCACGTCCCGCAGCCTGTGCTGTCCTATGGATATTTGAACCAGGGTGAGTTTCAGCCTGGCGGAAATATCCCCGCCGGAGGCATCTTACCGTGGCAAGGCACGCGTCCGGCGCAGTGCCGCGCAGAACAGAACGAGGACAGCCGCCAGCAGTACCGGCCACGGCCCGGTCCGCGTCCAGAAGGTACGGGGCAGCGGTGCGGGGAGGGCGGCGTCGATATGACCCTCTCCGCCCAGCGGAATGCTGGCGGTCACCCGGCCCAGCGGGTCGATGGCGGCGGTAATCCCGGTATTGGCCGCCCGCATCAGCGGCAGGCCCGATTCGATGGCCCGCAGCCGCGCCTGCGCCAGATGCTGATACGGGCCGGAGACGGTGCCGAACCACGCGTCATTGGTGATCTGCAACAGCCACTCTGCGCCCTCCGTCGCGCGAAGCTGCTGGGGAAAGATCGCCTCGTAGCAGATCAGGGGCTGGAAGGGCGGCAGCGTCTCGGGCGCCAGAACGGCGGGGCCGTCCCCCGGCGTGTAGCCGTAGCCCTGCTGCGCGGCGAAGGCGCTGATGCCGATCCGGGACAGGGCGTTGCCCCAGGGGATATATTCCCCGAACGGGACGAGGTGGTACTTGTCATAGACCTGCCGGACCTCACCTTCCGGCGAGAGTTCGATGAGCGAGTTATAATAGCGCGGCTCCTCCGCCCGCTGGATGCCCATCAGAACCGGCGTGCCCGCGGCATTGGCGATCACCGGAAGCGCCTCCCCGGCGTAGTTGAGCAGAAAGCTGACAGCGGTTTCCGGCCAGATCACGGCATCGGGCGCAGGCCCGTCGGGCGGCGCGGCGCTTTCGTTGAGCAGGCGCTGCCAGAAAATCTGCGCCCATTCAGGATCCCATTTCAACGCTTGTTCCGCGTTCGGCTGAACCAGCCGCAGTGTCAGCCCGGTATCGCTGATCGGCGTGTCGAGCCGTTTCAGCCCGCCCGCCCAGAACACCGCGATCAGCAGCAGCGACAGGATCACCCCCGGTGCCGCAGCGCGGATCGGCGGCTCGGCGTCGCGCCAGAACAGCACGGGCAGGGCGGCCAGTGTCGCGGTCAGCGCCGACAGCCCGACCGCGCCGATCAGGCTCGCCGCCTGTGCCACTGGCGTGCCGATCCAGATATGGCCCAGAACGGTCCAGGGAAACCCGGTGAAGATCCAGCCGCGCAGCCAGTCCGACATGGCCAATGCAGCTGCGAGCCCCGCCGCGCGACCCCATTTGTCACCGCTGATCCGGGCCACGAACCAGCCCGGCAGACCCCAGAACAAACCGCCACCAAGCGCCATCAGCAGCAATGCGAAAGGGGCCATCCAGCCGTAAATCTCCGGCTGGACAAGGAACGGCTCCACGATCCAGCTCAGTGCCACGGCGAAATATCCGGTCCCGGCGAGGAAGGCGCACCAGAACATCCGACCGGCAGTCTGCAAACGGGAAAACCGCCAGATGACGAGGCCAAGCGCGATTACCGTCAGCGGCCAGATGCCCCAGGGTGCCTGACCGAGTGCGGCGGCGGCACCAAGGGCGAGATCGGGCAGGTAACCGGCGATGCGGCGGCTCAGCCCTGCTGTTCGCGGCGTGTCGTTGGCGATGCTCATCGCCGCCTGCTCAGCCTTCCTTGCTTTCCGGATCAGCCGCCTGCGAAGCTTCCGCCGCATCTTCCGTCACCGGCTTCTTCCGGCTGCGGGTCGAGGCGCGGCGTTTGGGCTTCGGCTTTTCTTCGCTGGCGGCGTCGGTCGGGGACGGTTCCGCCGGGGCGGCATCGTCCGGCGTCGCCTCCGCCGGTTTGGCCCCGTCCTCGGCGTCTTTCTTGGCCTTGGTCGTGCGGCGTGTGCGCTTCGGCTTGGCCGGTGCCGGCTCCTCTGCCTGAACGTCCGCCGCGTCCGGTGCTGCGTCCTCGGCCACCGGCTCCGCCTTCTTGCGGCTGCGGGTCGAGGTGCGGCGTTTGGGTTTCGGTTTTTCCTCCGCCGCATCCGCCTCAGCCGTTGCAGGCTCTGTCGGGGTCTCCGGCGCAGCCTCGGGGGCGGCAGCGGGTGTTTCGGCGGCCTGATCGGGTGCCTGCTCCGCGACCGCGTCCTTTGCCTTGCTGCTGCGCCGTTTGCGCTTCGGCTTGGGTTGCTCTTCCTGCGTCTCGGGGGCAGGCGTATCGGCGTCAGAGGCCGCTTCCGCAGCGGCTTCGGTCGCGGCGAGCGCGTCAGCGAAGCTGTGCTTCAGGAATTCCGGCACATGATCGCCCATGCCGACAACCGACGGGCCGTGATCGCCGCGCCGACGGTCGTCGCGGCGTCCGCCCCGGCGATCCTCGCGCCGGTCATCGCGGTTGCGGTCGCGGCGGTCATCCTGACGCTCCTGACGGTCCTGACGCGAGTCGTCCCGTTGCCGGTCGTCCTGCGCCCGGTCCTGAGCGGCATCGGCACCATTGCTGCGGCGCTGATCCTCGCCCCGGTCATCCCGGCGGGAACGGGACCGCGAACGCGAGCCATTTCGCGACTCCCGGCCCTCACGGGGGGACGATTTCGCGGCTTCGCTCAGCGAGAAGCCTTCCGGCGTCTCGGCGCGCGGCAGCGCCTGTTTGACGAGGTTTTCGATCCCGGAGAGATATTTCTCATCCGCCGGGGTCGCAATCGAATAGGCCGTACCCTGACGCCCGGCGCGGCCGGTGCGGCCGATGCGGTGAACGTAATCCTCGGCATGAGAGGGCAGGTCGAAGTTGAACACATGGCTGACATCGGGAATATCCAGCCCGCGCGCTGCTACGTCAGACGCGATCAGGAAACGCAGCGAGCCGTCGCGGAACCCGTCCAGCGTCCGCATCCGCTGCGACTGATCCAGATCGCCGTGGATCGGCGCCGCGTCATAGCCGTGTTTCTTCAGCGACTTGGCGACAATATCGACCTCGGTCTTGCGGTTGCAGAAGATGATGGCGTTTTTCAGCTTTTCGCCCTCGGCCTCGATCAGGGCGCGCAGCAATTCGCGCTTCTGCTTGGCGGTCTGGTCCTTCCGCGTGGGCGTGATCTCCACCAGCTTCTGGGTGATGGTTTCCGAGGTGGTGGCCTGACGCGCGACCTCGATCCGTTCCGGCGTGTGCAGGAAGGTATTCGTGATCCGCTCGATCTCCGGGGCCATCGTCGCGCTGAAGAACAGCGTCTGGCGGGTGAAGGGGGTAAGCTGGAAAATCCGCTCGATATCCGGGATGAAGCCCATATCCAGCATCCGGTCGGCCTCGTCCACGACCATCACCTCGACCCCGGTCAGCAGCAGCTTGCCGCGTTCGAAATGATCCAGGAGCCGGCCCGGCGTCGCGATTAGCACATCGACGCCGCGGTCGATCAGCTTGTCCTGTTCGACAAAGCTGACACCGCCGATAAGCAGCGCCTTGGTCAGACGGGTGTGTTTGGCATAGATGTCGAAATTCTCCGCCACCTGCGCGGCCAGTTCCCGCGTCGGGCACAGCACCAGCGAGCGTGGCATCCGCGCCCGTGCCCGGCCCCGTGACAGGCGGGTGATCATTGGCAGCGTGAAGCTGGCGGTCTTGCCGGTGCCGGTCTGGGCGATGCCCAGTACGTCGCGGCCTTCAAGCGCGGGCGGAATCGCGCCCTCCTGAATCGGCGTGGGGGTTTCGTAGCCTGCCTCGGCAATTGCCTTGAGGACTTTCGGATCGAGCTTGAGATCGGAAAACTTGGTCATATGCGTCCATTTGCTGCGCCGGTGGCACAGATGAAAAAATGGGACGCTGTCCTACGCCCCTCGTCTGTTCGCCGTATGCGAACGGGTTTGCCCTAAACCAATGCGGGCAACTCGTCAATATTAGCGCAATTCCCGCCCGGTTTTGCGACAATGGGGGAACAGAATCGCCACACCGGCTGTTTCTGACCAAACGCTTCGGGGGATAGATAATGGCAACGGAAAGCGCTGGCGGGTTGAACCCGGTCGAGGCATTCGCTCTGGTCGGGGTCGTCGGCGTGGGCGCGCAATGGCTCGCATGGCGGTTCAGACTGCCCGGCATCGTGGTGATGCTGGCAGCGGGGCTGATCCTCGGGCCGGTGACGGGGATTTTCATCCCGTCGCGCGATATCGGGGATCTGGTGGGTCCGATGATCTCGCTCGCCGTTGCGGTGATCCTGTTCGAGGGCGGGCTGACGCTGAATTTCAAGCAACTGGCCGATGCCGCCCCCGGCGTGCGGCGGCTGGTGGTGATCGGCGCGCCGGTTGGCTGGTTCCTGTCATCCCTCGCGCTCGCCTATATCGCCGGGCTGAGCTGGCAGGCGGCCATCGTCTTCGGCGGCGTCATGATCGTCACCGGCCCGACCGTGATCGCGCCGCTGCTCAGGACCGCGAAACTCTTCAACCGCCCGGCCCAGCTTTTGCAGTGGGAGGGGATCGTCAACGACGCCGTCGGTGCACTTGTCGCGGTTCTGGCGGTCGAGGTGGTGCTGGTCCGTCAGCAGGAACTGCGCGCAGGGGAGGCGATCTGGATCTTCGGCTCCGGCATTGCCTTTGCCGCGCTGGTCGGATTTGGCGCGGCGCTTGGTATCGTGCGCGCCTTTCGCCGCTCGCTGGTGCCGGAATACATGAAGGTGCCGCTGCTGTTTGTGGTGGTCATCGCGGTGTTCGCGCTGTCGGACGCGCGGCTGCACGAATCCGGGCTGCTTGCGGTGACGGTCATGGGGCTGATCATCGCCAACGCAAACCTGCCGTCTTACACGGAAATCTACCGCTTCAAGGAGCAGGCGACCACGCTGCTGCTCTCCGGCGTCTTCATCCTGCTGGCCGCCGGGGTCAATCTGGAGATGCTGGAGATGCTGAACTGGCGCTCCGTGCTGTTCATCCTCTCGGTCATTCTGCTGGTCCGTCCGGCAACGGTGCTGATCTCGCTCGCCGGCACGCCGATCCCGTGGAAAGAACGCCTGCTGGTGGCCTTTACCGGGCCACGCGGGGTGGTGCTGCTGGCCATTTCCGGGCTGTTCGGCGAACGGCTGGTGGCCGAGGGCGTGGCGGATGGCGCGGTGCTGCAACCGCTGGCCTTTGCGCTGGTGCTGACCACGGTGATCCTGCACGGCTTCGGGCTGAAACCGCTGGCGCAAAAGCTGGGGCTGAGTTCGGGCGAAACGCCGGGCCTCATCATCGTCGGCGGCTCTGCCTTCTCGACCGGGCTGGCAACGGCGCTCATCAAGGCCGATGTCAACGTGCTGGTCACCGATCCGAACCGGGGCATGCTGCGTTCCGCCCGGCAGGCGGAGGTGCCGACCTATTATGGCGACATCCTGTCGGAAGCGGCGGAACACGGGGTCGAATTCATCACCTATTCCACCATTCTCGCCGCCTCCGACAACGACGCCTATAACACCCTCGTCGCCACCGACCTTGCGCCGGAATTCGGCCGCGACGCGATCTGGCAGGTCTCGCGCGCGAAGGAGGACCGGGCGCGCCATTCCCTGCCCAGCCAGTTGGGCGGCAAGGCGATCAATGGCGGACGCACGCTGGCGCAATATCTGGAACTGCTGGCCGATGGCTGGATCTTCCGCACCACCCGCCTGACCGAGGAATATACGCTTGAGGACTGGCAGGCCGCCCGCGAAGGCGCGATCCCGCTGGCGATTGTGGAGGAAAACGAGGTCCGCTTCGTTGGCCGCGACGAAAAACTGACCGGACGGCCGGGCATGCGCATCATCTCGCTGATCCCGCCTGAAATCGCCGAGCAAATCCGCCGCGAATCCGAAGAGGTGGCGAAAGAACGCGAACTCGCGCGGGAGGAGGCGAAGGCGGTGCGTGAAGGTGCGGGCAACGGCTCGCGCAACGGCGGCGAAACCCGCGACCCGGCGGACAGGCCGGATGACGAGGTGGCGGCGAAGGATGCCAGCGACGCGCCGGAACAGGCCGACGCCGAGGATGGCCCGAAACAGCCCGACAAGGATGCGAAAGGCGCCTATTACGGCGGCTCCGGCCAGCCCGACGGCGGCGATGCCGCAGATGCGCCCGCTAAGGACAAGCCGGAATAGCGGTGCGGGACAGCCGCCGAACACGGTGAGTTGACGGGCTGTGATATCACGCCGCTTGCCGCCGGGTGGCGTCCGGGCCACTCTGCCACAAAACGGAGTGTTTTCATGCGCCATCTGCTCATCACCGTCGCCCTGCTGACCGCCGCCCCGGCCTCTGCCGAGGTTTTCGAAATGCAGGCCCCGGTCCGCGAAGTCACGCTCTACCCGCAAGGGGCCAGCCTCATCCGCATCGTGAAGGCCGAATTGCCGGTCGGTTCGCATGAAATCGTCATCACCGGCCTGCCGCGCGATACCAGCCCCGACAGCCTGCGCATCGCGGCAGAGGGCGCGGTGATCGGCGCGGTCAGCCTTCAGACCGGGCGCGCGCTACCCAGCAGCCAGCCCGATCCGGCGGCGGTACAAGCCGCGCGGGAGGAGGTGCAGCGGCTGGAACGGGTCTTGCGCGACCGCGATGCGGGGATCGCCTCGATCCGGGCGGAGGTGGCAGCGTCCGAGGACCTCGTGGCATTCCTGCGCGATCTCGCCGGGTCGGAGGGTGCCGCGTCGGGCAATGTCGCGGAGCTGGCCGATACCGTCGGCACCCGCATCCTCGCCGCCCGCCGGGCCGGGATCGAGGCCGAAACCCGCGCGCTCGAAGCCGAACAGGGGCGGGAAGACGATGTCCGCCGTCTCGACAACGCCCGCGCCCAACTGGCGGCACTCCAACAGCCAAGCCAGCGCGACGAAGCGGCGCTGGTGATTGCCGTCGAAGGGCAGGGCGGCGCGGCGGAAATCCGTATCCGGTCCAACGCCGACGCCGCAAGCTGGCGTCCGGTCTATGACCTGCGGCTGGATCAGGAGGCGGAGACGCTGACGCTGGAACGCGGGCTTCTTGTCAGCCAGTCAACCGGGGAGGATTGGTCGGATGTGTCCCTGACGCTGTCGACCGCGCGCCCCTCGCAGCGTTCCGTCCCGTCCGAGGTCCATTCCGAAATCATCCGCGCCCTCGATCCGCAGCAGCGCCGCCTGCGCGGACAGTTCGCCGCCGACGCCGCCATGCCGATGGCCGAATCCGACGTGATGCTCGAAGCCGCCCCGGTGGTGGTGGAACCCATGGCCAAGGTTGATTTCATGGGCGCCACGGCGGTTTACCGCTACGGCTCGCCGGTCGATCTGCGCAACGGGGTGGATGCGCTGCGCCTGTCGCTTGACAGCCGTGACCTGCCGGTGTCGACAATGGTGGCCGAGGCCGTGCCGCTTTATGACAGCACCGCCTATCTGGTCGTCGAAAGCCAGAACACGCTGGATGAAGTTATCCTGCCGGGCGAGGCGGTTCTTTATGCCGATGGCGCGATGATCGGGCAAAGGCAACTCGATCTGACTGCCGCCGGGGACGAGATGACGCTGGGCTTCGGCGCAATCGACGGCATCGTGCTGGAACGCCGCCTGCCGGACCGCGCAACCGGCGATCGCGGGCTGATCCGCCGCTCGACGGAGCTGAACGAAACCGCGATCCTCTCGGCGGAGAACCTGACCGGGCGCGACTACACGCTGCGCATGATCGACCGCATCCCGGTCTCGGAGCAGGAGGATCTGCGCGTTGACTGGACCGCCTCCGTCCCGCCGACCGAAACCGATCCCGATGGCAAACGCGGGGTGCTGGTGTGGGAGTTGCCGCTGGCCGCCGGTGACCGGCAGGAGATCACGCTTCAGACCGAACTGAACTGGCCGGAGGATATGGAACTGATCCGCTGACCGGCCTCAGCCGCCGCGCTTCTTCCAGCGGCGATGCACCCAGAACCATTGCCCCGGATTGGTGCGGATCTGCCGCTCCAGATCGTCATTGAGCGCCTGCATCATCGTGGCCGCATCGCTGTGCGCGACCGGCGCGCCCACCTCGACCGCGAAGCTCAGCCCGTCCGGCTGGCGAACCCCCGCAATCGGGATCAGCAGCGCATCATAACGCAACGCCAGCTCCGCCGGGGTCAGCACGGTGCGGGACGGCAGGCCAAAGAACTGCAACTCCGTCCCGTCATGGACGAACTGATCGAAGCCAAGCGCCAGCATCCCGCCGCCGCGCAGAAATTTCAGCATCGCCGCGAAGCCAGAGCGCCCGCGCGGAAATAACGGCTCCGCAATCGCCCGGATCGCGGGGATATAATGCGCATTGAACGCCGCGTTGTTCATTGGCCGGTACAGCGCCCCGACCGGCCAGCCCTGTGCCGCCAGCGCCGCCCGCATCGCGTCGTAATTGCCGAAATGCGCACAGGCGAGGATCACCGGACGTTCCGCCTCAGCGGCCTCGCGCAGCGCCGCCAGCCCCGGCCCGGTCAGCGGATCGGATGCGGTGACGCGCGCGGTAAACTGCGCCCCCGAATAGATCTCCGCCATCGAGCGCCCGGCATTGTCCAGCACATCGCACGCGATCTGCCGCCGCGCCTCCGCCGACAACTCCGGCATCGCCAGTTCAAGATTTTCCCGCGCCCGCCGTGCCCAGCCCGCCACCGGGCCAAGCAGCCGCGAAAACACCCAGCCCACAACAGGAACCCGCCGCCGATAGGGCAGCAGCCGTGCCAGCCCCATCACGGCCAGGAAAGCGCCATTGGCGAACCAGTCGAGCCAGCTCACCTGTTCCTCCCGCGCCTCAGCCATCTTCCGCCAGCTTCTTCTCGCGCGACCAGATATAGATGCCGGCGCTGACAATGATCGCCGCCCCGACCACCGTCCACAGATCCGGCAGCACGCCCCAGAACAGCCAGCCCCAGATCCCGGCCCAGATCACGCCGGTATAACCGAACGGCGCAATCGCCCCGGCCTCCGCGACCGAAAACGCCCTGATCAGCAGCGCCTGCGAAGCCGCGCCGAAACAGCCGATCAGCAGGAACGCCCAAAGATGCGCCGCCTGTATCGGCTGCCAGAAAAACGGCACCGCCAGCGTGCTGATGATCGCACCGATCACGACCGACCAGATCAGCGATGTGCCCAGCGAATCCCCCCGCACCATCCGGGTCAGCAGCGCCCCGGCGGCATAGGTGAACGCCCCGATCATCGGCAACAGCGCTGCGGGGTGGAACACCCCCAGCCCGGGCCGGATAATGATCATCGCCCCGATCATCGCCGCGACAATCCCCGCGATCCGCCGCCAGCCGATCTTCTCACCCAGAAACAGCGCGCCCCCCAGCGTGATCAGCACCGGGTTCAGGTCCATGATCGCCGTCGCCTCCGCGATGCCGATATATTGCAGCGAGGTGAAGAACAGCGAGACCGAGGCAAGCTGCGTCATCGCCCGCCAGAATTGCAGCTTCGGATGGCGGGACCGCAGGCTGGGCAGGAACCGTCCGCGATAGACCAGCACCAGCACCGCCAGATTGCCCATGAACCGCGCCCAGACCACCTGTGCGGGCGCGTAGAACTGGCCAAGATATTTGGCCGTCACATCCATGAGCGTGAACACAAAGACCGCAGCGAGAAGCAGCAGAATGCCCTGCGTATGATCGCTTTCGCGCACCACGCGCTTGCCGTCGCGCTCCCGCCCGAACAGCGCGAATGCGCGCGGAAGCGGGTGGAGCGACATCAGAAAATCACAGCGAAATCAATTCGCTGTGACCTAATATTGAAGTGGTTTCCTGACCCGGCCCGCACTTACAACAGAGCCTTGGCCTTCGCGACGACATTCTCCGCCGTGATGCCGAACTCCTCATAAAGCTTCGGTGCCGGGGCGGAGGCGCCAAAGCCCTCCATACCCACAAACGCCGCGCGCTCATCGCTGCCACGCTCGCCCATCAGCAGCCAGTCCCAGCCCTGACGCACGCCAGCTTCGACGGCGACGCGCACCGTGTCACCCGGCAGGACAGAAGCGCGGTAATCCGCATCCTGTTCGCGGAACAGCTCCATGCAGGGGACGGACACGACGCGGGTCGGGGTGCCGTCCGCCTCCAGCTTCTCCTGCGCCTTGACCGCGATTTCAACTTCGGAGCCGGAGGCCATCAGGATCACCTTCGGGGCAGCCGACGCCTCGCGCAGCACATAAGCGCCCTTGGCCGACAGGTTCTCGCCCGCATCCTGACGCAGCAGCGGCAGGCCCTGACGCGACAGCGCCATGACTGACGGTGCGTCGTCGCTGTCAATGGCGATCTCCCACGCCTCGGCGGTCTCGATCAGGTCACAGGGCCGCAGCATCAGCGTGTTGGGCGTCGCGCGGCACATCGCCAGATGCTCGACGGGCTGGTGCGTCGGGCCATCCTCGCCCAGACCGATGGAATCATGGGTCATGACATAGATCGTACCGACCCCCATCAGCGCCGACAGCCGCATCGCGCCACGGGCGTAATCGGTGAAGGTCATGAAGGTGCCGCCATAGGGGCGGAAGCCGCCATGCAGGACCATGCCGTTCATCGCCGCGGCCATGCCATGTTCGCGAATGCCGTAATGCAGATAGCGACCGGCGCGGTTCTGGACGTTGAACACCCCCAGATCCGGGGTTTTGGTGTTGTTCGATCCGGTCAGGTCGGCAGAGCCGCCGAACATTTCCGGCAGATGCGGGTTGATGACTTCCAGCACCATTTCCGAGGCTTTGCGGGTGGCGACCTTGTGCTGGCCCTCAAGCGCCTGCTGTTTCAGCGCGGTAATCGCCGGACCCAGCTTGCCATTGCCCTCGCCAGAGATGCGGCGGGCAAATTCGTCACGCTGATCAGCGGGCAGGGCGTCGACGCGACCGGCCCATGCCTCGCGGTCGGCCTTGCCGCGTGCGCCGATGTCGCGCCATTCGGTCAGGATCTCGTCAGGGATGATGAACTCGGCATGATCCCAGCCGTAATTGCGGCGGGTCGCGGCGATTTCCTCGTCACCCAGCGGCGAGCCGTGCACGCCCGACGTGCCTTGTTTCTTGTCGGAGCCGAAGCCGATCACGGTCTTGCAATCGACCAGCGTCGGACGCCCGTCGCTGTTCTTCGCCTCGGTCAGCGCGCGGTCGATATCGGCGGCGTCATGGCCGTTACAGGACAGGACACGCCAGCCCGACGCCTCGAACCGCTTGCGCTGATCGGTCTTGTCGGACAGCGAGACCGCGCCGTCGATGGTGATGTCGTTATTGTCCCACAGCACGATCAGCTTGCCGAGCTGCTGCATGCCGGCCAGCCCGATCGCCTCCTGGCTGATGCCCTCCATCAGGCAGCCATCGCCCGCGATGACCCAGGTCCGGTGATCGCAAAGCTCCTGACCGAACTCCGCCCGCATGGCCTCTTCGGCGATGGCGAACCCGACCGAGGTGGCGATGCCCTGACCCAACGGGCCGGTCGTCGTCTCGATCCCTTCCGCGTGACCATATTCCGGGTGGCCTGCCGTGATTGCGCCCCATTGGCGGAAATTCTTGATCTGCTCCAGCGTCATTTCCTCGTAGCCGGTCAGATAGAGCAGCGCATAGATCAGCATCGAGCCGTGACCCGCCGACAGGATGAACCGGTCGCGGTCGAACCAGTTCGGGGCGGCGGCGTCGAATTTCAGGTGATTGCGGAACAGCACCGTGGCGACATCGGCCATGCCCATCGGCATGCCGGGGTGGCCCGAATTGGCGGCCTGCACGGCATCCATCGCCAGCACCCGGATCGAGGTGGCGAGGTTCCAGTGCTGCGGGTCGGCATTGCGGCGGGCTTCCAGGTCCATGACATTCATCCTCTGATGCGATCTGGAACCCCTGATAGCAGGTGCCGCTATGGTTTCAAGACATAGGCGCCCGGGAACGGTTAGCGTTATCAGAAATTCTTCCGAAATGCGTTTGCAAAGACCATCGGGCAGAAAGGGCCGATTTGTCAGGCGCACCGTTCCGGGCGGTTTTCGGTGTACAGGCTGTGTACAGCCTGTGTACGCCCGGTGTACGGGGTGTGCAGGGGCCGGTTCGGGTAATCCCGGCGCGCCGGACCCCCTTGCCGCGTCGCGGGGTTCGTCGGGCGATGCAGCTTGACTTTGAAGCGCGAATCCTTCATATCCCCTACACCGGCCGGGCACGCGCCCGTTGCCGGCGTTTATATTTTCAACCAACACCCGATACGCGGGTGCGCTGTCTGAAGGCAGGGCAAAGCCCTCGCAACGCCAGCAAATGCTGGGGCCACAGGATGCGGGATACGAAGGAAGACGAAGCGATGTTCGCAGTTCTCAAAACGGGCGGCAAACAGTACCGCGTCCAGACGGGCGATGTGCTGCGCGTGGAAAAACTGGCTGCCGATGCCGGCGAAAAAGTCCAGTTCAACGAAATTCTCATGGTCGGCTCGACCATCGGCTCGCCGCTCGTCGAAGGCGCCGCCGTTCAGGCCGAAGTCATCGACCAGATCAAGGCTGACAAGGTCATCACCTATGTCAAGCGCCGCCGCAAGCACAGCTCGCAGCGGACCCGTGGCCACCGTCAGCAACTGACCCTGCTGCGCGTGACCGAGGTGCTGGAAAACGGCGGCGACAAGTCCGGCGTCAAGGAAGCCATCGGTGCCCGTACCGCCGGTGCGTCCTATGTCGCGGAAGCCAAGCCGGCGAAGAAAGCGACCAAGCCCGCAGCCAAGAAAGCGGCAGCAAAAGCTGGCGATGCGGCCAAGGCGGATGATGCGCCGAAAGCCGTCGGCACCCGCCCCGCGAACCTTTTGACCGAGGCCCGCGAAGGCGGTCCGGACGATCTGAAGAAGATCTCCGGCGTCGGTCCGAAACTGGAAGAACTGCTGCACCAGAACGGCGTTTTCCACTTCGATCAGATCGCGGAGTGGAAGAAGGCAGAGATCGAATATATGGACGACCAGTTGTCGTTCCACGGTCGCATCGAACGCGACGACTGGATCAAGCAGGCCAAGGAACTGGCCGCAGGCAAGAAGGACTGAAACCATGGCACATAAAAAAGCAGGCGGTTCGTCCCGGAACGGTCGCGACTCAGCCGGTCGCCGCCTTGGCGTGAAGCTTTACGGCGGCCAGACCGCCATCGCAGGCAACATCATCGTGCGCCAGCGCGGCACCAAATGGTGGCCGGGCGACAATGTCGGCATGGGCCGCGATCACACGATCTTTGCCCTGACCGAGGGTGAGGTGACCTTTAAAAAGGGCCTCAAGGGTCGCACATATATTTCGGTAATGCCCGCCAACGCCGAGGCCGCTGAATAAGCCGAACCAACCCGGCAAACATATCAGGGGGATCGGCGGAAGCCGGTCCCCCTTAGCTTTTCAGGGGCATTGTTCGAGCATTGTTTCGGGCCGCTCCAGATGCCCGGAGGGAGGAGAGATCATGAACGCATTCGCTGAGGCCGTTCCGGTCATGGTGAAGGACCAGCCCGTCATCTCGACGGAACGTCTGGTGCTGCGGCCTCTGCGCCGCTCGGATGCGGGGCTGATCGCCCATTACACCGCAGATCGCCGCGTCGCGGAAGGAACCCGCGCGATCCCGCACCCGCTGCCGCCCGGTGCCGCAGAGGCTTTCGTCGCGCGCGCCATCGACCCGGAACGGACCGAGGATGTCTGGGCCATCGACGGTTCCGCCGGGGGCTTGGGCGAGGTTCTGGGCATCGTGTCGCTGACCCGGATGGAGGATCAGCAGTCCGAGCTGGGGTTCTGGGTCGGGGCAGGGTTCTGGAACACCGGCTTCGCGAGCGAGGCGGTTTCGGCATTGGTGGCGGAAAACCCGCATGAGGCCCGCACGATCTTTGCCGAAGTGTTTCAGGACAATCCCGGCTCGGCCCGCGTGCTGACCAATTGCGGCTTTGCCTATCTGGGCGATGCCGAAAGCTGGTCGGTCGCGCGCAATTCCCGCGTGCCGACATGGACCTATCTGCGGCGCATGTCGGGCTGATCTGATCGGCCCGGTCATGCGCTGCCCGATAAGTATTTTGCCCGTATTTATGGCGATTTAACAACTCCCGGACAGACGGGCTTCCTCACCATCTGGAATGAACCGCGTGTTTTTCCCGGCAGTTTGGCGTTGATCATCATTGCGTTGCGTGGTTGATATTGGGCGGAATATCGCACTCCGAAACGGGCCGCGGACGAAATATTATGTCTCGTGGCGGTTGGCTGAGTGTGCAGGAAAATGATAAGGCTGAGACGTCACCGAAAGGGTCTGCCGATGGAGATGGAGCGCATTGAAATCGCAGGTGATGTGGCGCTCAGCCGCATTGCTTACGGCATGTGGCGCGTTGCCGATGATTCCGACACCAGCCCGGCCCATATTCAGGCCAAGATCGAAGCCTGTCTGGAACAGGGCATCACGACGCTGGATCAGGCGGATATTTACGGCGGCTACACGGCGGAGGCGCTGCTGGGCACGGCGCTGGCACAGGCCCCGCATCTGCGCGACAAGGTCGAGATCGTGACGAAATGCGGCATCGTCGCGCCGGTCGGGCGTTACGCAGGTGCGCGGGTGAAGCACTACGACACCTCCTCGGCGCATATCGTTGCGGCGGTCGATGCCAGCCTGCGCGACATGAACACCGACCGGATCGACCTGCTGCTGATTCACCGGCCCGATCCGATGATGGACCCCGACGATACCGGGCGCGGGCTGGATAGCGTGGTCGAGGCCGGGAAGGTCCGGGCGGTCGGCGTGTCGAATTTCCGCCCGCATGACGCGGAACTGTTGCAGTCCTGCATGAACACCCGGCTTTGCACCAATCAGATCGAGATTTCGCTGGCCGCGACCCAGCCGTTCACGAATGGCGATCTGGCCTATGTCCAGCGTCACGGCATGTTGCCGATGGCATGGTCGCCGCTGGCGGGCGGGGCGTTGTTCGCCGGTGTCTCGCCGGCCCTGATCGAGGCGCTGCGGAATATGGCGGCGGCGAAGGGCTGCGATATCGCAGCACTTGCCGTCGCCTGGCTGCTGGCGCATCCGGCGGGGATATTGCCGGTGATGGGCACGAACACGATCTCCCGCATCGCGACGCTGTCGGATGCGCTGCGCGTGGATGTCTCGCGCGAGGATTGGTTCGTGCTTTACGAGGCGGCGCTCGGCCATGAGGTTCCATGACGGTCTTCACGCCCGACCATGAACATGCGCGCGCGTTTCGGGATGCTCTGGGCAGCTTTGCCACCGGGGTGACGATTGTGACGATCACCGGGCCGGACGGCGCGGCAGGAATGACGGTGAACAGCTTCACCTCGGTCTCGCTGGTGCCGCCGCTGATCCTGTGGTCGCCGGGAAAATTCTCCAACCGCCATGACCTGTTTGCCCGTGCGGCGCATTTCAGCGTGCATGTGCTGCGTGAGGAGCAACGGCCGATTGCCGATCATTTCGCCCGCACCGGGGTCGATTTCACCGGGATCGCCCATCAGCCGACGCCGGAGGGGGTTCCGGCCATTCCCGATGTGCTGACCCGGTTCGACTGCGCGCGCGAGGCGGCGCATGATGCGGGCGATCATACGCTGGTGGTGGGCCGTGTCCTGCGGGTGGAGGCCGGGCAGGGCCGTCCGCTGGTCTTTGCGCAAGGGCAATGGGGCGGGCATCGCGTGGATTGACAGCGCCGCCCGCCCGCGCGACGACAGGGGCAGGGAGGCCAGATATGACAATTCTCGCGATAGATCAGGGGACCACCTCGTCCCGAGGCATCGTTTTCTCGGACGATCTGCGTCCGCTTGCCACGGCGCAACAGGAATTCCGCCAGCATTTCCCCCGTTCCGGCTGGGTGGAGCATGACCCGGACGATATCTGGACGACCGTGGCGGCGACGGCGCGTGGTGCGATCGAAAAGGCGGGCGCGCCGCGGATCGACGCGATCGGGATCACCAATCAGCGGGAAACCACGCTGATCTGGGATCGCGGCACCGGCACGCCGATTCACCGGGCGATTGTCTGGCAGGACCGCCGGACCGCGGATATTTGTGCCAGGATGAAAGCCGACGGGCAGGAAGAGGCCGTCAGCGATGCGACAGGGCTGCTGCTGGACCCGTATTTCAGCGCGACCAAGATCGGCTGGATCCTCGATCAGGTCGAGGGTGCGCGGGCGCGGGCCGAAAAGGGGGAGCTTGCCTTCGGGACCGTGGACACGTTCCTGATCTGGAAGCTGACCGGCGGGCGCAGCCATGTGACCGATGCCACCAATGCGGCGCGGACCATGCTCTATGACATTCGCAAGGGGGAATGGTCGGCGGAGATGTGCCGTCTGTTCGGTGTGCCGATGGCGCTGCTGCCGGAGGTGCGCGATTCGGCGGCGGAATTCGGCGTGACGCGGGCGGATCTGTTCGGGCGCGAGGTGCCGATCCTGGGCGTTGCGGGTGATCAGCAGGCGGCGACGGTCGGGCAGGCCTGTTTTGCACCGGGGATGATGAAGTCGACTTATGGGACCGGCTGTTTCGCGCTGCTGAACACCGGCGGTGATGCCGTGCGCTCGGGGAACCGGCTGCTGACCACCATTGCTTATCAGTTGGAGGGGAAGCCGACCTATGCGCTTGAGGGCTCGATCTTCATTGCCGGGGCCGTGGTTCAGTGGCTGCGGGACGGGCTGAAGATCATCCGCGATGCGGGCGAGACCGGGCCGCTTTCGGCGGGTGCGGATGATGGGCAGGACATCATCATGGTGCCGGCCTTTACCGGGCTGGGTGCGCCCTATTGGAACCCGGAGGCGCGCGGCGGGGTGTTCGGGCTGACGCGCAACACCGGCCCGGCGGAGTTCGCCCGCGCTGCCTTGCAGTCGGTCGGGTTTCAGACCCGCGATCTGTGGCAGGCGATGCAGGCCGATTGGCCGGGTGCCGGGGATGCGGTGCTGCGGGTCGATGGCGGCATGACCGCGTCCGAGCCTGCGATGCAGTTTCTGGCTGATATTCTGGGTGCGCCTGTCGACCGGCCCGAGAACACCGAAACCACGGCGCAAGGGGCCGCGTGGCTGGCGGGTTACAAGGCCGGGATCTGTCCGGGGCCGGAGGAATATGCCGCGTCATGGAAGCTCGACCGGCGGTTCGAGCCGCAGATGGGCGCGGATGACCGGCAGACCCGCTATGCCGCGTGGCAGCGCGCCGTGCAGGCGGTAATTGCGGTGGCCGGGGATCAGAGCGCGTAGATGGCGCCGAATTTCTCCTCCAGATAGGACAGCAGCGGCTCGGCTGAGATTTCGGCCCCGCTGGCCTCCTCGATCAGTTTCACCGGCGGGATCAGGCTGCCGTGGCGATGCACGTTCTCGCGCAGCCATTCGACCGCTGGGGTGGCGTCGCCCTGAATGAGCGAGGCGTCCAGATCGGGCAGGGCCGCGCGCATCGCCTTGTTGAGGCAGCCCGCATAGACATTGCCAAGCGCGTAGGTCGGGAAATACCCGAACAGCCCGACCGCCCAATGCACGTCCTGAAGCACGCCATTCGAGGGTTTGTCGACCGCCACGCCGAAATCCCTAAGGAAGCGGGCATTCCACGCCTCTTCCAGATCGTCCGTGTCGAGCTTGCCGGAGATCAGGTCACGTTCCAGATCGAAGCGCATCATGATGTGCAGGTTATACTGCACCTCGTCGGATTCGGTGCGGATATATCCGGGCGTCACCCGGTTCACGCTGGCGTAGAAATCTTGGGGGTCGGTGATGTTGAGACCGCCAAATGCCTCGCTCATCCGTTCGAACAGCCATTCGGTGAACGGGGCGGAGCGGCCGATCTGGTTTTCCGCGATCCGCGACTGCGATTCATGGACGCCGAGCGAGACGCCGCCGCCAAGCGCGGTAAAGGCATAATCGCTGTCGATGCCGAGTTCGTAATTCGAATGCCCGACCTCGTGGATCGTGGAATAGAGGCAATTGAACGGGTCCGCCGTAACCACCCGCGTGGTGATCCGGCTGTCCTGCCAGCGGCCGGAGCTGAACGGGTGAACCGCCAGATCCATCCGCCCGCGTGACCAGTCATAGCCGAAGGAGGTGGCGCATTGCCGGGCGAGGCGAAGCTGGGTTTCCGCCGGGAACTGCCCGTCGAGCGGGGCGGGCTGGTTTTCCGCCCCCATGACATCGTCACGAAGCTGCACCAGACGCGGGCGAAGCTGCGCGAAGATATCGGAGATGGAGGCCGCCGTCGCCCCCGGTTCGTAATCGTCCAGCAGGGCGTCATAGGCATTGCCGCCATCGGACAGCGCCGCCGCCTCCTCCCGTTTCAGCATCAGAATGTCGGAGAGGGTCGGCAGGAAGCTGGCAACGTCATCGCTGCTGCGCGCCTCCGCCCAGATACCCTGCGAGAGCGAGGTCAGCCGGGCCAGCTCCGTCGCCAGCCGCGCCGGGATGCGGGTCTGGCGGCGGTAGTCCCGTCCGATCAGCTCCAGCATCCTTGCGTCCTCGGCATCCTCGATTTCGGATTCCGCGCCGTCGAGCCATTCGCCAATGCGCGGATCGGTGCGGCGTTCGTGGAGTACGGCTTCCATCGCCGCGATTTCCTCCGCCCGTTGCTCGGTCGCGCCGCGCGGCATGACGGTTTCCTGATCCCAGCCGAGGCGTTCCGCGACCGATGACAGTGCCTCCGTCGTGCGCTGAAATTCCATGAGGGCGTCGAAATCGCTCATTTCCGGGCTCCGCGAAGAGAGGTTTCGTAAGGGTAACGGGCGTGGTGGCGCGCGCGGATAATCAGCACAAACAGCGCGACAGCCCCGATCTGATGGGCCAGTGCCAGCGGCAGGGGCGAGGCATGGATGACATTCATGATCCCCAGCCCGATCTGGACGGCGAGTGCCACCAGCATGACGGTGAAGGCCCCGCGTGTGACCTGATGCGGCGAGCGGCGCGATTTCCGCCAGACCACCACGGCGAAGATCGCCAGCAGATAGCCGGTCATCCGGTGGATGAACTGCACCAGCGCCGGGTTTTCAAAGAAATTCCGCCAGCCGAGCTCCGCCTGCCAGATCGCCGCCGGGATCCACTCGCCGCCCATTGTCGGCCAGCCGGTATATTGCCGGCCCGCGTCGATCCCGGCCACGAGTGCGCCGATGAGGATTTGCAGGAAGGCGAGATGCATCAGCCCGGTGGAGATGGAAAACAGCCTTGGTTCGGCGGCACGGCGGGCGCGCAGAAGCTCGGCCTCGGACCGGGAAAGCTGCATGGCGTACCATGCGATCAGCCCCAATATGGTGAAGGCGAGGCCAAGATGGATCGCCAGCCGGTAGCTCGCGACGGAGGTCAGGCTTGTGGTGGCGACGCCGGAATTGACCATCCACCAGCCGATTGCCCCTTGCAGACCGCCCAGAACACCAAGGCCCAGCAGGCGCGGCGTCCAGCCGGTCGGGATGCGTTTGCGCAGGAAAAACCACAGGAAACCCACGGCCCAGACAAGCCCGATGATCCGGCCCAGTTGCCGGTGCGACCATTCCCACCAATAGATCCGCTTGAACCCGGCGAGGTCCATATCCGGGTTCACCTCGGCGAATTGGGGGATCTGCTGATAGGCGTCGAATTCGGATTGCCACGCGGCCTCATCCATCGGGGGCAGCGCGCCGGTGACCGGCTTCCATTCGGTGATCGACAGTCCCGATCCGGTCAGCCGCGTCGCCCCGCCAAGCGCGATCATGGCGGCGACGAGGATGAACAGCACGATCAGCCATGCCCTGATGGCGCGGCGTGCGCCCTTGGGGGCGGCGTCGATCATCCCGCCGGTCGCGGGCGCGGGTCGGGTGGTGTCTTCGGTCACGTCCTGAAAGATCGGGCGTTTGGCCATTTGCGGGGCTCCTGTCGCCTGGCGGGTGTTGCTGTGACAGGACTTAGCCTGTGCGGTCAACTGCGTCCAGCCGCCAGCCAAACTCGTTCGGTCGGCGGCGGTGCGGCGCGGATGAAATTTTTTCCGGAACTGCCGATTTTCCGCTTGCACCACCCGGCGGGCTCGCCTAAATCACCCCTCACCGGCGGCGATGGACCGCTGGGCAGAAACGGATGCGGGCGTAGCTCAGGGGTAGAGCATAACCTTGCCAAGGTTAGGGTCGTGAGTTCGAATCTCATCGCCCGCTCCAGTTTCTTCTTAGAATTTTCCGACATTGAGGGACGGTTGACCGCGAAGGCGGGTAGTGCTGTCCGTGTCAGGCGTCAGGCGTCAGGCGTCAGGCGTCAGGCGTCAGGCGTCAGGCCGGTCGGCCTGCAAATCCTTCACCATGAACACCAGATCGTGCCATGCGCCGAATTTGAACCCCGCTGCGGGAATGCGTCCCTGTTCGACATAGCCGTGCCGGGCATGAAAGGCGATGGAGCGGGCATTGCTGCCGGTGATGCCGCCGATCATCAGCCTTGCGCCGCGCGCTTTGGCATGTTGCTCCAGATGCCGCAGAAGCGGCGCGGCGATGCCGCTGCCCCGGGCGGCAGGGGCGAGGTGGATCGTGTGTTCCATCGAATGCGCATAGCCCGCGCCATCCCGGAACTGCCCGTAGCTGGCGAAGGCGCGGATTTCGTCGCCGTCCTGCCACACGAAACATCCATGACCGCCAGATATGCGCGAGGTGATGTAGCTGCGGATCTCCGCCTCGCTGCGTTCGGTTGGCCAGAAGGAAATAGCCGTTTCGCGAATGATCGGATTCCAGATCGCGCCGATGGCGGAGGCATCATCCGGGCGCGCGTCGCGGATCACAGCGTGACCTTGCCCTGCGGGGTGGAGATATGGGCGACCAGCCCGGGCGCCTCGCCCCTGGTCAGTTTGATGCGCGGATCGTTCATGTTGTTCAGCTTCGGCGGCTGCGGATGGGTCAGGTCCAGCCCAAGCAGCCGCGCGCCCCGATCCTCCATCGAACGCGCCGGATGCGGCCCGCCCTGCCAGTCGATCAGCAAGGGCGAGAGGCCGTCGCGTTCTGACACGCCGCTCTCCGGGATGGTGATCCGCCATCTCAGATCTCCCCTAGCGGCGTCCATGATCGTGCTGCCCTTCGGCGCATTCAGGCGTTCGGTGCTGCAAACCCACGCCACCAGCCGGGGCGCGCCGGAGAAGCTGTCGAGGCCGAACCAGCGGGGATAGGCTGGCGCGTCTGCCCCCGGATCGATGGCGATCAGTTCGATATATTCATCCACGCCAAGCCGCCAGAGACGGTTATGCGTGCCCATGAACCCATGCTTGCCGCCGCCTTGCGCGGCGGTTTTCAGCACGCCCGACAGAAATGCCTCGCCCTCGCTGAGGTCTTCGGTGGCGATGACGAGATGATCGAAGGCAAGCCCCGCCATTGCCTCTCAGCCCCGATGCGCGCCGTCGGCGAGGGTTTTGACGAAGGCCAGCACATCCGCGACCGCCTCGCCTGCGCCGATCTTCTTGACGATGGCGGACCCCACAACGGCACCGTCCGCCACGCGCGCGATGTCCTCCGCCGCTTCGGGGGTGGAGATGCCGAACCCCACAACGACCGGCAGGCCCGCGGCGTCGCGGATGCGGGCGACCTCTGGCGCGACGTCTTCGGCCTTGGCCGCCGCGCCGCCCGTGGTGCCGGTCACGGCGACGTAATAGACGAAGCCGGACGTGTTGGAGACCACGGCGGGCAGGCGTTTATCGTCCGTCGTCGGGGTCGCCAGCCGGATGAAGTTCAGCCCGGCCTTCTGCGCGGGAATGCACAGCTCCGCATCCTCCTCCGGCGGCAGATCGACGATGATCAGCCCGTCAATGCCGGCGTCAGTGGCATCTTTCAGGAATTGTTCGACCCCGCCTTGCCGCGCATAGATCGGGTTGTAGTAGCCCATCAGCACAATCGGGGTTTCATCGTCGGATTTGCGGAAATCGCGCACCATATCCAGCGTTTCGGTGACGCTGCCCCCGGCATCGAGCGCGCGATGTGCCGCCGCCTCGATCGTCGGGCCATCGGCCATGGGATCGGTGAAGGGCAGGCCAAGCTCGATAATATCCACACCCGCCCCCGGCAGACCGGCGAGGATCTGCGCCGAGGTCGCGCGATCCGGGTCGCTGGCCATGATATAGGCGACGAAAGCCTTGCGGTCAGCGGCTTTCAGCGCGGCGAATGTCTTGTCGATGCGGGTCATGCGGGCGTCCTCCGTGTCGGTCATTGGGTTAGCGCGGGCGCGCGTCGGGATCAATCCGGGGATTGCGTTCTTTGCCCTGCCGCGTAAGCGTTAACCATTCTGTAGGAGGTGAGCATGTTTAAGCGAAGCGATTTCCCGGATGATTTCATTTTCGGCGTGGCGACCTCGTCCTATCAGATCGAGGGCAGCCGGTTCGGCGGCGCAGGCGTCAGCCATTGGGACACATTTGCCAATACGCCGGGCAATATCGCCGATGGCAGCGACGGATCGGTCGCCTGCGATCACTATAACCGCTGGCAGGAAGATCTGGACCTGATCCGCGACGGCAATTTCGACGCCTATCGCTTTTCGACCGGCTGGTCGCGGGTGATGCCGGACGGCAAGACGGTGAACCCGGAGGGGCTGGATTTCTATGACCGGCTGGTGGACGGGATGGTCGAACGCGGCCTGAAGCCGGTGCTTACGCTGCATCACTGGGACCTGCCATCGCCGCTGGCCTCGCAAGGCGGCTGGACCAATCGCGATATTGCCTTGTGGTTCAGCGATTATGCGCGTGCCGTGATGGCCCGGATCGGCGACCGCGTGGCGATGACCGCGACGCTGAACGAGCCGTGGTGCATCGCCTATCTGTCGCATTTCATGGGCGCGCATGCACCGGGGCTGCGCGACATCCGCGCCACCGGGCGGGCGATGCATCATGTGCTGCTGGCCCACGGCACGGCCATTCAGGCGATGCGTGCCGACGGTCATGACAATCTGGGCCTCGTACTGAATTTCGAGACCGCAGCCCCGGCGAGCGACAGCGAGGCCGACCGCAAGGGTGCCGCCACGCAGGATGCGATCTATAACCGCTGGTTCCTTGAGGCGGCTATGGGGCAGGGCTATCCCGCCGAGGCTCTGGAAGGCTTCGCGCCGCATCTGCCCGTTGGGTGGGAGCAGGATATGGGCATCATCGCCACGCCGCTCGACTGGTTGGGGGTGAACCATTACACACGCGCCCATTATCGCCATATCGGCGGCGCGTGGCCGCAGACGGAGATGGTGCCGGGTCCGCTGCCCAAGACCCAGATCGGCTGGGAGATGCGGGCGGAGGGGTTGTACGAATTCATCATGCGCGCCGCGCAGGCGATCAAGGGCAAGGGCATGAAGCTCTATGTCACCGAAAGCGGAATGGCCTGGGATGACCGGGTGGTTGATGGCGGCGTGGCTGACGATGTGCGGCAGGGCTATATCCGCGATCACCTTGCCGCCACGCAGCGGGCGATGGCTGACGGCGTCGATGTGAAGGGCTTCTTCCAGTGGTCGCTGCTGGACAATTACGAATGGGCGCTCGGCTACGGGCCGCGCTTCGGGATCGTGCATGTGGATTACGAGACCCAGAAGCGCACGCCCAAGGGCTCGTATCTGATGTTCCGCGACGCGCTCAGCCGGTGAGGTCGCGCGCCACCCGGTGCAAAAGACGCACCGAGGGCGCGATGAGGTCGTCGGGGTAGTCGTAATTTTCGGCATGAAGCGGCGGATGATCCTCGCCGCTGCCCAGCAGGATCATGGCGGTCTTCGCGACGCTGCCGAAGCGCCCGAAATCTTCGGAGGCGCGCATTGGCAGGCTTTGATCGGAAACGGCAAACCCCTCGGCCTCCGCTGCGCGGGCAAAGATCGCGGCGGCTTCTGGATCGTTGATCGAGGCGGCGAAGTCGTCATGCCAGTCGAAACCGGCGCTCAACCCATGCGCTTCTGCCGCGCCGGTCACGATGCCGGTTGCCGCGTCGCGCAGCGCGGCCATGCTTGCGTCAGTCCGGGTGCGCAGCGTGACCCAGATTTCGGCGCTGCCGGGGGTGATGCCGAATGCCGGTTCGCCCATTGAGAGATGGGTGATGGTGACCAGCCGGAAATCCTCCTGCACCTGCGTGCCCTGCGACAGCGCCATCAGCGCGGGCAGGATGGCGGCGATGGCGGGGCTTGGCGTGCGGGCCTTCTCGGGTTCCGAGGCATGTGAGGTCGCACCCTGCAAGACCGCCCGCATCCCGACCGAGGCGCAGTTCATCGCACCGGGCGCAATCAGCGCGTGACCTTGGGCGAGACCGGGGAAATTATGGATCGCAAAGCCGTAATCGAAGCCGGGCAGCGCCGGATCGGCCAGCATCGCGGCGGCACCTGCGCCGTTTTCCTCGGCGGGTTGGAACAGCAGCCAGATTGTGCCGCTTGCGGGGCGTTGCCGCGCGATCAGCCGGCCCAGACCGACCAGCCCGGTCATATGCCCCTCATGCCCGCAAAGATGAGCTACCCCTTCCGAGGTGGAGCGATGTGCCGGACCTTCCGCCTCCAGAATCGGCAGCGCGTCCAGCTCGGCCCGGAACATCACCGACGGGCCGGAGGTTTCGCCGCGAAACCCCGCGACGACGCCGGTGCCGCCGATCCCGGTCCTGATCTCATCCGCGCCGAGGTCTTCCATCAGTGCGGCGATTTTCGCGGCGGTCTTCGTTTCCTGACCCGACAATTCGGGCCTTTGATGCAGTTCGCGACGCAGTTCGGTCAGTTCGGAAATATCGGCATTGGTCAGCATGATTGAGACATGACACGGGCCGCGCGGCGCGGCAAGATGGTGCCATGACACAGAGACTCGACCAAGCCTTCGCCCGGATCGATGCCGCCAATGCGGAAGACCCGAATATGGAAAACGGCCAGCCCGCCGAACTGCTTTATGGCCAGCGGATGACGCAGGAGCAGCGCAAGCTATATCCCGATGCGTCCCAGCCGTTGCAGATCGCCTGCCGGGGGCAGCATATCGAACGCTGGCTGCTGCCGCGCAAGGATTTTCCCGATGACCGCAAGGGCTATCTGGCATGGCGGACGGAGCAGGGGCGGCGTCATGCGGAACGGGTCGCCGGAATCATGCAGGATGCCGGGTATGCGCCGGACCAGATCGAGCGCGCCCGGCAGATGCTGCAAAAACAGGGCATCAAGCGCGATGATGAGGTGCAGGCCCTTGAAGATGTTGCCGTGTTTACCTTTATGCGACACTACATGGCACCTTTTGCCGAAACTCAGACGGATGAGGAAATGGACCGGATCGTCCGCAAGACGGCCCGGAAGATGTCGGCGAAGGCCCGGGCGAAGGCGCTGGAGGAATTCGCCCTGCCGGAACCGCTGGCAGGTTATTTCCGCGACGAACCCTGAGGGCGGCGGGTGTGCTGACAGGTAAATGACGAAGGCATTGTGATGGACGACCCCTATGAGGCGCTCGGGCTGACGAAAACGGCCAGCCAGGACGAAATCAAGAAGGCGTATCGCAGGATCGCCAAGACCGACCACCCCGATCTGAACCCCGATCCGGCGGCGGCGGAGCGGTTCAAGGCGGCCTCGGCGGCCTATGATCTGCTGAAAGACCCGGAGAAGCGGGCGCGGTTTGACGCGGGCGAGATCAATGCGCAGGGTCAGGAACGCCCGCAGCAGCAATATTACCGCGATTTCGCGGAGCGGGGGGAGAACCCCTACCGGCAATATTCCTCGGCCGGGTATGGCGATTTCTCGGATGTGTTCGACGATCTGTTCGGCGCGCGCGCGGGCCGGGCCGGGATGGGCGAGGGGTTTGCAGGCTATCGCCGCTCCGGCGCCGGTCAGGGGTTCGACATGCGCGGGCAGGATGTCCGTTATGAGTTGGAGGTGGATTTTATGACTGCCGCAAAGGGCGGTTCCACCCGGATCACCCTGCCGGATGGCAATTCGCTTGAGGTGAAGATCCCCGAGGGCGCGTCGGACGGCCAGACGATCCGGCTGCGCGGCAAGGGCGGCGAGGGCTATGGCGAGGGCGGTCGCGGCGACGCCTATCTGACGCTGCATGTGGCCCCGCATCCCGACTGGACGCGCGACGGAAACGACGTGACGCTGAGCCTGCCGATCTCGATCGACGAGGCGGTTCTGGGCGGCCGGATCGAGGTGCCGACCCTGACCGGCAAGGTGGCGATGAACATGCCCAAGGGCGCGACCACAGGCCAGAAACTTCGGCTGAAGGGCAAGGGCATCAAGGGCGGCGATCAATATGTCGAGCTGCGCATCGCCGCGCCGTCTGCGATTGACGACATGCTGGCCGAATTCATGGAAAGCTGGCGCAAGGACCACGGCTATGATCCGCGCAAAGGGATGGGAGGCTGAGATGACCCGTTACACGGCTGAAGAACTGATCGCCGCCATCGAGGAACTGACTCCGCCGCGCCTGACCCATTATGTCGAGATGCGGATGGTTCAGCCGGTGATCTCGGACGCAGGCGAAACCTATCGCGAGGTCGATCGCGCACGGGTGCAGCTTCTGTGCAATCTGACCGAGGATTACGGGTTGCAGGACGATGCGCTGCATATGGTGATGTCGGTGCTGGACGAGATGCACGGGCTGCGCGGCGAGATGCAGGCGCTGATGTCGGCTTTGGCCGAGGAGCCGGACGAGACGCGGGAGCGGATCACCGTGCGGGTGCGGCGGCTGCGCGGGCATTAATTGCGCGCGACACAGGAACTGCGCACAACAAAGGGCCAGCGTCCGACCGCGGGCTGACGCTGCTGAGTTTGCCGCAGTGGGCTTTATGTTTCAGCCCCGCTGAAGGGCCGGTTCGCGTGTACGGGCGAAGAAGCGTCCGCCCATGATGCTTTGCATGTCAACGACATGACGGGCGGTCGGACGCTGGCCCGGCGGCGCTGCGCGCCTTGTTCCGGGCCCGGTGGCAAACCGGACTATCAGTAATTCTGCTTCAGCAACCGTTGTTTCTGGCGGTTCCAGTCGCGCTTGGCGGAGGTTTCGCGCTTGTCGGCGAGTTTCTTGCCCTTGGCGACGCCGATTTTCAGCTTCACCAGCCCGCGATGGTTGAAATACATCACCAGCGGAACCAGCGTCATCCCCTCACGCCCGATTGCCGCCCAGAGCCGTGACAGTTCGCGCTTTGAAACCAGCAGCTTCCGGTGCCGCCGCTCCTCATGGCCGAAAACGCCGGCATGGGGCAGGGCGGCGATATGGGCGTTGATCAGCCACAACTCGCCATTCTCGATACTGGCATAGGATTCCGCGATATTCGACTGGCCGGTGCGCAGCGATTTCACTTCCGATCCGGTCAGCACGATGCCCACCTCAAGATCGCTCTCGATGGCGTAATCGAACCGCGCGCGGCGGTTTTCGGCGATGACTTTATAATTCGTGTCGGTATTCGTGGCCATGATCGCGCAGAGATAGGATCGCGACCGGGCAAAGTAAAGGCGGGTTTCCCGGCAGGGTCACGCATAACTGTTGCCCCGCCCATGCGGCGGCGTTACATCTGCCCGGCAAGGCGCAGACGCGGGAGGGGAGCATGACCGACGATCACAGGATGCTGGTGTCGACCGAATGGCTGGCGGCGCATCTGGGCGATGCCGGGCTGCGCATCCTCGACGGAAGCTGGCACATGCCGGCGACCGAACGCGATCCGCGCGCGGAGTTCGAGGCGCAGCATATCCCCGGTGCGCAGTTCTTCGACATTGATGCCGTGGCGGCGGAAAGCGATCTGCCGCATATGGCAGCCCCCGCCGATGTTTTTGCCGCTGCCGTCGGTAAGCTGGGTATCGGTGATGGTTCGCAGATCGTGGTGTATGACAATGCCGATACGCGCAGCGCGGCACGGGTGTGGTGGAATTTCCGCCTGATGGGGATCGGGAATGTCGCCGTGCTGGATGGCGGGCTGGCAAAGTGGCTGGCAGAGGGCCGTCCGGTGGAGGCGGGTGCCGTGCCGGAGGCTGCCGGGCAACTGACCGTCGATCCGCAGCCGGAGCTGGTCCGCGATGCGGCGCAGGTCGCCCGAGCCTCCGCCTCTGGCAGTCACGAAATCATCGACGCCCGCCCGCCCGGCCGCTTCCGTGGCGAGGTGCCGGAGCCGCGTGCCGGGCTGAAAAGCGGTCATATGCCCGGCGCGAAGAATGTCCCCGCCGGGCGGCTCTATAACGGCGATGGCACGATGAAGGATGCCGCCGCCCTGCGTGCTGAGTTCGAGGCTGCCGGGGTCGATCTGTCCCGCCCGGTCATCACCAGCTGCGGCTCTGGGATAACCGCCGCCTCGCTGTTTCTGGCGCTCGACCGGATCGGGCATGAACACCACGCGCTTTATGACGGGTCATGGACCGAATGGGGCGCGCTTCCTGACGTAGAAATCGCAACCGGAGAAGCATGATGCTGGGTAATCTGAAACCGCAGGCCCCTGACAAGATCCTTGCCCTGATGGGCGAATACAAGGCCGATACAAGGCAGGGCAAGATCGATCTCGGCGTCGGGGTGTACAAGGACCCGAACGGCGTCACCCCGGTCATGCGCGCGGTCAAGAAGGCTGAGCAGAAGATCTGGGAGACGCAGGACAGCAAGGCCTATACCGGGCTCGCCGGGACCGAGGAGTACCGCAATGCCATGTCGCGTCTGGTGCTGGGCGATGTCCCCGCCGACCGTCTGGCCTCGGCGGCGACCGTGGGCGGCACCGGCGCGATCCGGCAGGGGCTGGAACTGATCCGCATGGCGAACCCCGATGCGGTGATCCATGTCTCCGACCCGACCTGGCCGAACCACCTGTCGATCCTGAAATTCATGAAGCAGGATTTCGTCGAATACCCGTATTTCGACAGCGAAACGCGGGGCGTGGCCTTTGACCGGATGCTCGACGGTATCGGTAAGGCGAAACAGGGCGATGTGGTGCTGCTGCATGGCTGCTGCCACAACCCGACCGGCGCCAACCCGACGGCGGAGCAATGGGATGCGATTGCGCAATCGCTGGAGAAAACCGGCGCGATTCCGATGATCGACCTTGCCTATCAGGGCTTCGGTGACGGGCTGGACGCGGATGCGGCGGCGACCCGCAAGCTGGCGGCGCGCCTGCCGGAGGTGCTGATCGCGGCGTCATGCTCGAAGAATTTCGGCATCTATCGGGAGCGGACAGGTATCCTGATGGCGCTCGGCAGCGGCGGCGAGGCGCGCGACATGACGCAGGGCGCGATGACCTTCCTCAACCGCCAGACCTACAGCTTCCCGCCCGATCACGGCGCGCGGATCGTCAGCACGATCCTTGACGATGCGGAGCTGTCGGCGGACTGGAAGGCTGAGCTTGAGGAGGTCCGCCAGACCATGCTGGGCCTGCGCAAGCAACTGGCCGACGAGCTGCGCAGCCTGACCGGCGGCGACAAGTTCGATTTCATCGCCGATCACCGTGGCATGTTCTCCCGCCTCGGCGCGACGCCGGAGCAGGTGGCGAAGATGAAAGAGGATTCCGCGATCTACATGGTCGGCGACTCGCGTCTGAACATTGCCGGGCTGAACAAGGACAGCGTCCCGGTTCTGGCGCGCGCCATTGTCGAGGCGGGCGTCTGACGTCGCCGGTTTTGCCGCAAAACGAAACAGGGCGCGTCCTTTGCGGCGCGCCCTTTTTCGTGTTCCGTGTTTCAGTTCACCGGCTGAAAAGTCTGTTCAGCGTTTGCGCACATATTCCTCGATATAGGCCCGAAGCTCTTCGATCTCCTCGCTGGCATCGGAGAGGGCGGCGCGGGCTGACGACAGTTCCGAAGAGGTGAACGCCACCCGCTCATGCAGCGCCGCCTCGCGCTTCTTGCCTTCGTCAATGGCCTGATTCAGCCGGTCCTCCGCCGCGTGCAGATCGGCGGCCATGCGCTTGACCGCGCCGATTTCCGCGTTGCCGGGGCGGGTGACGCGGCCCAGCAGCCAGCAGGCGAACCAGCCGAGTGCGAAAGCGGCGAACAGGGTCAGTGCGGTTGCAAGGATGAGGTCTTCGCGGGTCATTGGGCCTCCTCCGCCACGGCGGGTTCGTGTTCTTCGGGACGATGCGGCGGGCGGGGCGTGTCCGGCGTGGCCTCCAGAACCTCGGCCGGGGGTTCCAGCCCGACCGGATCGGACAGCAGGCCATCGTCGGTTTCGGGGCCGGGGATTTCGATTGTCACTTCCGGGGTCTCCTCGACCGGCTCCGGCTGTGCGATCCGCGCCTCTGCCGCCAGCAGCGCTTCGGTGGCCTTGTCGGCGGATGGCGTGACGCCGGTCACGATGGCGGCCTCCGCGCTGTCCAGCGGCACCGGCTCGGGCGAGACGGAGGTGAATTCGATGCGCCGGTTCATCTCACGCCCTTCCTCGGTGTCGTTCTCGGCAATCGGGCGGGTTTCGCCATAACCGGCGGTTGTGACATTCCCGACCGGCAGACTGGCATCGCGCATTGCCGCGAAGACCGCTTCTGCGCGATCCCTGGACAGTTTCAGATTGGACGCATCGCCGCCTTGCGCATCGGTATGCCCGGCCAGCTCGACGCGATAATCGCCGCAAAAGGCGAACACATCGCGCAACTGATCCAGAACGGGCGCGATGTCACCGGCGATGCGCGCGCCGCCCGGTTCGAACCCGATGGGGGATTCCAGCATGATCTCGTTCATCTGGTCGACGCAGGTCGCGGCGTCCGGCAATTCGACCAGCGGATCGAGGCGGCGGTCATAGGAGACGGCCAGCCGGTAGGCGGCCCCGGCACCCAGCCTGTCGGCGAGCGCTGCGACGGCTTTTTCCTGTGCAAGCTGATCGCCGCTTACCCCGGTCAGTGCGATCTGATCTTCGGCGATGTCCAGCTCCCCGCTGTCCAGAACGCCAGCGGCATCCAGCCCTGCCAGAACCCGCACGGCCCAGCTTTCCGGCAGCGCCTGATCCAGCCTCAGATCGTCCTCTATCGGGCCAAGCTGCGCGCGGGCAAGCGAGCTGACGGTTTCGCGCATGGTCGCATCATGCACCACACCATCGACGGAGGCGGGCTTGTCAGCTGCAATCACAGCGTGGAAACGGGCGGGGCCGTCGTCAGGTGCCACTTCCGCGCGCTGATAGCTCAGATCGAAGCCCTGCGGCAGCGCGCTGCGCAGCGTCGCGACGGATTGCTCCAGCGTGTCTTGCGGAACCTCCGCGCCGCCCGTGATCGCGATCTGGTGGTCGGTCATGACCAGCGTCGCGCTGTCGAGTTCCGAGGTCGCCGTGATCGCCGCCGTCGCCGCATCTGCCCAGCCGGTCGGTGCGCCGATCCCGATGGCGCAATCCTCCGGGCCGGGGGTGGCACCAGCGGCGCGCAGCGCTTCGAACAGTTGTTCGCGGGTCACGGTGCTGTCAGCGGCGCAAAGCTCCAGCCGCGCGCCGTCCGGCAGCTTCACGAAGCGCAGGCCGTAGGGGGAGATCACCGGCAAGGGTGCGGTCACGGTAATGCTGGCGTCGATATTTGCAGGCCGGGCAGTTGCAAGCTCTGTCTCGATCCGGGTCTTTTCGTCGGCGCTTGCCGCATTGGCCTGAATGCTGACCGATCCGGGAAGAACGGAAATCGCACCCCGGTCGAAAATGGCCGCGGCGGCGAGTGCGTAATCGACGGCGACCTGCCAGCCCTCCGGCGCAGGCGCGGCGGCGCTGGTGGTGAGGTCGGTCACCTCCCGCTCACCGGGAACGCGTTCGGCCAGATCGTCATCCGCCGAATTTGCCGGGATCAGCCCGATCAGCGAGACCGCGTCACCTTGCCGCAGCAATTCCAGTTTGAAATCGGGCTGAATGGCCGCGTCCGACCGGGCAATGGTCATTCCGTCCACGACCCGGCGTTCATCGACCAGACCGCCCGCGACGCTGAGTGCGCGGAACCGGGCGATCTCATCGGGTGCCGTGCCGGACAGATGCAGCGCCAGCCCGTCGGTTGCGACATTTGCCCAACCCAGCCCCGAATCCGCCAGTGCAGCGCGTGCCTGCGCTGCGGTCGTCGTCTCGATCCTTACGGCGATCTGCTCTGCCGCCATCCAGGCAGCGGCCCCGGCAGTGGCGAACATGAGCGCACCAAGAAGCATCCTGCCGCTCTTGCGGGGGGGCGCAGGACCTTCGCTTTTCCGTTTACTCGTCATGTGCTTGAGTTAATTCCGAGTGAGGTGGAAGTAAATCGCTGACGATTACACAAGACCGGCAAGCGCGAAAAACAGCGACAGGATCAGACCCGCATCCCGGTTGGAGCGGAACAGCATCAGTTGGTTGTCGGCATCCTCCAGATCGAGGCTGCGGAACTGCCAGATCAGATGCGCCGCGAAACCGGCCAGCCCGCACATCGCGATCAGCCATGACGCGCCGCTGACCCCGGTCGCGGAAATCGCGAAGGCCAGCAGGATGACGGTCAGCACGGCAAAGCCGATCAGATAGGGGCGGGCGTTGTCGCCAAACAGCCGCGCGGTCGATTTGACCCCGATGAGCGCGTCATATTCCTTGTCCTGCAAGGCATAGATCGTATCGTAAAACACCGTCCAGGCGATGCCCGCCAGCCACGCGATGATCGGTGCCGCATCCAGCCCGCCACGATGCGCGGCATAAGCCAGCATGACGCCCCAGTTGAAGGCGATGCCCAGAAACACCTGCGGCCACCATGTGAAGCGCTTTGCGAAGGGATAGACGGCGACCGGCAGCAGGCTGAGTAGGCCCAGCCAGATCGCGGCACCGTTGAGCGTCAGCAGCACCGCCAGCCCGATCAGCGCCTGAACGATCAGCCAGATCATGGCCCCGCGGACCGTGACCTGCCCGGATGGGATCGGGCGTTTCCGCGTGCGGTCGACCGAGCCGTCGATATGGCGGTCGGTGATGTCGTTCCATGTGCACCCCGCGCCGCGCATGACGGTCGCGCCGATGGCGCAGGCGATCACGATCCAGATGTCGATCAGGCGCGGCCGGTCCGCCATCATGGCCAGCCCGACGCCCCACCAACAGGGCAGCAGAAGCAGCCATGTCCCGATCGGCCGGTCGATCCGGCTCAGCCTCAGCCAGGGACGCCATGAGGGCGGGGCGGCGTTATCGACCCAGTTTCCATTGACCGCATCGCGCACGGCATCTGGTATTTGGATGGCGGGTTTCATAGGAACATCTCATGTCGAAAGTCAGATTGTACATAGATCACCCGCTTGCATCGGGGCAACCCGTCGCGCTTTCGCCGGATCAGGCGCATTATCTTTCCGGAGTCATGCGGCTGAAACCCCGCACCGTGATCGAGGTGTTTAACGGGCGCGATGGCGCTTGGGATGCGGAAATCGTCGCGGCCAGTAAGCGCGGCGGCGAACTTTCCCCGCTGGCGCAGGTGGCGCCGCAGCGAAATCCGCCCGATCTCTGGCTGCTATTCGCGCCGATCAAGAAGGCGCGGACCGATTTTATCGTGGAAAAAGCGGCGGAACTCGGCGCGGCGCGCATTCTTCCCGTGCAGACGGAGTACACCAATTCCGAACGTATCCGGCAGGACCGGCTTCAGGCCCATGCGGTCGAGGCGGCGGAGCAGTGTGGCGGGACATTCGTGCCGGAGGTGGCGGAACTCGCGCCGCTGGGCCGGCTGCTGGATGGCTGGGATAACAGCCGGCGCATCCTCTGGGCCGACGAATCGCTGGTCGGGCCTGCAGCGACGCTGGCCGGGCTGGAACGTGGCAGTTGGGCGGTGCTGATCGGCCCGGAGGGCGGGTTTTCGCCTGCCGAGCGGACCCGGCTTCGTGACGCTGCGTTCATTCAGCCCATCAGCCTCGGGCCACGGATTTTGCGCGCCGATACGGCTTCTGTTGCCGCAATGACACTGTTTCAGGCCCATCTTGGCGACTGGTAATGCCGCGCCGCAGCAAAATTGCGCGATCATGTTCCAATGTTATCAGGGATTTCGTCACGGGCAGGGCTAAAAATACTTCAAAACCGTGACTTATTCGCTTTTTGCATGGCGGGTTTGCGGCTTTCGGGGCTACTTGCAGATGCAGCATTGTTTATCTTTGCCTCATCACGAAACGCGCCCATCCGGGGCGCATGAAAGATGAGGTAGATATGGCTTCCGTCAGCACCAATAACCCGATCAGCCTGAACTTCGGCCCGCTCGCACGTCTCTCGGCGTTTATCCGCGCGAAGCTGGACCAGATGAACACCCGCGCCGAGCTTGAGCGTCTGTCCGAGCGTGAGTTGAACGATATCGGTCTGTGCCGCGCCGACATTGATGATGTCGTCAAAAACTATGCGTAACGGCGCAGAAACAGCCCGCTACGGCAAAACCCCGGCTCAGCGTTAAGCAGCCGGGGTTTTTCTTTGGGCTTTCCCTGCCATTTCCGCGGCGCGTCGCGCGGCCCCTCTGGTCTTCGCCGCAATTTCGCCTAAATGAAGCGGCAGGTCCCAATTCAGGCCGAACCCTCCGGGCGGGCCTTGCGTTGAGGCGGACAGGACAAGAGGTGACAAGATGGCCAATCACGCGATTTTCGACCGCCCGATGGATGCGCCGGTGCCGAAAGGCTTTGAGCAGGCGATTTTCGGGATGGGCTGCTATTGGGGCGTCGAGCGCCTGTTCTGGCAGCAGGACGGGATCTGGATGACGCAGGTCGGCTTTGCCGGCGGCAGCGTTCCGAACCCGAGCTATCGTCAGGTCTGTGCAGGTGGCACGGGGCATGCGGAAGTGGTGCATCTGGTCTTCGATCCGGCGCGGATCAGCTATGACCATCTGCTGAAACTGTTCTGGGAAAACCACGACCCGACACAGGGCAACCGGCAGGGCAACGATGTGGGCGATCAGTATCGTTCCATGATCATGTATTACAACGAAACCCAGCGGGCTCTGGCGGAGGCGTCGAAGACCGATTACGACAACCGTCTGGCCGTCGCGGGCAAAAACCGGATCACCACGGAAATTCTGCCGGTCAGCGAATTCTACCCCGCGCAGGAGCTGAATCATCAGCAATATCTGCACAAGGTGCCGGACGGTTATTGCAATATGCGCGGCACCGGGGTCGAGGCGTCGATGCCCGAAGGACATGAGTTGCCCTGATGCCGACCTGGACTGCGCTGACGCATATCGACGGTCGCGAAGCGGCTGAGGACCTGGCGGAACTCTGCGGGGATCTGACACCGGAGCCGGTCGGGACCGGCGTGTTTGAGATCGAGGATGGTTCCGACCGCTGGGAAGTGGGGGTCTATTTCACCGAAGCCCCTGACGAGATCGGGCTGGCGCTTCTGGCGGCGGCACAGGGGGCGAACCCATTCACCGTCAGCGAATTGCCGGAGGTGGATTGGGTCGCCCATGTCCGCCGCGAGCTGACCCCGGTCGAGGCGGGGCGGTTTTTCGTCTATGGCGGCCATGATGCCGACAAGGTGCCGGACGGGGCCGAGGGGCTTCTGATCGAGGCGGCAATGGCTTTCGGGACCGGCCATCATGGCACGACGAAAGGCTGTCTGGAAGCGCTCGACCGGCTGGCCGCGACCGGCTGGCAGCCGGGGCGCATTGCCGATATCGGCTGCGGTACTGCCGTGCTTGCGATGGCGGCGGCACGGGTCTGGCCGGGGACGATCCTCGCCTCCGACATTGACGAGGTGGCCGTGGATGTCGCGGCGGCCAATGTCATCGCCAACGGGCTGGATGGCCGGGTCGAGTGCCTGCAGGCGGTCGGTTTCGATCATCCGATGCTGGATGAGGCCGCGCCGTTCGGTCTGGTCTTCGCGAATATCCTGAAACAGCCGCTGATCGATCTGGCGCCCGACATGGCCCGCCATGTCGCGCCAGAGGGACGCGCGATCCTTTCGGGCCTGCTGACGACGCAGGCGGATGAGGTGGTCGCGGCCTATGATGCGGCAGGGTTCGATCTGGAACGTCGCGACGATCTGGGCGAGTGGTCCACGCTGGTGATGCTGCGCCGCTGAGCCTCGTGACGGCGGTAGTTACGGGGTCGTCTCCCGGAACACATCGCTCCAGAACCGCAGCAGCGTGGCGCGGCGGTTGGGATCGCGCGCGACCAGCAGAGCAGGGGAAAGCGGGATCGCCCGCTGCGCGCTTGGGGCGAGGTCGGTTTCGGCGGCGTCCAGCACCGTGACCAGCCCGGCCTGTCCCAGAAGGTTCTGGCCCTCCGGCGTCAGTAGGAATTCCAGCAACGCGACGGAGGCGGCCTTCTGCGTCGCGCCTTTCGGGATCATGTAGCCGCGCGACAGAACCAGCGTGTAATCCTGTGGCAGAATGATCCCGACATTTGGGGCCTCGGCCTTCGGGACATAAGAGCCCAGCACGTTATAAGCGATCAGATAACGCCCCGCTTCGACGCCTGCGATAATCTCAGCCGAGCAGCAGGTGGCGACGGCGTCGACGCGCGCGAAGCTTTCCATCAACGCACCGAAGGTCGAGGCCTCCAGGCTGTCGCTGAACGCAAAGAGATAGCCGAGCCCGGAGGCGGAGATATCGTAGGTGGCGATTTTGCCCCGATAAAGCTCGGGATTCTCGCGCAGTGCGTCCAGCAACGCAAACCGGGTGCGCGGCACATCCCGGCCGTTCAGCAGCCGGGTGTTGAAGGCGATGACGGCAGGTTCGGTGGTGATGCCCCACAGCTCGTCCCGCCATCGCCGCGCATCGGGCAGGGCTGCCGTCGCGGGGGAACGGTACGGTGCCGCGCAGGCGGCGTTGACCAGCCAGATCATCTGGTGAATAGCCGAGGAAAAGATGGCATCCGCCGGGGTGTTGCCGCTGACACAGTCCTGACGGCTTTGCCCGAACAGGGCGTTTGACCCCCATTGTTCGTATCGGATGGTGAAGGCGGGGTGGAGCGTGGAGAAACGCTCCATTATCGGGCGGGCGACGCCGATATCGGTTGTGGATCGCAGCAGGAACGGAACCGGGCCGTGACCGAAGGATGTCGTCGCCTCCTGCGCGGATGGCGGGAGGGGCAGCAGGCCCAGGAGGGCCGCGAAGAGGGCGGCGAGAAACCTCATGGCCTTCTGACGCAGGCAGGAAAGACAAGGGCCGCGCTGAAGCCCTTCTTGTCGCGGTTCAACTGGACCGAGCCATCGAACGCGGCGGCGACGGACTGAACGATGGACAGGCCGATGCCCGTGCTTTTCTCGTAGGAGCCGGCGTTCCGGTTGAACCTGTCGCCGAGCCGCTCGATGATGGCCGGATCGGGTCCGGGACCAGCATCGCGCACCCAAAGGACGGCGGTTCTGCCATATTGCCCGGCCCCGACCGTCACCGGCGGCTTGCCGTGTTTCAGCGCGTTGCCGAGCAAGTTGATCGCCGCTTCGCCCAGCGAAAACGCGTCGCCGCGCATCATCACCGGGGTTTCGTCGATCTCCAGCCGCAGATCGACACCGGGGGTCAGCAGAGCGTGGTCGTTGCGCTCCACGATATCCAGCGCAACCTCACGCAGATCGACCGGCACGCGTGACACGCTATCGGTGCGGTGCACGACCAGCGCGCGGCTGAGGAGCTGCTCCAGCAGATCACCGAGCGAGCGGGTCCGCGACAGCAGCCGCCTCATGGCGCGGCTGTGGCCCGAGCCTTCCGCCTCGGTCATCGCGGTTTCCGCCTGCACCCGGATCGCGGCAACCGGCGTGCGCAGCTGATGGGCCGTGTCGGAGATCAGGTTGCGCATGGCGTCGATCTGCCCGTCCAGCCTGCCCATGAAGCGGTTCATTGCCGCCAGCATCACCTGCAATTCGCGCGGCAGGCGGTCGGTCGCCATCGGGGTGAGATCATAGGGGTCGCGCTGTGCGAGATCCTCCGTGATCGCCTCCAGCGGACGCAGGGCGGTGCGCACCACCAGCCACGCGATCAGCACCAATGCCAGCCCGGCCATGACCATCGGCAGAAGCGTGTCCCGCACCAGCCCCGCCGTCATTGCCTTGCGCGCGCGCAGCGTCTGGCCGACGACCACCTCCACCGGGCCGGAGAAATCCCGTTCCGCGAAACGATGAACGACGCGGATGAAACGGGCGGGCTCTCCGTTCAACTCGGCGTCAAAATAGGCCGTCGCCCCGCCACGATGATCGGGGATGTGGATGCCCAGCGAGCCGTCGACGCTGGTAATCATCTCGCCGTTTGCCTTGCGCACCGTGTAGTAGATGCGATCGTCGGGGGCCTGCGCCAGAAGCTCGAACGCGGAGACGGGAAGATCGACCACAGGCGTGCCGTCCTGAATGCGGATCGATTCCGATATATCGCTCGCCGCGCCCAGCAGGATGCGGTCATAGGCCTGCCGCGCTGCCTGCTGACCGTTGCGCCATGTCGAGGCCGCGACCATCAGCCCGCCAAGCAGCAGGATCGACAGCACAGCCCCAAGAACCCGGCGGAGAAGGCTTCGCGCGGCGTAACGCTCAGCCATCGGACTGGATCCTGTAGCCAATGCCGCGCTGCGTGGCGATGCTGACATCGCTGCCGGCGAATTTCTTGCGCAGCCGGGCGATGTAAAGCTCAATGGCGTTTTCGCCCACATCGGCATCGTCGAAACCGTAAAGCGAATCGTAAAGGCGCGACTTCGACAGATACTGGCCCTGATGACGGACCAGCATGTCGAGGATGGTGGCCTCGCGCCGGGTCAGGTTCATCTGACGACCGCCGAGTTCGGCGCTGCGGTCGCTTGGCGCAAATACCAGCGAGCCGAGCGTGATGCGGTCGTCCTTGCTGTCCGCCTCGCGCCGGATCAGCGCGCGCAGCCTTGCCTCAAGCTCGCGCTGGTCGAAGGGCTTGCCCAGATAATCATCCGCGCCCTGATCGAGCGCAGTGACCCGGTCGTCGATGGAACTGAGCGCCGTCAGCATCAGCACCGGCGTCCGGTCCGCCGATTTTCGGATTTCGCGCAACAGCGACAGGCCGGAGCCGTCCGGCAGGTTGATGTCGAGAATGATCGCATCGTAGCGCTGCACGGCGCGGGCGTCGCGGGCGTCCTCGATCCTCGGGGCGAGGTCACAGACCATTCCGGCGCGGGCAAGATGCGCGATCACGCCCTCGGCCAGATCCTCGGTATCCTCCACAAGCAGGATGCGCATCGCGCCCCTCTTCCCTCGCTAACCGAACCGACAGGTTCGTGACAGCTTCATGGGTTACACCTCACGGACCCGCAAGGAAAGAGTCTTCCCCTCAATACCTTGCGGGTACTTTTTGGGTGCGGAGGAGTGTGCGCCCCGGATGATCTAAGGAGGAACATATGAAGTTTTTGCTATCCCGTGGCGCGCTCGCTGCCGTCGCCCTGTCGTTCTCTGCCATCGCCGCTGCAGCGCAGGAAAACCCCGAATGCATCGCGCCTGCCAATCCCGGCGGCGGTTGGGATTTCACCTGCCGTCAGGTCGGCAAGTCGCTTCAGGATCTGGGGCTGATCGACAGCACCATGCAGGTCGTCAACCTCGCCGGTGGCGGCGGCGGCGTGGCCTTTGCCGAGGTGGTGAACAAGCGCAACGACGCGGATAACCTGATCGTTGCGGCGTCCTCCGCCACGGCGACGCGGCTGGCGCAAGGGGCGTTTCCCGGCAATACGATGGATCAGGTTCGCTGGGTGGCGTCCATCGGCGCGGATTACGGCGTGATCGCGGTCGCCGCCGACAGCGAGATCGAAACCCTGCCGCAGCTTCTGGACCAGATCAAGGCCGACGCGTCCTCGGTTTCGGTTGCGGGCGGCTCTGCCGTGGGTGGCTGGGATCATCTGAAGGTTCTGATCGCCGCCAATGCTTACGGCATCGAGGATGTGCGCAGCATCAAATATATCGCCTTCGATGGCGGCGGCGAGGCGGTGACGCAGTTGCTGGCGGGTTCGGTTCAGGCCTTCACCGGCGATATTTCGGAGGCCAAGGGGTTCGTCGATTCCGGCGATATCAAGGTCATCGCGGTGCTGTCGCCCGAACGGCTTCCGGGTGAGCTTGAGGGCTTTGCAACCGCGAAGGAGCAGGGCATCGACGCAATCGGTGCCAACTGGCGCGGCTTCTACGCCCCCGGCGGGATGAGCGATGCGGCCTATGACGACTGGGTGTCGAAGATCGGCGAACTTTACGCCTCCGACGAATGGAAAGCGGTGATGGAGGCCAACAGCATCGCCCCGCTCGATTTACAGGGCGAGGCGTTCGAAACCTTCGTCGCCGACTCCGTCGCGCAGATTCAGGCGATTTCGCAGGATATCGGGATCATCAAGTAAGCATATTTTCCGGTGCTGACCGGGCGCGGTGCGGATGCGCTGCGCCCTTCATCTTAACCCATACCCGAAAAGGAGATTCGTCATGAGTGATCGCATCTTCGGGGTCTTCGGTATCCTCCTCGCCATCGTTTTCGCGGTCTCCGCCGTCGCGATTGAGGAAAGTTTCCTTTCGGATGCCGTGGGCCCCAAGGTTTTTCCCCTGATTATCGCCGCCATTCTCGGCCTGTCGAGCGCGGTCATCGCGTGGCGCCCGGACCCGGAACCCGACTGGCCCGCCTTCGACCGTCTGGCGGAAGTCTTCGCGGCGGTTGTCGTGCTGATCCTTTACGCCAAATTCCTGCCGGTGGCCGGTTTCGTGATCGCCACCATGATCGTCGCCGCCTATCTGGCGTGGCGGCTCGGCTCGTCGCTGCTGGAGGCGATTGCGGTCGGGATCGGCACCTCGGTTGGCATTTACGTCATTTTCCACCTGATCTTGGGCCTGTCTCTGGCCCGTGGACCGCTGGGCTTCTGAGGAGCGCGTCATGGAACTTCTTTCATCCCTTGGCGACGGGTTCGCCATCGCGCTGACCTGGCAGAACCTGCTTCTGGCGCTGCTGGGCTGCTTTCTCGGCACGATCATGGGGGCGTTGCCGGGGCTCGGGCCGTCGAACGGGGTGGCGATCCTGATCCCGCTGGCCTTCACCATGGGTCTGGGGGCGACACCGTCGCTGATCCTGCTGACCTCGGTTTATTACGGGGCGATGTATGGGGGGCGGATTTCGTCGATCCTGCTGAACATACCCGGCGATGAGCCGGCGATGATGACCTGTCTCGACGGGCATCCGATGGCGAAAAAGGGTCTGGCCGGGGAGGCGCTTTCGCTGTCCGGCGTGGCCTCTTTCGTGGGCGCGTTCTTCGCCACATGGGGGCTGATCCTGCTGGCCCCGCAACTGGTCAAGATCGCGCTGCTGTTCGGCCCGGCGGAGTATTTCGCGCTGTTCGCCCTGGCCTTCATGACGCTTGGTGGGGTGTCCTCGACCAATCAGGCGAAATCGGCCTTTGCGGCGGCGCTCGGGCTTGGGCTGGCGACCATCGGGGTCGACACGCAGACCGGGGTGCCGCGCTTCACCTATGGCGAGGTGCATCTTTATGACGGACTGGATTTTCTGGTCGCGATTGTCGGGCTGTTCGCGCTGTCGGAAGTGTTCATCTTCCTTGAGCATCGCAAGGGCAAATCCGATATGGAGGGCGGCAAGCTGAGTATCGGGCGGCTCTACCCGCCGATGTCGATGCTGAAGCAATGCACGCCGACCATGCTGCGCACGTCATTCCTCGGCTTTATCGCGGGCGTGCTGCCGGGGGCAGGGGCGTCATTGGGGTCGTTCATCTCCTACTCGATGGAGAAACGGCTGGTGGACAAGGAAGGTACGTTCGGCACCGGCGATCCGCGTGGGGTCGCCGCACCCGAGGCGGGCAATAACGCCGCTGCGGGCGGGGCGCTGGTTCCCATGCTGGCGCTTGGCGTGCCGGGATCGGGGACGACCGCAGTTCTGCTGGCGGTGCTGTTGTCGCTCAACATCACGCCGGGACCGCTGCTGTTCACCGAAAACCCCGATGTGGTCTGGGGCCTGATCGCAGCGCTGTTCATCGCCAATTTCATGCTGCTGGCGATGAATATCCCGATGGTCGGGCTGTTCACCCGGCTGCTGATGGTGCCGTCGCGCATCCTGATGCCGATTGTAGCGATGGTCAGCTTTGTCGGGATCTATGGCATCTCCGGATCGAGCTTCGATCTGCTGGTGATGATCGGGTTCGGAGTCCTGGGCTGGCTTTTGCGCAAGCTGGATGTCCCGCTGGTGCCGATCATCCTCGGGACGCTGCTCGGCAATACGATGGAGAATAATCTCCGCCGTGCCGTGACCATCGACAACGGCGACTGGCTGACGCTGATCGACAGCCCGCTTTCGATTGTGCTCTGGACGATTGCGATTATCGGCTTTGTGCTGCCGCTGATTATCGGCGCACGGGTGAAGGCGAAGATGTACCAGAACCGCGAGGATCTGGACGCCATCACCGACTGACCACGCGCGCCGCCATGCCTGCCACGTTGCAGGGATGGCGGCGTTGCCTTATCCGCCGTGATCGTGGCTCACGCAAAGCTCGTGATTGCCCAGCACCTCGATCACCCGGCAATCGGAAATCGTGCCATGCGCGCATTGCGCGATCATCCGCTCCAACTCTCCCTGCAAAGCCTGCAAGCGGGTGATCCGGTCCTTGACCGTGACAAGCTGCCGCGTGGCGATTTCGTCTGCCGCAGCACAGGCGATCTCGGGCTGATCCGACAGGCTGAGCAATTCCCGGATCGCCTCCAGCGGAAATCCCAGCTCTCGTGCGTGGCGGACGAAGGACAGCCGGTCAAGCGCGTCCGATCCGTAAAGCCGCTGATTTCCCGAACTTCTTTCCGCCTCCGGCAAGATCCCGATCTGCTCGTAATAACGGATTGTCGGGACCTTCACCCCTGCCGCTTTGCTCAGCTTGCCGATGGTCAGCATGAAAACCTCTTGAACCTCTAGTTGCTAGAGACAGTAGCTATCCGAATCAATGGAGACAAGTGGCCGGACGTTACCGGCAGGAGAATGGCGATGGCGGAAACAACGAAACGCGAATGGACCGTAAGCGGCATGGATTGCGCATCCTGTAGCGCCAAGGTGACAAAGGCGGTCGAGCGGTTGCCGGGTGTCAGCGACGTGAAGGTTGCCCTGATGAGCGAACGGCTGACGCTGGAGCTCGAACCCGGTGCGAGCACGGATGAGGATGTCGAGAAGGTCGTCAAGCGTCTGGGCTACGGGATTGCGCCGCGAGGGGCGGCGAATGTTTCGGCCCCGCCAGCGACCGCGAAAAAACCGCATGTCCACGGACCGGATTGCGAAGGACATGACCACGATCATGGGCACGATCATGACCACGACCACGATCATGACCACGGCGGCGAAGCCGTGACGGGCAAAGCCGATGCCGGGCATGGCAGTCCGGGGCATGTCCATGACGATCCCGCCGATCGCGGCAAGCCGTGGTATAAGACCTCAAAGGGGCGGCTGGTCCTTCTGACCGGCGCGCTTCTGACGGCGGCATGGGCGTTCAAGCTGCTGGTGCCGGGCGATCTCAGCTACTGGGCTTTCGTTGCGGCCTGTGTGATCGGCGTCGCACCCGTGGCCAAGCGCGCTTTCGAGGCGCTGCGCATGGGTCAGCCCTTCACCATTGAAAGCCTGATGGCAGTTGCCGCCATCGGCGCGCTGTTCATCGGCGCGGCGGAGGAGGCGGCGCTTGTCGTGTTCCTGTTCGCCGTGGGCGAGGTGCTGGAAGGTGTCGCCGCTGGCAAAGCGCGTGACGGCATTCGCGCGCTCGCCAATCTGGTGCCCAAGACCGCGCTGCTGGAGGTGGACGGCAAGACCACGGAAGTGCCTGCCGAAACCCTGCAGATCGGTCAGGTGGTTCTGGTCCGTCCCGGCGACCGCATCCCGGCGGATGGCGAGATCGTTGACGGCACAAGCGGCATCGACGAAAGCCCGGTGACCGGCGAAAGCGTCCCTGTCACGCGCGGCCCCGGCGAGGCTGTCTTTGCCGGTTCGATCAACACCGAGGCCGCCTTGCGGGTCAGCGTCACCAAGGAAGCCGCCGATAATACGATTTCCCGCATCATCCGCCTCGTTGAAGAAGCGGAGGAGGCGCGCGCCCCGACGGAGCGTTTCATTGACCGTTTCTCCCGCTGGTACATGCCCGCAATCGTCGCAGTCGCGGCTCTGGTGATCCTCGTGCCGCCGCTGGCCTTCGGGCAGCCGTGGGACACTTGGGTCTATCGCGGTCTGGCGCTGCTGCTGATCGGCTGCCCCTGTGCGCTGGTGATCTCCGTTCCGGCCTCCATTGCGTCGTCTTTGTCCTCGGGCGCGAAACGCGGCCTGCTGATGAAGGGCGGGGCTGTGATCGAGGCAGCCGGGGGCGTCAAGCGCATCGCCTTCGACAAGACCGGCACGCTGACCCACGGCAAGCCGAAAGTGACCGAGATCGTGCCCGCGCCTGGCGTGCAGGAAAGCGATCTGCTGGCCGTCGCCGCAGGGGTCGAGGCCGGGTCGAGCCACCCGCTTGCGCTCGCCATCCTGAACCGTGCGGAGGAGGCGGGCGTCGCCCCGCTTCCTGCCAGCGATGCCCGTGCCATTGTCGGCAAGGGGGTCGAGGCGCAGGTCGGCGGCGCGAAAGCATGGGTCGCCTCTCCGGGTTTCGCGGGTGACGCGGGCGGGATCGTGGCCGATCAGGCGGGACGGGTGAGCGAGATGGAGTCCGAAGGTAAGACCGTCGTCGCCGTGTTCCGCGAGGGCGAACCGCTCGGCCTGATCGCCATGCGTGACGAGCCGCGCGACGATGCCTCCGACGCCATGCGCCAGCTTCGCGATATGGGCATCAGCCCGGTGATGCTGACCGGCGACAACCCGCGAACCGCGAAAGCCATCGCGGAAGGGCTGGGCATGGATTACCGCGCCGAGATGATGCCGGAAGACAAGCTGACCACCATCCGCGAGATGAGCGCCGATGGCGGGGTGATGATGATCGGTGACGGCATCAACGACGCCCCGGCCCTGAAACAGGCCAGCGTCGGCGTGGCAATGGGCTCCGGCACCGATGTCGCACTTGAAACCGCCGACGCCGCGATCCTGCGTGACCGGGTGATCGACGTGCCCGCCCTGATCCGGCTGGCGCGCGCGACAATGGGCAATATCCGGCAGAACGTGACCATTGCGCTTGGGCTGAAGGCCGTGTTCCTCGTCACCTCGGTGCTGGGGATTACCGGGCTGTGGCTGGCCATCCTCGCCGATACCGGGGCGACGGTTCTGGTGACGCTGAACGCGCTGCGCCTGCTCGGGTTCGACCCCACCAGGGAAGCGTAAGACTGCCGCGATCAGCCGGGCGCTATTGCACGGCTGATCGCAGACGATCGGTGACGTATTCCATCGCCAGAACGATCACGAAGATCGCCAGAATGATGGTCGAGGCGTTCCGGTACTGGAACAGATCGAAGGCGACTTTCAGTTCCTGCCCGATCCCGCCGGCCCCGACCAGACCCAGCACAACCGAAGACCGCACCGCCTTTTCCAAAGCGAAAAGCGAGGTGTTGATCATCGACGGCGCGGCATCCGGCAGGATCGCACCCAGAAAGACGGAGACCCGGTTCGCGCCAATGGCCGACAGCGCCTCCTGCGGTTCCTTGTCCGAATCCTCGATGGCTTCCGCGAAGAAGCGACCGCAGAACCCGATTGTGTCGACAACGATGGTCAGCGTCCCGGCAACCGCGCCGAGTCCGACGGTGCCGACGAACAGCAGCGCCCAGACCAGATCGGGAATGGTGCGCAGCAGCGAGACATAGGCCTTCACCAGATAACCGAACCGCCCCAGTGGGGTCACGCCGCGCGCTGCCAGCCAGCCGATTGGCAGGCTCAGCACGATGCCGATGGCGGCCCCGGCAAGCGCGATCTGGAAGGTCTCGACAATGCGCAGCCCCATGCGGCTCAGGAAAGCCGGATCGGTGTTGGGTGGCATCATCCGGTCGACAAGCGAGATCATGCCCGGCACCCCCTCGACAAGCTGCGCGGGACTTGGCGCGACCTGTTGAAGGGAGGAAATGACGATGGCCGCGCAGACGATCAGCAGCACATAGGTCACCGGGGATACCCCGGATAGCCGCGCAGGCAGGGGTTTTGCCGGGCCGGGTGTTGTGCTGTCAGACATCGAAGACCTCCTCCAGATCGCGGGGCGTTATGTCGCGGCTTGGCCGGTCGATGAAAATCCGGCCTGCGCGCAGCGCGACGGTGCGGTCGGAGAACTCACGCGCCTGCGCCATGTCATGCGAGGTGAAAATCAGCGTGATCCCGTGCTGACGGCACAGCCGCGCGAAAAGCGCCATCACATCGCGACCGGATACCGGGTCGCGGCTGGCCGCCGGTTCGTCCGCGATCAGCAGCCGGGGACGGCGGACAAGCGCGCGGGCGATGGCGACGCGCTGCTGCTGACCGCCGGACAATGCGTCGGCGCGTGAATCGGCGAAACCGGCCAGATTGACCTCTGCCAAAGCGTCCAGGGCCGCCTTGCGCCAGCTTTCCGGGGCGGTCGACTGGCTGAAACCCCGCCAGCTTCCCTCGGTCCCCAACATGCCGTGGACGACATTGGACAGGACTGAGCGGCGTTTTACCAAACAGTGTTTCTGAAACACGAACCCGGTCGATCGCCGCATCCGGCTGCGTTGTGCGGAGTCGGGCAGGCGGGTGAAATGCTCGCCCAGTGTCGTCACCTCGCCCTCGGAAATCGGGTGCAGGCCGATCAGGCATTTCAGGAAGGTCGATTTGCCGCTGCCGTTTGAGCCGATGAGCGCGACACGCTCGCCCTCGCGGATGGTCAGATCGACGCCTTTCAGCACGACACGCCTGCGGTCATAGGATTTGTGCAAGCCCTTGGCGATCACCACCGGGTCGCCTGTCGCCGGGGCGGGTGCGGTTTCCGCTGCGGCGGCGCGGGTGGCTTCCATCAGGTCCGACATGGCGCATCCCTTGTCGCGTGAACGTGAGAAGGGGCGGAAATCTCCGCCCCCGTGCCGTTTTCTGCCTTGGGTTCAGTCGCCGACAAAGCTGGCGGTGTCGACGCCGATCGTGGCGTACATGTCGCGGACGTAATCGTAATTGCTGTCGTCGATGGAGGTCAGGAAGAACCCGCCCTTGTATTTCTGGTTGTCGTCGCCTTTCAGCACGGCGGCCATCAGCGTCTCGCCGTCATTGACGAAGGCGTCGGCGATCTTCTGCTTGGCCTCGGCATCCATATCCTTGCGGGCGACCAGAACGTCGTTCGGCAGGTCGCGGCCACGGGCGATGACGGTGAAAGACTGCTCCGGGAAGGCCTCGCGGATGGACTGGAGGTGACCTTCATTCATGCCGACCGCCTGCACGTCGCCACGGATCAGCGCCTCGACCGCGACGTTGCGGGAGATGATCTGGGGTTCGTAATCGGTGCCATAGACCAGCCCGAAATCGGCCAACACCTGCGCCGGACCAAGATGCTGGGAGGTAGAGCCGACGGAGCCGAAAGTGACCTTCTTGCCGCGAAGATCCTCAACCGATTCCACGTCGCCTGCCGACAGGGTGACGATCTGCGCGTAATAGTTCGGGCGCTGCCAGGCGGCGATGATCTCTGCGTCGGTCAGTTCCTTGATGACGACATATTCGGCAGGACCGGTCAGGACCAGATCGACCTGACCCTGATTGATCGCCTCGACCGCTGCGGTGCGCGAGTTGACCGGGAACAGTTCCATCTCCATCCCGGTGACCTCTTCAAGCGCGGTTTCAAAGGCGGCGAATTCCTGTTGGAGGGCTTCCAGCCCCTCGATGTCGGTGACGGCGAAACGGATCGGTTCGGCGGCGAGCGGGGTTGCAGCGGCAAGCGCGGCTGCGGTCAGAATGGCGCGGTACATGTTGTTTCCTCATGTCTACGCTGTATACACAGCAATGTCACACAACGCCCGTATAGGTGATTCCTGTAACGAGACCATGACGCAGCAAATGGAAGGCGCGGGAATGACGCAGGACTGGGTGATCGAAGGCGGCCGCGCGCTGATGCCGGGGGGGTTCGAGACGGCGGATATTGCCATCAGCGACGGAAGGATCACCGACGCGGCCCGGAATGCGCGGCGGTTTTCGGGGGCCGGTTGCCTCGTCCTGCCGGGGATCGTCGATATGCATGGCGACGGGTTCGAACGCATCCTGCATCCGCGCCCGAATGTCAGCTTTCCCTTGCCGCTGGCTCTGGCGGAGGCGGATCGGCAGCTTATCGTCAACGGCATCACCACGGCGTTTCACGGCCTGTCCGTTTCGTGGGAGCCGGGGTTGCGCAGCGTGGGGGCCGCGCGGTCGTTTCTGACCGAGCTTGACGCGCTGTCGGGCAGGCTGGACTGCGACACGCATGTCAATCTCCGCTGGGAGACCTATTGCCTCGATGATCTGGATGAGATCGAAAGCTGGCTTACGCGGCACCCCTCGCTGCTCTTGTCGGTGAACGATCATCTGACGGCTGAAAAGGGGCTCGGCGCGGATTCCGTCAAGATCGGCAGGATGGCAGACCGCTCCGGCCTGTCGCGGGAGGCATGTGTGGGGCTTATTCATCGCCTGCTGGAACGCTCTGACGAGGTGCCGGGCGCGATCCGGCGCATGACCGGCGCGGCACGGCAGGCCGGGCGGATGGTGTTCGCCCATGACGAGACCAGCCCGGAACAGCGCCGGGACAATCGCGATCTCGGGATCAGCGTGTCGGAGTTTCCGATGACGCTGGCGACCGCGTCCGAGGCTTCGGCTGCGGGGGAGGCGGTCGTGCTGGGCGCGCCGAACGTGGTGCGCGGCGGCAGTCAGAACAACGCTGTCAATGCCGAGGATGCGATTGCGGCCGGGCTGTGTTCGGCGCTTGCCTCCGACTATTACTATCCCGCCCCGATGGCCGCAGCCTTTGCGCTGGCGGATCGCGGGACGCTGCCGCTGGATCAGGCATGGCGGCTGATTTCCACCCGACCGGCGCGCGCTGCGGGGTTGGCCGACCGGGGTGAGATCGCGCCGGGACAGCGGGCGGATCTGATCGTGCTCGACCCGGACAGGCGCTATATCAGGGCGGTCTTCTCTGCCGGAAGGAAGGTTCTCGAACGTGAATAAGCGACTCAATATAGACAGTTTCGACAGCGACGCTCTGGCTGAGATTACCCGGATCGCCGGGCAGCCTTACGCGCCACGGGGGCAGCGGGCGATCTGGTTGCAGATCTATGATCGGCTGGCGGAGGCCTGCACCAGCGGTCCCTTGCCGCCCGGTGCGAAGTTGCCCGGTGAGAACGATCTGGCGGAGCTGTTCGATGTCAGCCGGCTGACCATCCGCAAGGCGCTGTCGAAGCTTCAGCAGGAGGGGCAGTTGCAGGCGCGCAAAGGCGTCGGCATTTTCATCCGCAGCCGTCCTGCGCGTTATATCGTTGAGGATAATCTGCGTTTTTCCAGCAGCCTTGAGACCGGCGAGGCCCGGATCGAAAGCAGCACGCTGGAGCTTGTCCGGGCGCCGGTCAGCGCGGAAGGCGCGGATTTTCTGCGTCTGCCCGCCGGGACGGAGGTCGTGCGGCTGACCCGGCTGCGGATCGTCGACGGCGCGCCCGCCTATCTCGCGACGAAGGAGTTCCCTGCCGCGCGCTTCACGGATTTCGAGGCGCGTTACAGCCTTCAGCAATCCGTGGCCGATGTCTATCGCGCGCATGGCATTCCGCATTATGGCCGGGCGGAGACGCGGGTGACGGGCGGGTTTGCTCCACGCAGCGACGCCGCCGCGCTGCATCTGTCGCACCGGACGCCGTTGATGATCGTCCGCTCGGTCAATCGCGACCCCGAGGGCCGACCCATCGAGTTCAGCATTGGCCGCTGGCCGCTCGCCTCCGTCGAACTGGTGCTTGGCGACAAACCGCCGGAGGAAAGATGATGACCGGAACCCTGACCATCAACGGGCGCGACTATCCGTGGCCCAAACGTCCCGCCGTGGTGATCTGTCTTGACGGGTGCGAGCCGGAATATCTCGACAGGGCGATGGAGGCCGGGCTGATGCCAAACCTCTCGCGCATGATCGCAAATGGCAGCCGGGCAGAGGCGCTGTCCGCGATGCCGAGCTTCACCAACCCGAATAATATGTCGATTGCCACGGGCCGTCCGCCCGCCATTCACGGAATTTGCGGCAATTATTTCCTCAACCCGGAAACCGGCGAGGAGGTGATGATGAACGATGCGCGATTTCTGCGCGCGCCGACCATCTTCGCCGGGTTCTTTGACGCGGGCGCGCGTGTGGCGATTGTGACCGCGAAGGACAAGCTGCGCGCCTTGCTCGGCACCGGGCTCGGTTTCGATGACGGTCGCGCGATCTGCTTTTCGGCGGAGAAAGCGGACCTGACCACGCAAGCGGATCACGGGGTCGAGGCGGCATCGGACTGGCTTGGCCTGCCGGTGCCGGAGGTCTATTCCGCCGCGCTGTCGGAATTCGTCTTCGCTGCCGGGGTTCGCCTGCTGACGGAGTTCCGGCCCGATCTGATGTATCTGACCACGACCGATTTCATCCAGCATAAATATCCCCCCGGCCACGATGTCGCGAATGCGTTCTACGCCAGTTTCGACCGCTATCTGCCGGGGTTGGAGGCCACGGGTGCTGCAATTGTGATCACAGCCGATCACGGGATGAAGGCGAAGCATCACCCGGATGGCCGCCCGGCGGTGATCTATCTTCAGGAGATGCTGGACGACTGGCTCGAGGCAGGGGCGGCGCGTGTGATCCTGCCGATCACCGATCCTTATGTGGTTCATCACGGCGCGTTCGGGGCCTTCGCGACGGTGTATCTGTCCGATCCGATTCAGGCGACGGAGATTGCCGCGCGTGCGCGGGACCTCGACGGTATCGACGATGTGCTGACCCGTCATGAAGCCGAGGCGCGGTTCGAACTGCCCGGCGACAGGATCGGTGATCTTGTCGCCACCTCCGTCGCGGGCCGGGCCATCGGGACGCGCGAGGCCGAGCATGACCTGAGCGCGCTTGACGCGCCGCTGCGTTCGCATGGCGGGCGGCAGGAACAATCCGTGCCCTTCATCTCGAACGCGCCAATCGGGCCGCACCCCGAGGGCTTGCGGAATTTCGATGCGTTTCATGTCGCCCTGACGGCAGCTTCGAAGGGCTGAGAGACCGTCAGCCTTGAGACAGACAAGCTATTGCTGCCGATCCTTGCCGTAGAGCCTGCTGACCAAGCTCAACGCCCGATCCGCACGCGCCCTGCATTCAGCGTCGGTGAGCGGGTCCAGGCGGCCAAGCGCCTGCCGCATGGGGACTTCGCCCATCAGCAGGCTGACATAGGTCTCGGCAGCGTCGGCGGGCTCCACATCCGAAGCGAATCGGCCCGTCTCGATGAGCTGTTCCATAATGGCGGTGATCAGCCCGAACATATCCTGCCGTGCACCACGATCGATTGCCTCACCCAGCAACCCGGTTTCGCCGGCATCGGTGATCGCGGCGCGGTTGACGATGATGGCTTTCTCGCCCGTCGTGAATGCCAGAAACATCGGCCCGAGCGCCCGCAGCGCCTCCATCGGGTCGCTTCTGCGGTCCAAAGCCGCGTGGAGCAGGTCTTTGATATTGCGCGCGTTTTCTTCGATAAGGTTCTGAAACAGCGTCTGCTTGTTCCCGTACCACGCATAAAGCGTCTGGTTCGATGCCGAGGCGCGCTTGGCGATCTGTAGCATGCTGGTGCTGCGATAGCCCTTTTCGGCCAGCAACTCAAAAGCCGCCGTCTCGATCTGCCGCCGCCGTTCGTCCTGTTTGTCCGTGCTCATATCCCTGTCCCGCTTTTATCTTGACAGGAAGTGTATACGCATGTACGACGCTGTCAATGGCAGTACATTAGTGTACGATTTAGATGGAGCCTGACATGAAAATTCTCAGATACGTCGCCATCGGTGTTGGCACTCTCGTCGTTGCGGGTGTGGGCGCTGTTGCCTGGTCCGCGTCGCGGACCGAAGCCGATATCAACGGGTTTGCTGCCCGCGTGGCGGAACTCGGCGAAGAAAACCCGGCACCCGCGCTGAACCCGGCGCTGATGTCGGAACTGCCCGCGCCGGTGCAGCGCTACTTCGACTATGTGTTCATTGGCCCGGTGCCGCGCTACAGTTCCGTCCGGCTGGAGGCAAAGGGCAGCTTCCGCCGCCCGCTGACGGAGACCTTCAACGACACGACCGCCCAGCAGACCATTGCCGTCGGTGAGCCTGCGCTGGTTTTCGCCGCCACGACGCCGGTCATGCCGGGTGTCTGGGCGCGCGCCTATGATTTCTTTGCCGAAGGGCAGATGGAGATGAAGGCGAAGGTGCTGTCCACCCTGACCGTGGTGGATGAGCGCGAAACACCGGAGCTCAACCAGATATCGCTGCGCCGCTGGCTGTTGGAAAGCGCCCTCTACCCGGAGGCGCTGCTGCCCGGCGGGCCGGTCACCTGGGAAGCCATCGACGACGGCAGTGCCCGTGCCATCGTCAGCGCCGACGGGCTGTCAGCCTCGCTGGTGGCGCGGTTCGATACGGAAGGCCGGATGACGGAGATGGTAGCGGAAGAGGATGGTGACCTGACGACGCCATATCACGGATCGGGCGAGCATGTCGCGCGGCGCGATTATCGCCCGGTCGGCAACCAGATGATCCCCTTCGGCTTCACCATCTCACGCATGGCGGGTGGTGAGCTGTACCCGTTCTGGGACGCCGAGATCACCGACATCAGCTATCGGGAATGAGGGGCGGGGCGATGATTAAATATCCATTGATCCTGATCGGGCTGATCGTTCTGGTTGTCGCGGTCGGTTTCTGGCGCGCGGGCCGTGAAAATGCACGGCTTGTGGCGGAGGATGTGATCGGGGAAACCGAGGTGGTAACGATCGACCTGCGTCCGGAGGTTTACGCCGATCTGCCGGCCCCGGTGCGCCGCTATTTCGACTATGCTTTCAACGGCCAGACAGAGGTCACGCTGCGCGCCGTCGAGTGGCGGGAGGCCGGGGATTTCCTGCTGCCGGTCGGACAATTCACGGCAAAGGGGCGGCAGGTCAATCGCCCCTCATCCCCGGTCTACGCCTGGACCGGCACATTTTATCGCTACGGTCTGCCGATGCTGGAAAGCCGCGACGCCTATTTCCTCGACCGCCATAATATGCGCGCCAAGCTGGCGGGCTGGATGAAGGTCATGCAGACCGATTATGAAGACCCGAGCGAGGTTGCCTCGCTCCACAGCTATCTGACGCTGCGCTACTACGGTCAGGCCCCGCTGATGCCATGGGCGCTTCTGCCGAACGAATACGTGGCGTGGGAACCGCGCGACGACAGCTCCGCCCTGCTCAGCATCACCCGCCCCGGTCTAGAGGGCGCTTATATCGTGCGCTTCGGCAGCGACGGCCAGATCGAGGAAATGGCAACCGACCGCCTGCTGATGGAGGGCAACAACACGATGCAGTTCGAAACGGGCCGCAAGCTCGACTACCGGAATGTCGGCGGTTTCATGGTGCCGACGCGGATGGACTACCGCTGGACACTGGAGGACGGCACGCTGTCGAGCCACTACCAGTTTTCAGTGAGCGGTATGAAGGTGATAGCGGAGTAGGGGCGTGCGATCTGGCTTTTGCCGATAAGACAATGTGCGGATCTGCGGAGTTTTTTTTGGTGGAGCCAAGGGGAGTCTACACGAAGTTGCGATAACCCGTTAAAACCCTTGAATTATTGGACTTTATCGGAAAGAAATTGGTCAGAATGGTTGGTCAGAATGGGTAACAAGTGGCGGGACGAAGCAAGAACGCAGGGCGGCGTCTTCTGACGCTCAAGGGCAACCGCTGGTGGTTCCGCAGGGAAATCCCGGAGGTGATCCGAAAGGCTGTCGGCAGGGGCAGATATTGGCAGGTCAATCTGCGCACGGGCGATCTGCGAGCCGCCCAGAGGATGCGCGATGAGCTGGAACGAGAGACCGCAGAGACATTTGCTGCGTTCCGTTCGGGGGAAGTAATCAGCCCCGTCACATTGTCCGCCCGTGAACAGGGTGTCGTGTATCGTGAAGCTATCGCCGCCGCCGAAGACGATCAGCAGCAAGGACCGGATGACTGGCCGGGCATGTACGACATTTCCGTGGAGTCGGCAGAGGCGACCGCAGAGGCTTTCAGGAAGCCCGCAGAGCGTGAAGCCTTCCTGTCCGCCCTGCATGGCTATGAGCCTGTAGACGCTCATCTGGAAGCCTATCTGAGGCTCGCCAAGGTCGCCCCGAAGACACGCAAGGAACGCGCAGGGTTGATCGGCAGAATGGCCGCATGGGCAGCAGGGCAGACGCCTCGCGCCCTGACCTTGGACCGGATAGACCGGCGACAGGCTGGCCGCTATGTCTCTGAGGTCATCGACAAGATGCACCCGGCAACCCAGACGAAACACCTGACAGCCCTGCGTGGATATTGGAAGTATCTCGCTTCCCGTGGTCTCATTGACTTGCCGCCGGGTGAACCAAGGGGTGCAGGGTGGCCGTGGAATGACCAGCAGCTAGAGAACAAGGGCAAGCGTGTCGAGCGCGACAGCAAGGAAGCTGAGGAACGCGCCTTCACCGAACAAGAGGTCAGGACATTGCTGCATTCCCCCGATCCTGCACGGATGCGTGAAGAACATATCCCTGCCATCCGGGATGCTCTGACGATCTCGCTTCTGTCCGGGATGCGGCTGGCTGAGATTGTGTCGCTCTGGGTCGAGGAAATCCGGGAAGGGCCAGACGGGGTTGGTCTCGTCTTTGACATTCAGCAGGGCAAGACCGATGCAGCGCCGCGCCCTGTTCCGGTCCACCCCGATCTGACAGCAATCGTTCAGCGTCGAATGGTCGGCAAGACCGGCAAGGCGTGGTTGTTCCATGAGTTGGAGAAAGAGCGCGATCCGTCAGACACTTTCGGCAAGCGGTTCGCTCGCTTTCGCAAGCAACTTGGCGTTGACGACATGCAACCCGGCAAACGCCGCAGCCTCGTCAACTTCCACTCTGCCCGCCGCTGGTTCATCACTCAGGCGCGACATGAGGGGCAGCCGAGAGAGACCATAGCGGATGTGGTCGGGCATGTGCCGGACAAGAAAGACATGACTTTCGGCGTCTACACCCGTGGCGCTTCACCGGCCCAGATGCGGGCATGTGTGGAGGCCGTGAGGTTGCCTGAACGCCAGTGGCTGAGCGCCTAGCGGCTGAGCGGCTTGTCAGGGGGTGAGAGGGGCGACCTTCGCCGCCCGTCTCTGAGGGTCCAAAAACACGCATATGCGTGTTCCTACTACGTGCGTATTCTGAGGGTGTCAGAAGGCAGGTTCTTCCTCGTCCTGCGCTTCGTCGGCAAGCCCTTCGTGGTCCATGTCATCGCCTTCACGGGCAAACTCAAGCCACTCGTTCAGTTCCCCGCCGTGCTGATATTCGCACAACTCATTGAACCGCTGGTCGCCAAGGGCATCCAGAACCGCCCTGTTGACCGCCTCAGCGTCCCTCAGAATGGGCATCTCAGGGTGCTTCCTGCGATCCAGCAAATCCCGGATCATGCCGGTCAGTTCCTTGGTTGCCCGTTCCCGTGCCTTGTCGGTCATCGGTTGCCATCCTTCATCTGGTCCATAGGGTTCCTCGTGCTGGTCTCGTGACCACCCGCCTGTCGGTTCCTCGCCGCGTTCCTGCATGAGCGTCCACCTTGCCCGCATCTTGTCCACGACACGGCCAGAGACGGACGCCAGCCGGGCCACCTCATTCACCTTGAAGCGAGGCTTCACGGGTTCCCTGACAAGCCGCCAAGCGGCATCCATCCGTTCAGCCTGTGAGAACGGCAGGACATGCCTCGTGTTCTCTTTCAGGGCCACGGCAAGGGCATCCTTGCGCGTCACTTGAAGGATCACAGCGGGGATCGGCCCGGACCACTTGGCGGCATGATACGCGGCGATGCGGTGCAGACCATCAAGCACAGTCAGCTTGCTGTTCGCTTGTGCTTCGGGGTCAACCCAGAGCGTCACGGGATCGAACGGCTTGCCGCCATTCCGCCCCAGAGCCTGAACCAGATCGGCCTTGTGGTGCCGGTCCACTCCGCCCCAGCGGAAACAGAAGTCACCGGGGCGGCGGTTGATCCGCCCCAAATCAATCATCTCGACCGTCATGCTCATGCTTCTCCGTTCGTCTGGTGGTGGCGCTGTTGCTGGTCCGCTTCGCTGGCGGGGATGCCGTAATCCTTCCCGGCACATGACTGACGCAATGCAGCCTGTTCCCGGATCAGTGCCACACTGTCGGTCTTCGCCGTCTTCTTCCCCCCGTCAGTCCAATTTGGACTGCCATTGAGGTATATATTGGACCGGCGTAGGTTCAGCGGGTTGTGGTCCAGCGTCCGGGCTTGCTGTCCGGGCTTGGCGTTCACTATCAAGCGGACGACAGCCGTTTTCCCGGTGGAAGCCGCGCTTCGCATAGGCACGTTCGTCATCACCTGACCGTCAGTCCGTCCATTCCCCTTCCCGACAAAGCGCCACGCGTTGATTGCGCCCATCTCCAAAAGGTCCAGCCAGATGCCAAGCTCAATTTGCGCCCAGACTTTCGCACCGGGGCGGCGCGGGTCATTCATCGGCACGTTGACGATAATGCTTGTCCCATTTTCGATGGTAAGCTTTGCGTCCCTGCGCTGCTTTCCCGCCGTGCCTATCACTCGGCTCGCCTGATTTGCAGATAGGTGGCACGTCTGTAACGCGTCTATCCGCTCAAGGTATTCATCTAGGGTTTCAACGCCGTGGCTGTTCGCAAAGCGTTCCCGGATGATCTGGTTGGCTAGATCGCGGACGAAGTCGCTGTTATGGAAGTGTTGCATGAGGAAAATCCTTCACAATTAGGGGGATATGAGAAAACCGCCACGGCATGATGACCGGGCGGCGGTTGAGGGGGTGGAAGATCGTCGTCGCTATCAGCGGCATTCAGCACTGGCGTTCAGATACCGATAGATGAGGTGATGAACGCTAGTGCTGAACGTGATGGATGAGCGACGATATGTCCTAAGAAGAGGGGTTATCGGCTTCATCGGAGAACGACGACAATAAATCCTAGGACAGGCCCTAATTGATTCGCCCGCACAGACTCAGGAAGACACCACAGAGAGCCATCACGTCGTCCCGCTAGGTAACAGCCGGGATTTCATGAAGACTCTGACAGGCCCGATCAGTGCCTCTGAGGGGCATCGTCCCGTTCCGCCTGCCCGCTGAGGTCGCTTCAAGCCGGGGTAGAGCTGCCGTTCCGAACGCTGGCGATCAGACGTTGCCTGTCGTAATGGCATCTACCGCAGAAGTTCTGAGGGTGTGGAAGGCCAGATGGGTTGCCGCAGCAAGACCCTCTTCGCCTTGGACGTAAGAGCCCGTCTTGCGGATGGACGGCAGGACCGTACCCGCGACCCAATCTTGAGCGCCGCTGGCGCGGCTGGAACGGCTTGGCCTCCGGCTTGTTGGACCGCAGGACGAGCTTGTAGAACCCCGCTTCGTTGACGAGCTTGTTTGCCCTGCCGTGCTTGGGGCGGAGGCGGGTTTCAGTAACATCAGTTTTATTGACGTTACTCAGCGCCATAGACATATTTCCGATGCCCAGCACGTCGAGTACATCGCGGGCAACCAGCCAAGGTTCCCCGTCGATGCTCACGGTGCGGATCGAGTGCTTGTCCAAGTAGGTGAAGGCGGTGATTTCATGAGGGGTGGACATTGTAGTGTTCCTTTCTCAGTCTGTTCGAGAACGGATAATGACTTGTCCAGTGGAAGCAGCTTTCTTACTGCCAGATTAAGATACTGGTCAGCCTCGTTGAAGCCGCGCTGATCTTCCATCGCAATTCCTCGTATTGCAGCCATCAGAAATTCCACCGCAAGTGTCATTTCTTCCAAGCGATGATGTTCCTTGTGGTTGTCTCTCATGGTGTTCCTCATGCTGTGCTAGGTGATGCAGAAAGGGGCATCACAAGCGGAATCATGAATCTACATAAAACGCATGTAAAGCAATAACTTAGTTCCCATATAGGAACTGACGCATTAGATATTTGTGACATTCCAGAAAGATCAGATGGTTGCTCGATTTGGCACACTTATCTAACGCGGAAAAAACACAGATGGACCGACATACTGTTGCAGATATGTCACACCGCAGACCACACGGACAGTATCGCTCCGACCACCAGCACACCGTTAATAACCCAAGGGGCAATCTCCAAGATCGTCATAATCATGCCGCTGCTTCCTTTCCACCGCCGTCCTTCGCGTCATCGGCGCTCTCGCTGAGTATCCGATAGACACTCGCCCTGCCGATCTTCAACCGCTTGGCGATCTCGGTCCCGCCGACACCCTCACGGTGCAGCCTCAGCACATCTTCCGTCTTCGCCCGTGCCGTGGGCTTCCGGCCCTTGTACTTCCCTGCTGCCTTCGCCTTGGCGATCCCCTCCCGCTGCCGTTCCAGCATGATTTCCCGCTCAAACTCAGCCACGCCACCCAAGACCGTCAGCATCAGCTTCCCGGTCGGTGTGCTGGTGTCGATCCCCATGTTCAGGATGCGCAGAGCCGCACCCTTCCCCGTCAGCACCTCCAATATCTCCAAGAGATGCGCCACAGAGCGGGCCAGACGGTCCAGCTTGGTCACCACCAGCGTGTCACCCGTGCGGATGAAGGCGAGCGCCTCAGCGAGTTCTTCACGCGCTTTCACGTCCACCGACGACACCTGTTCGATGAACAGCCGGTCACACCCGGCGGCTCTGAGGTCTCTTTCCTGCCCCTCAAGACCAGCCTTCTGGTCCAAGGTGGATGTTCTTGCGTATCCTATCAGCGCACCAGTGGTCATGTCTCGGGGTTCCTCTGCATCTGTCCCATAAGCATCTTAGACGTGATACCAAAGACTGTCCCAAAATGTCAACACCATTCTAATGGGGCGGAAATCAGGGTGCCGTGAGACGACTCACTAGACCTTGCCCTAACGGGACAGCAGGGATGTGCAGAGGGTGCGGGAAGGGATGACGCAGATGCTGAGCGCCTAGCGGCTGACGCAGCAGAGTTCAGAAGGTGAGCGGGACCGGCGACGGAGGAACATGCCCCACCTTCCAATCAACCGCCCATCTGCGCCCATGAGAACGGGACGGCATCCGGGGGGAACGCGCTTGCGATACCTGTCGAGGTCGGGGCCTCAGAAAATTTTGTCAAAATATTGCCGGGCAAGACGGACGAAGAACAGGGCAGGATGGTCCGTAGAATCGTCCTGTCATCCGCTCTGCCGGAAATTGGTCAGAATGGTTGGTCAGAATGGTCAGAAAGCCTTCCCGGCATCTTCCCGTATCTCGCTGAATTGTAAGGGAAAATCAGGAAAAACAGAATCACTGGTGGAGCCAAGGGGAGTCGAACCCCTGACCTCTTGAATGCCATTCAAGCGCTCTACCAACTGAGCTATGGCCCCACCGGAGGTCTGCGTGGGCGCGGTGCGCCGTTGCGTGGGCGGTCTATATGGGGTCGCATCACGGGGCGCAAGGGGAAATTCGTGCAGTGATGGAAAAAGAAAGCGCCGGGGCTTGGGTGAGGCCCCGGCGCGAGGTGATGCGGATCAGCGGTCGCGGCCGGCGCGGGCATCAAGGCTCCACGGGCCGGGGCCCGCAAACACCAGATACAGGAAGATGAAGCAGAACAGGATCGCCGCGTCGCCGCCGTTCAGCGCAGGCACCCAGTGACGCGGGGCGTGGGCCATCCAATAGGCGAAGGCCATCAGGCCGGACAGCACGAACGCCACGGGGCGCGAGAACAGCCCGACAAACAGCAACGCACCGCCGATCAGCTCCAGCACACCGGCGAACCAGAAGCGGGAGAAGATTTCAGGAAAAGCCCGGTCGCTGGCCGGGAAGCCGATGATTTTCTGGCTGCCATGCGCAAAGAAAACCGCGGCGGATACCATCCGCAGGACGCTGCGCATTTGCGGGGCGAGCGCGTTCAGAGTTTTGTATTTCATGGGCTTATCCCTGTTTTAGATCTGATATGTCTAAAACGGGGATAAGCAATATTGGTTGCGAATGCAATCAATCTTCGTCGTCGCCGGAGACATCCGCGATGTCGTCAAGTGACACGTCATCATCGTCGTCGTCATCTTCCAGCAGGTCGTCATCGACGCTGCCGCTGTCGTCGTCATCGTCCAGATCGTCGTCGATCAGGTCGTCGCTCTGATCGTCGTCATCCTTGGATGCGGTCTTTTCGGATGTCAGCGACCGGCCGCGCCCGCTGGTCAGGCTTTCCAGCGTGAACTCGGTATTGCAGACCGGGCAGGTCATCGGGTCGTTCTGCAGGTCGTAAAAGCGCGACCCGCAATGCGGGCACAGGCGCTTCGTGCCCCATTCCTCTTTGGGCATGGTATTCTCCTTACGCCGCGGTTAGGTAAATCCGCGTTCCCCTGCCACAAGCCTGACAGGCTGTAAAGTCCTATCCTTTCGCGTGATGAACGAGCAGATCAAGATTGGCGATATTGCGGTTTCGGTGCGGCGCAATGCCCGCGCCCGCCGGATGACCCTGCGGGTGCCGCGTGCGGGCGGGGATGTGGTGCTGACCATGCCGCCCCGGATGAGCCTGTCGGAGGGCAGGAATTTCGTCGCCTCGAAGGAGGATTGGCTGCGGCGGACCGTCTCTGCCATGCCGGGGCCGCAGATCGTGGCGGAAGGGGCGCGGCTGCCTGTCGGCGGGACCGAGGTCACGCTGAGCGTTATGCCGCTGCGCCAGGTCCGGCTGGAGGGCGATGTGCTTTATGTCCCGCAGGGCAGGGCGGTCGGGGCGACGGTGCAGGCGTGGCTGAAACATCGCGCCCATGCGGCGCTGCGCGAGGCTGTGGATCGTCATGCCGGACATCTCGGTCGCCAGCCAAGGGCGATGACTTTGCGCGACACGCGGTCCCGCTGGGGAAGCTGCACGGCGGACGGGCGGCTGATGTTTTCGTGGCGGCTGGCGATGGCCCCCTATGCGGTGCTGGACTATGTCGCCGCCCATGAGGTCGCGCATCTGGCGCATATGGATCACTCGCCGCGTTTCTGGGCGCAGGTCGAGGCGCTGATGCCGGGATACGGGGTGCACCGGCATTGGCTGCGCGAAAACGGCGCCGGATTGCAGGCGTGGCGTTTCAAGGATTGACCCTGCCCGGATTTGTGATCACATGACCGGATGAGCGCCGCACGTCCCGCCGATCCGACCGCACATGAGCGGCTTTACCGAAATTTGCGGGCACGCATCCTTGTCGGCGAACTGCCGCCCGGTCAGGCGCTGACGATTCGCGGCATAGCCTCCGAGTTCGGCGTCTCGATGACCCCGGCGCGAGAGGCGGTGCGCAGGCTCGCGACCGAAGGTGCGCTGACGCTTTCTTCTTCCGGGCGGGTGACGACGCCGGAATTGTCGCTTGAGCGGATCGAGGAACTGGCCGCACTTCGCGCCCTGATCGAGCCGGAGCTTGCCTCCCGCGCCCTGCCGCGCGCGCATTTCGCCCTGATCGACCGGCTCAGCGCGATGAACAACGTCATTGCCGAGGCTGTGATGCGCAATGACGCGGTCGGCTATATCCGCAGCAATCTGGATTTTCACCGGGCGCTTTATCTGCGCGCGCAGGCCCCGGCGATGCTGGCGATCCTTGAAACCGTCTGGCTGCAGCTCGGCCCGACGATGCGGGCGCTTTACGGCCGGGTGGAGCGGAATAGCCCGCCACGCCATCACCGGATGATCATCGCGGCGCTGAAAGCCGGGGATGAACCGGCGCTGCGCCTCGCCATTCGGGCGGACGTCACCCACGGGCTGCGTCACCTGACGGCAGAAGCGCCGCCCCGTTGACCTTTGACCCGCTGCGGGGCTATCGCAGGCGGGAACAAGCGGAAGATGAAGATGAACCTCTTTGCCGAAATCCACGGTGTCGTTCTGGACGCCCTGAACGCGATGACCGAGGCGGGCGAGCTGCCCCAAGGTCTGGATATGAAGAATGTCACGGTCGAGCCGCCGCGAGATCCGGCGCATGGCGATATGGCGACGAATGCCGCGATGGTGCTGGCCAAGGCGGCGCGTGCGAAGCCGCGCGATATTGCGGAGGCACTGGCGGCGCGGCTGACGGGCGATGCGCGGATCACCTCGGCGGAGGTGGCGGGGCCGGGTTTCATCAATCTGCGGCTGGACCCGTCGGCGTGGCATGCTGTCGTCAAGGCGGCGCTGACCGCACCGGAGGCTTATGGCCGTTCCGCCCTCGGGCAGGGGGTGAAGGTGAATGTCGAATTCGTCTCCGCCAACCCGACCGGGCCGATGCATGTCGGCCATACGCGCGGCGCGGTTTTCGGTGACGCGCTGGCAAGCCTGCTGGATTTCGTGGGCTATGACGTGACGCGCGAATACTACGTCAACGATGGCGGCGCGCAGGTCGATGTGCTGGCACGCTCCGCATATGAGCGTTACCGGGAGGCGAACGGGCAGGAACCCAGCATCGCAGAGGGGCTTTATCCCGGCGACTACCTGATCCCGGTCGGCGAGGCGCTGAAGGAGAAATATGGGGATACGCTGCTCGACAAGCCGGAAGAGGAATGGCTGGCCGAGATCCGCGACTTCGCCACCGAGGCGATGATGGGGATGATCCGCGAGGATCTGGCATCGCTGAATGTGAAAATGGATGTCTATTCCTCGGAAAAGGCGCTGTATGGTTCGGGGCGGATCGAAGCGGCGATCGAGCGGCTGCGGGCGGCAGGGCTGATCTATGAGGGCGTGCTGGAGCCGCCGAAGGGCAAGCTGCCCGATGATTGGGAGGCGCGGGAGCAGACGCTGTTCCGCTCGACCAGTCACGGCGACGATCAGGACCGGGCGGTGATGAAATCCGATGGAAGCTGGACCTATTTCGCCCCCGATATCGCCTATCACTGGGACAAGATCGACCGGGGTTTCGACCAACTCATCGACGTGTTCGGCGCCGATCACGGCGGCTATGTCAAACGGATGCAGGCGGCGGTTCGGGCCTTGTCGAACGGGCGGGTGCCGCTGGATGTGAAGCTGATCCAGCTGGTGAAGCTGTTCAAGAATGGCGAGCCGTTCAAGATGTCAAAACGCGCCGGCACCTTCGTCACCTTGCGCGATGTCGTCGAACAGGCGGGCCGCGATGTGACGCGCTTTCACATGCTGACCCGCAAGAACGACGCGCCGCTGGATTTCGATTTCGCCAAGGTGCTGGAGCAGTCCAAGGATAATCCGGTCTGGTACGTCCAATACGCCTCTGCCCGGGTGCATTCGGTGACGGCGCGCGCGGCGGAGATGGGCGTGGATGTGTCGGACGCCGCCCTCGCCGGGGCCGATCTGTCCGCGCTGACCCACCCCGCGGAGATGGAGCTGGTCCGCAAGCTCTCCGAATATCCGCGCCTGATCGAGGCGGCGGCAGCCGCGCATGAGCCGCATCGGGTGGCGTTCTACCTTTACGATCTGGCCGGGTCGCTGCATTCGCTGTGGAATCGCGGCAATGACGAGACCTCGCTGCGCTTCATTCGGGACGGTGATCCAAAGGCCACATCGACAAAAATAGCGTTACTGCGTGCAGTTGGCGTTGTCATTTCGTCAGGTCTTGCTATTCTTGGGGTGACTCCGGCCAAGGAAATGCGCTGACAAAAGTGCCTGGCCGGTCTCGGGCAGTAATCAACAGCCGGAAAACCGGCAGGCAGGCATCGTATGGCAGTAACCGATTTCGGCTCGCGCCGTTTTGCGGAATTCGCGCCCCGTCAGGCGCGTGAATACCCCTATCAGCACCAGGCTCAGGACGATTACGACGATGAATATGGCTGGGATGATGAAGATCATGCCTATGCCGATGACTATCCTGAAAGCCTTGGTGTCCGGTTGGGACGGATTTCCCATTATATTGGCGCGCTGGTTTCCGTCGCGCTGCTGATCGGGCTGGTGGCCTGGGGCTACAAGCTGGTGGCGCGCGACGTCTCCGGCGTCCCGGTCATTCAGGCGCTGGACGGCGAGGCGCGGACCGCGCCCGATGATCCGGGCGGAGAGCTTGCGCGGAATGGCGGGCTTTCGGTGAACGAGGTTGCGGCGGGTGTGAACCTGCCCCCGAACGCCGAGATTGCCATCGCCCCGGCACCGACCGGGCTGGAAGATGACGATATGCCGATGGGTGAGTTGGCCAATGCCGCTGCCCTTGATGCGATGGCTGAAGATGTCGCGCCGCCGATGCCGGAATCGACCATTGTTGCGGTGTCCGATGCCGACGCGGCCTCCGGGCTGGCGGCGGAGATCATTGGCGAGGATACGGCTGCCCTGTCCGAACTCGGGATCGTCGGTGCCGAGGATCAGGCGGCGGAGATGATGGACGAACCTGCCGCTGAAGCCGCCCCGGTTGCCGCAATTGCCGCGACCCGCCCGGCACGCCGTCCGGCTGCCATCGCCGCGCGTGCGCAGGCCGCGCCTGCAACTGCAACTGCGACCGAAACCGTTGCCGCAACCGAAACCGCCGAGGCCGCCCCCGCCGCACGTCCCGAGGAAGCCCCGCAGGCTGTGGCAGAGGCCGAAGCGCCCGAACCCGCCCCGGCACAGGTCGCCTCCGGCGCGCCGCTGGTGCAGATCGGCGCATTCGATTCCGGCTCTATCGCGAACAGCGAATGGGGACGGATTTCGGGCCGCTTCTCGTCGCTGTTCTCCGGCAAATCGCCGGTTGTCCAGACGACGGAACGGAACGGCCGGACCTTCTATCGCCTCCGCGTCGCGGGCTTCGATTCACGCGACGATGCCCGCCGCTTCTGCGCCGCGCTGATCGCGGAAGGCACGGATTGCTACCCCGCCACCGCGCAATGACGACTGCTGCCATATTCGGGCTTTTGGGCACCAAACTCACCAAGGCCGAGCGGGATTTCTTCCGCTCGGCCGATCCTTGGGGGTTCATCCTGTTTGCCCGGAATATCGAAACCCCGGACCAGATTCGCCGCCTGACCGGCGATCTGCGCGATGCGGTCGGACGGGACGCTGTGATCACAATCGATCAGGAGGGCGGGCGGGTGCAGCGGATGCGCGCGCCGCATTGGGCCGAGTGGACACCGCCGCTTGAGGATGCCGAAAACGGATCGGCGGCGCTGCGTCTGCGCTATCGGCTGATCGGGCAGGAACTGCGCGCGGTCGGCATCGACAGCAATTGTGCGCCGACGCTTGATATTGCCTCCAACGAAACCCATCCATTTCTGCAAAACCGCTGCCTTGGCCGGAATGTCGCGGATGTCGTTTCGCATGGCCGTGCCGTGGCAGAGGGGCTTTTGCAAGCCGGGGTGCTTCCGGTGATGAAGCATATGCCGGGTCATGGCCGGGCGCGCGTCGACAGCCATTTCGAGACCCCCGCCGTCGCCGCGCCGCTGGCCGAATTGGCGGACACCGACTTCGCCCCGTTCCGCGCCCTGAACGATCTGCCCCTGGGGATGAGCGCGCATATCCGGTTCACGGAACTGGACGATGCCCCGGCGACCGCCTCCGCCCGCATGATCGGGATCATCCGCGATGAGATCGGCTTTGACGGGCTGCTGATGACCGACGACATCTCGATGAACGGGCTGAGCGGGAGCATTGGCGAACGCAGTGCGGCGGCGATTGCGGCGGGTTGCGATCTGATCCTGCATTGCCACGGCGATATGGGCGAGATGGAGGAGGTCGTGGCGAATGCAGGCGCGATGACATCAGTCGCGCAGCGCCGTGGCGATGATGCGCTCCGCCAGCGCGCGGCCCCCGATGATGTTGCTGCCGCAGAATTGCTGGCCGAATATCGCGCATCTGGCGGGCGTGTCGACTGGCCGCAAGCTTGACTCCGCAGGGTCTAGCCCCGATTCTGCCGTCCTGAGCATCCCGAGGCATCGTTTGACCGACAACGTCACCCCTTTGCGCCCCAGACACCGACAGGAACCCCTCGCGCCGGAGGTTCTCGCGTCGGTCGAGCAGCGGCGCAGTGAAGAAACCCTGATCGTCGATGTCGATGGTTACGAAGGCCCGCTCGACCTGCTGCTGACGCTGGCGCGGACGCAGAAGGTCGATCTGATGCAGGTCTCCATCCTGCAACTGGCCGAGCAATATCTGGGCTTTGTCGAGCAGGCTCGGAAGCTGCGGATCGAACTGGCGGCGGATTATCTGGTCATGGCGGCGTGGCTGGCCTTCCTGAAATCCCGCCTGTTGCTGCCCCCCGACCCGGAGGAGGAGGGCCCCTCGGCCGAGGAACTGGCGGCGCATCTGGCGTTTCAGCTTGAGCGGCTGGATGCGATGCGCAAGGCCTCGGCGCGGCTGATGGGGCGCGACCGGCTTGGCCAGACGAGATTCGTGCGCGGCATGCCCGAACAGATTGCCCGCAAGCGTAGTGTGACCTATGATGTCGGGCTGATCGACCTGATGCGCGCCTATGCGCGGATCAAGACCAAGGACGAATTCCGCCCCTACGCCTTCGACCGCAAGGATGTCTACACGATGGAACAGGCGCTGGACCGGGTCCGGCGGCTGATCGGCTTTGCGGGCGACTGGACCTCGCTGGCGGATTTTCTGCCCGAGGGCTGGGGTGCGGGAGAGCGTGGCCGGTCCGCGACCGCTGCCACCTTTGCCGCGACGCTTGAACTGGCGCGCGAAGGCAGGCTCGAAATCCGTCAGGCGGAGATGTTCGCCCCCATAGCCATCCGGCGGAGAAGCGACACCGAATGAGCGACGATTTCTCCCCCCCGCCGCTTGAGGAGCAGGAGCGGATGGTGGAGGCGATGCTGTTCGCCTCTGCCCAGCCGTTGAATTTGCGTGATCTGGCCGACCGGATGCCGCAGGGATCGGACGCGGCGGAGGCCGTGGCCCGGCTGCGCCAGCGCTATGAGGGGCGGGGTGTGGAACTGACGCGGGTCGGTGACGCTTTCGCCTTCCGCACCGCGCCGGATCTGTCCTTCCTGATGCAGACCGAAACCGTGGAGACGCGCCGCCTGTCGCGCGCTGCGACCGAAACGCTGGCCATCATCGCCTATCACCAGCCGGTCACCCGCGCCGAGATTGAAGAAATCCGGGGCGTGACCACCTCCCGCGGGACGCTCGATCAGCTGATCGAACAGGGCTGGGTGAAGATCGGGCGGCGGCGGATGACGCCGGGCCGGCCGGTGACATTCGTCGTGACCGAAGAATTCCTCGATCATTTCGGTCTGGAAACCGCGCGCGACCTGCCGGGTCTGTCGGAACTGCGCGCGGCAGGGCTTCTCGACAGTCGTCCGCCGGGAGAATTTCCCTCTCCGGTTGCAAATTCGGACGAGGAAGACGATATTTCGGATGGTATCCGCCCCGGAGATCTGTTCGGAGAAGAGGAATAGCCCATGAATATTGACCGAATTATCAGTATGGTCATTCGCCGGATTACCTTCCGCGCAACCGACGCGGGAATCAGCAAAGGGATCGAGTTGCTGTCGCGACGTGGCAAGCGCGAGGCTGACATGACGCCGGAAGAACGCCAGCAGGCGGCCAAGACCAGCCAGGATGCCCGTCAGATGGCCAAGAATACCCGCAAGGCCATGCGGGTCACCCGGCGGATGCGCTGAACTGCTTGGCCAGTTTCAGCCCCTGTCCCTGATAATTCGAGGCGATGTCCTGCCCGTAAAGCCGTTTCGGCGGGGATGACATTTTCTCGTAAACCAGCCTGCCGACCACCTGCCCATGCTCAAGCGCAAACGGCGCTTCATGGCAGCGCACCTCCAGCACGCCGCGCGCGCCCGCACCTGACGCGCCGATGCCGAAACCCGGATCGAAAAAACCGGCATAATGCACCCGGAACTCCCCGACCATCGCAAGATACGGTGCCATTTCAGCCGCATAACCCGCCGGAATTGCCACGGATTCGCGGCTGACCAGAATATAGAACGCGCCGGGATCGAGGATCAGCCGCCCATCCGTGCTGTGCAGCGAATCCCAGAATTCTCGCGGATCATAAGCCCCGATCCGGTCGAGATCGATCACCCCGCTATGCGGCTTTGCGCGATAACCGACCAGATCGCCCCCTTCGGGGCGCAGATCGACGGAGAAGCCGAGCCCCTGATCGATCAGCGCCGTACCGCCGACCAGCGGCGTCTCCGCGTGCAGGGACCGCAAGGCGTCGTCGCTGAGAACCGCATGACCGCGCCGCAGCCTGAGCTGGTTCAGCCGCATGCCGGGCCGGACCAGAACCGAGAAACTGCGGGGACAGATTTCCGCATAAAGCGGCCCGTCATAGCCATCCGGCAGCCGGTCGAACTCCGTCCCGTCATCGGTGATGAGCCGTGTCAGCAGGTCCAGACGTCCGGTCGATGATTTCGCATTCGCCACGGCAGATAGCCCTTTCGGCAGGCGCAGACGCTCCGCCAGCGGGACCAGATAGACGCAGCCTTTCTCCAGCACCGCGCCGCCGGAAATATCCATCCGGTGCATTTCGAAATCGGCCAGCCGATCCTCGACCCGCTGCCCCTTGCCGGGCAGGAATGACGCGCGCAACCGCCATGCCGCATGCCCGAGACGAAGATCGAGGCTGGCCGGCTGGATCTGCGCGTCGATGATGGGGGCAGAAGCCGAAATCGCGCCGTCAGCGATCAATCCGCGCAGGTCGCTGTCAGGAAGAACGCCGTTCATATCACCCCCCGGATAGGCGAACACCCACCCCGGATGGGATGGGCGTTTCGGTATTGGTCGGGCTGGCGAGATTCGAACTCACGACCTTCCGTCCCCCAGACGGACGCGCTAACCAGGCTGCGCCACAGCCCGACGCAGGCCATATAGGGCGAAGCGCGACCCGGACACAAGAGGCTGAAACAGAAAAAACCGCTTCCGCAGAAACCACGCCGGATGTCAGGCGCGAAGCGAGGCGCGAACCTCTTTCATGCGGGCGAGAACCGCCTGCGCCTCAACCGCGGGAAGGGAAGGCGTATCGCGCAGATCAATGCAAATGCTGTTCAACCGTCCAAGCCAGACGCTGCCGCTTGTGGTGTCGGCAAGCGGGGTTGCGGTGCCGTTGACCTTCGCAGCCGTCCGTTCCGGCTCGGCGGGCGATTGTAGCTCTGCGCTGACCGAAGCCGGTTCTGATGCGGGCTGAGGGTCTTCGTGCATATCCGGGAACAGGGGCAGCGTGTCCTGCATGTTTTTGGGCTTTGCCTTTGATTTTTTTACCGATTTTTCGCCATTCAATTTAGACGCGGCAGATGCCTGTTTCAAGTCGCCTTCGTGAACTGCGCCATTTCCCGCCAGTTTTCCGTTCGCGACCCCGTTCATCTTCTGCGCCGGTGCAGTGGTGTCGGCGTCAAGCGCGAACTCCCCGCCCAACCGTGCCGCGCCGCGTATCTTCAGCGACGCCCCGCGATCGGACGACATCTGCTTCTTGGCACCGCGTATCGACATGCCATCCTCGCGCAGAAGCTCGCAAAGCCCTGCTGCGATGCGCAAATCGTCCGGGCGGTAATATCGCCTGCCGTCGCGGCGTTTCACCGGGGAAAACAGCGGAAACTGGGTTTCCCAATATCGCAGCACATGAGGTGCAACCCCGACCAGTTGCGAGACCTCGCCAATAGACCGGAATGCTTGCGCCGCTTTTTTCATGTCACTCTTTATTCCCGACTGCGACACGATCCTTCATCAGATGCGAAGGCCGGAAGCTCAGCACGCGCCGAGGTGTGATCGGAACTTCTTCGCCGGTTTTCGGGTTGCGTCCGATACGTTCGTTCTTGTCGCGGACAGAAAACGTCCCGAAAGAGGAAATCTTGACTTGTTCACCGCGTACCAGAGCGTCCGAAATATGGGTCAGTACGGTCTCGACAAGCTGGCCGGATTCATGGCGCGACAATCCGACTTCACGGAACACGGCTTCGGCCAGGTCCATACGGGTTAAAGTATTTTCGCTCATCATATACCTCAATTGTCTGTGGTTCAGATTGATTTCTGCTTTTGGTTAAGTCAACGGATCAGGCTGCGGTTCCGTTCCGTCAAAAATTTAAAATCTTCGGTTTTTATAGGATTTTTTTATCCTTGCCGTTGTGAAACCACCTCCCATATTGCCAGTGTTTTCCGGCATACGCACCGGGCTGCGGAACTTTCCCGCAGTCGGAAGGTTGCCGCGTCGGGAATATTCGTGATTTTGGTTAACATTAAGGATGTATCATGGCGGTCAATCTGAAAAACCTCACCGACAACGCGCGCAAAACTTCCATCGAGTTGCTCAATGCCCGCGTCGCGGATGGAATCGCGGTCAGCCGCGCGCTGAAACAGGCGCATTGGAATGTGAAAGGGCCGGGTTTTATCGGCTTTCACGAGCTGCTTGATACCGTCAAGGCGCATATCGATGACGGCGTCGATGAAATGGCGGAGCGGGTGCAGCAGTTGGACGGGACCGCGATCAGCACGCTTCAGGACGTGGCCAAGGCGACCTCGCTGAAGGCCTATCCGACCGATCTCGTTTCGGTCGATGACCACGCGAAGGCAATTGCCGATATGCTGCGCGAATATGGCGGCAAGATGCGTGAGGCGATTGATACCACCGATGAGGCGGGCGATCCGAATACCGCCGATATCCTGACCGCAGCGTCGAATGCGGTCGACAAGGATACCTGGTTCGTCGCCTCCTATCTGGGCTGATCTGCCGGGAAATGGCGGGAAAGGGGCGCGCGCTGCGCCCTTTTCGATTTGCGGGCGGCCTTCGGTCAAGCTAGATGACGCGCTCAGGAAAGGACGCCACCATGACCAGCAACCGCCCCGAATTGCCGCCCGAGATTGCGCGCCGCCGCACATTCGCGATCATCAGCCACCCGGATGCCGGGAAGACGACGCTGACCGAGAAATTCCTGCTGTTTGGCGGCGCGATCCAGATGGCCGGTCAGGTGCGCGCCAAGGGTGAGGCACGGCGGACCCGGTCGGACTTCATGAAGATGGAGCAGGATCGGGGTATCTCGGTCTCGGCCTCCGCCATGTCCTTCGAATACCGCGATTTCCGCTATAATCTGGTCGATACGCCCGGCCACTCCGATTTCTCGGAAGACACTTACCGCACGCTGACAGCGGTCGACGCAGCGATCATGGTGATCGATGGCGCCAAGGGCGTCGAAAGCCAGACCCGCAAGCTGTTCGAGGTCTGCCGGCTGCGCGATCTGCCGATCCTGACCTTCTGCAACAAGATGGACCGCGAAAGCCGCGATACTTTCGAGATCATCGACGAAATCCAGGAAAACCTCGCCATTGACGTCGCTCCGGCAAGCTGGCCGATCGGCATGGGGCGGGAGTTCATTGGCGCCTATGACCTGCTGCATGACCGGCTGGAAATCATGGACCGCGCCGACCGGAACAAGGTGGCGGAGACGGTGAAAATCTCCGGCATCGACGATCCGAAACTGGCTGAATATGTGCCGGAAGGGCAGTTGGAAACGCTGCGGGAAGAGATCGAGATGGCGCGGGAATTATTGCCTGCGTTCGACCGGAAATCCTTCCTTGAGGGGCATCTGACGCCGATCTGGTTCGGCAGCGCGATCAACAGTTTCGGGGTGCGTGAACTGATGGACGGGATCGGAGATTTCGGGCCGGAGCCGCAGCCGCAGAATGCCGCCGAGCGTGAGATCGCTCCGGAAGAAAAGAAGGTCTCGGGCTTCGTCTTCAAGGTGCAGGCGAATATGGATCCGAAGCACCGCGACCGGGTGGCGTTCGTGCGCCTCGCCTCCGGCCATTTTGAGCGGGGCATGAAGCTGCTGCATGTGCGGTCGAAAAAGCCGATGGCGGTCAGCAATCCGGTGCTGTTTCTGGCCGCCGACCGGGAACTGGCGGAGGAGGCCTGGGCGGGCGATATTATCGGCATTCCGAACCACGGCCAACTGCGGATCGGGGATGCGCTGACCGAAGGGGAAAGCCTTAAATTCACCGGGATTCCGTCCTTCGCCCCGGAGCTTCTGCAATCGGTCCGCGCCACCGATCCGATGAAGGCAAAGCATCTGGAAAAAGCCCTGATGCAGTTCGCGGAAGAGGGGGCCGCGAAGGTGTTCAAACCACAGATCGGCTCCGGCTTTATTGTGGGCGTCGTGGGGGCCTTGCAGTTCGAAGTCCTCGCCAGCCGGATCGAGCTGGAATACGGGATTCCGGTGCGTTTTGAATCCTCTCAGTTCACCTCCGCGCGTTGGCTGGCCGGGCCGAAAGACAAGGTGGAGGCTTTCGCGAACAGCAATAAGCAGCATATGGCGACGGATCATGACGGCGATCTGGTCTATCTGACGCGGCTGCAATGGGACATCGACCGGGTAGAGCGGGACCATCCCGATCTGCAACTGACCGCGACGAAAGAGATGATGATCTAGGCCCGGATTTGGGCTGCACAGCGCGTACACAGGCCGTACACCGCCTGTACACAGAACGTACACAGCTTCGGCATTGGCTGGTGGCAAGTGGTTGAATCGGGCGCATTTGCAGGCCATCTCTGAAGCGAAGGCCGCGCAGTATCGCGCTGGCCGGGGAAAGGTCGGAACGCATGCGTGCTGCGGCGATGATGCTGGGGGTGATTGGCGGGTTGTTCGCCATGTTGGTCGGGTTCTTCAGCTACGGGTTTATCGAGCTGTCGACGCGCAGTGCCGCCTTTGCCGAAACCTTTGGTTCCATGGACAATGCCGATCTGATCCGGGTGGCGAGTATCCTTGCGCCGCTGATGGCGATTGCCGGCGGGGCGATGGCCACGGCCCGCGCGCTTTGGGGCGGGATCCTGATGCTGATCGCGGGCGGGCTGATGTATTACGCCTTTGGCTTTGGCGTGTTTACCGTGTTTCCCATTGGGTTCTGCATTACCGGCGGTCTGCTGGCCCTTGCCGCCGGGAAGCCGGATGAGCCGAAGGCGCATTTCTGATCTGCTGCGCGGGTTGCCGGGCCGATTTGGATATTTGGGCCAAGGTGAGGGGCATGCGTGGTGAAATGCGGGCGATGCCGGGGCTGGTTGCATGAGGGTTAGGAAAGCCGCGCTTGCCGATGCCGGGGAGATCGCGCGGATACATCGGGCCGCTCGCCGGGCGGCAATGCCGTGGCTACCGGTTCTGCACAGCGCGGCGGAGGATCTGCGGTTCTTTCAGACGCGGGTGCTGGCGGAGCAGGCGGTCTGGGTTGCTGCCGATGAAGATCGGATCATAGGGTTTGCGGCAGTATCAGGCGAATGGCTGAACCATCTTTATGTTGATCCGGGGGATTGGCGGCGCGGTGTCGGCTCGCGATTGCTGGCGCGGGCGAAAGACGGTGTGGCCCGGCTGCAGCTTTGGGTCTTTCAGGACAACCAGATGGCCCGGCATTTCTATGCGGCGCATGGGTTTGCGGAGGTCGAGTTGACCGATGGCGCAGGCAATGAGGAAAAGACGCCGGATGTGCGGATGCTGTGGACGCAACGGGCGTGATGTGGCTGCGAGGCGGTCTGGTTCGCTGGATCGAGTGATTGCGCGTTTGGGCTTGCAGGGACCGATTATCGGCGGGATGTCGTTTTGCCGGAAATATGTCGGGGTTATGGCGATGATTGGTTTGGAGACCGGATCGAATTTCCGGAAATAATTTGATGAATTGTCGCTTTGGCGGATTTGCAAATTAAAAAGGGGCCGCGCGGCCCCTTTTCGTGTTTTGTGTCCCAGACCGGCTTACGCCAGCATCCCCATCGGGTTTTCCAGATGTCGCACAATAGCTTCCAGCAATTGTGCGCCCAGAGCACCGTCGATGACGCGGTGATCGACCGAGAGGGTCATGGACATGACGTTGCGGATGACGACCTCGTCGCCCTCGGCCACCGGGGTCTTGATGCCCGCGCCGACGGCGAGGATGGCGCCGTGGGGTGGGTTGATGACGGCGTCGAAATTCTCGATCCCGAACATGCCGAGATTGGAGATCGCGAAGCTGCCACCCTGATATTCATGCGGGGCGAGCTTCTTGTTCTTGGCGCGGTTTGCCAGATCCTTCATCTCCGCTGAGAGCGCCGACAGGGTTTTCTGCTGCGCGTCTTTCAGGACCGGGGTAAACAGACCGCCCTCGACGGCGACGGCGACGGCGACGTCGGACGGTTTCAGCTTCAGGATGCGGTCGCTGGCCCAGACGGCGTTGGCGTCCGGCACCTCTTGCAGGGCAAGCGCGCAGGCCTTGATGATGAAGTCGTTGACCGACAGCTTGATGCCGCGTTCCTCAAGCTGCTTGTTCAGCGTGGCGCGGAACTTCATCAGCTCGTCCAGCTTCGCCGAGCGGCGCAGATAGAAATGCGGGATGGTCTGCTTGGCCTCGCCCAGACGCGCGGCGATGGTGCGGCGCATCCCGTCGAGCTTGATTTCTTCGGTCTCGCGATCCGCATACATCTTGAGGATGGCATCTGCCGAAGGACCGGCAGGGGCGGCGGCGGCAGCCGGGGCGGCTTGCGGTGCAGCGGCCTGGGCTGCGGGTTTCGCGCCGGGCCTGGCATCTTCCACATCTGCCTTGACGATGCGGCCATTGGGACCGGAGCCCTTGATCTGGCTGAGGTCCAGCCCCTTATCCGCCGCGATGCGCCGGGCGAGGGGGGAGGCGAAGACGCGGCCGCCATCGCCGGATTTTGGCGCAGGCGGGGCCTTTGCCGGGGCGGTGTCGGCTTTCGGGGCTTCGGCCTTCGGTTCATCTTTCGCCGCCTGCGGGGCCGGGCTGGCGGAGGCGGTGCCGATGTCGTCGGCGCTTTCGCCCTCTTCCAGCAGCACGGCGATCGGGGTGTTGACCTTCACGCCTTCACTGCCTTCCGCGATCAGGATCTTGCCGACCGTGCCTTCGTCGACGGCCTCGAACTCCATCGTGGCCTTGTCCGTCTCGATCTCGGCGATGATGTCGCCGGAGGACACGGTGTCGCCTTCCTTGACCAGCCATTTGGCCAGCGTGCCTTCCTCCATCGTCGGAGAAAGCGCGGGCATCAGGATTTCTGTGGGCATCTCGCTTGCTCCTTACTTGTAGGTCACTTTTTTCACGGCCTCGGCCACTTCCGCCGGGGTGATCAGCGCGTGTTTTTCGAGGTTCGCGGCATAGGGCATCGGCACGTCCTTGCCGGTGCAGTTGATGACCGGCGCGTCGAGATAGTCGAAGGCGTGTTCCATCACATAGGCCGACAGGTGATTGCCGATGGAGCCGACAGGGAAGCCTTCCTCGACGGTGATCATGCGGTTGGTCTTCTTGACCGATTCGATGATCGTGCCGTAATCGATGGGGCGCAGGGTGCGCAGGTCGATCACCTCCGCCTCGATTCCGTCGCCGGACAGCGTTTCCGCCGCCTCAAGCGCGTGGGACATGCCGATGCCGAAGCTGACAATCGTCACGTCCGAGCCGGAGCGGGCCACGCGGGCCTTGCCGAAGGGGATGGTGAAATCTTCCAGATCCGGCACGTCGAAGGTCCGGCCATAGAGGATTTCGTTTTCCAGGAAGATCACCGGGTTCGGGTCGCGGATGGCGGTTTTCAGCAGACCCTTGGCGTCGGCGGCGCTGTAGGGCATCACCACCTTGAGGCCGGGGATGGCGGAGAACCATGCCGCGTAATCCTGGCTGTGCTGGGCCGCCACGCGGGCGGCGGCACCGTTCGGGCCGCGGAACACCATCGGTGCCCCCATCTGGCCGCCGGACATGTAGAGCGTCTTGGCCGCCGAGTTGATGATCTGGTCCATCGCCTGCATGGCGAAGTTGAAAGTCATGAACTCGACAATCGGGCGCAGGCCACCAAAGGCCGCGCCGACGCCTATGCCGGTGAAACCATGTTCCGAGATCGGGGTGTCAACGACGCGTTTGGGCCCGAACTCGTCCAACAGGCCCTGCGAGATCTTGTACGCGCCCTGATATTCGCCGACTTCCTCGCCCATCAGGAACACGGTGTCGTCGCGGCGCATTTCTTCGGCCATGGCCTCGCGAAGTGCCTCGCGCACGGTCATCTGTTTCATCGCCGTGCCTTCCGGCCAGTCGGGCGAGCGGTCAGGTTCGGGTGTCTTCACCTCTGCGACGGCGGAGGTGGCTTCGGCGGGTGCTGCCTCTGCCGCTGCGGGTTCGGCGCTGGCGGCAGGGGCGGCGGTCTGGATGTCGTCGGCGCTTTCGCCTTCTTCGACCAGCACGGCAATCGGGGTGTTGACCTTGACGCCTTCGCTGCCTTCTTCGATCAGGATCTTGCCGAGGATGCCTTCATCCACGGCTTCGAATTCCATCGTCGCCTTATCGGTTTCAATCTCGGCGATGATGTCACCGGCGGAGACGGTGTCGCCTTCTTTTTTCAGCCATTTGGCCAGCGTCCCTTCTTCCATGGTCGGGGACAGGGCGGGCATGAGGATTTCGGTAGCCATTCTTATTGCCTCCCTTACGCTTCTTCCTGGGGTGCCACTTCGGCGTAAATATCGGTCCAGAGTTCCTCAAGCGGTGGCTCCGGGCTTTCGCGCGAGAATTCCGCTGCCTTGTTGACGATCTCCTTGATGTCCTTGTCGATGGATTTCAGATCGTCCTCCGTCGCGTGCTTGCCTTGCAGCAGCATGGCGCGGATGCCCTCGATCGGGTCGCGTTCCTCGCGCATCTTCTGCACCTCCTCGCGGGAGCGGTATTTCGCCGGGTCGGACATGGAGTGACCGCGATAGCGATAGGTCATGATTTCGAGGATATAGGGCCCCTTGCCCGCGCGGCAGTGGGCGACGGCTTTCTCACCGGCTTCCTTGACCGCCAGCACATCCATGCCGTCGACCTGTTCGCCGGGGATGCCGAATGCCTCGCCCCGACCGAAAAGCGTGGTCGATTTGGTCGAACGCTTGACCGAGGTGCCCATGGCGTACTGGTTGTTCTCGATCACGAAGATCACCGGCAGGTCCCAAAGCTCGGCCATGTTGTAGGTTTCATAGACCTGGCCCTGGTTGGCGGCACCGTCGCCGAAATAGGTGAAGGTGACGCGGCCGTTTTCCAGATATTTATCCGCGAAGGCGAGGCCCGCACCAAGCGGCACCTGTGCCGCTACAATGCCGTGGCCGCCGTAGAAATGCTTCTCCTTGGAGAACATATGCATGGAGCCGCCCTTGCCCTTGGACAAGCCGCCCTCACGCCCGGTCAGTTCGGCCATGACGCCGTCCGGGCTCATGCCGCAGGCGAGCATATGGCCGTGGTCGCGGTAGGAGGTGATGCGCTTGTCGCCTTCCTCCGCCGCGGCTTCGAGGCCGACGACGACGGCTTCCTGACCGATATAAAGGTGGCAGAAGCCGCCGATCAGGCCCATGCCGTAAAGCTGGCCTGCCTTTTCCTCGAATCGGCGGATAAGAAGCATATCCTTGTAATATTTCAGCAGCTCGTCCTTCGACACATTCGGCTTCGCCCGTCTGGGCGTTGTGCTGCGCGCGCGTGTGCTGCTGCTGGTTGTCGCTTTGTTGGCTGCGGGTTTCCTGACCATACCGGTTACCTCCTGCAAGCTGACGGGAATAGTTCAGCGTTAAACTATCCGTAACGCATCGCTGCGGGGGCTGCAATCGGCTATGTTACCGCAAATTCTCAGCGGATGATGACTTCGTCCGGGCGGATCAGGCCCAGCACCTCGCGCGCGCGCTCGTCCAGCAGGTCGAGATCGAGGTAGTCGTCGGACAGCCGGTGCGTCAGGTTTTTCATCCGGTCCACCTCGGCCTGCAGCTCGTCGCGCTCGGCCCGCAATGTCTCGGTCTCCGCCTCAAGCTGGACACGGCGCATCAGCCCGGAAGGGCCCTGAACGGCCGCAAAGGCGAAATAGAGACTGGCCAGCACGGCCAGCAGAACGATGATGATCGCCGAAAGCGACAGGCGTTGCGACATGGGCTGCCCCGGTGGTGGTCTTCTGTGGACCGTTATCGGCCATATTTGCATGAAAGCCGGGCGGGGGGAAGCATCACCGTGCCGCGTGGCAGGCTTTTGCGCAAGGCGAGGTCTTGCGGGCAACGCGCCTTGCGTGACCGGGTCCGGCTGGTGGCGCGCGGAAACCGGGGGCTGCGCTGAATTCGGATCGGGCGGGATCGGTTGAGTTCAGAAAATCTCTGCCGGTTTGAAATAATAGGTCCAGATTTCCCAACCAAGCAGCGCCGCAATGGGTACTGCGAGCAATGCAAACCAGAATGTCAGCAGGTTTCGGGCGAAGAACAGGGCTGTGCGAATGACGAATTCGTAGAAGACCGAAAAGACAATGGCGATCACCCCGGTCACCAGTTCCACACGCCAATCGCTGCCGACCATGATTGCAATCCAGAACAGCAATGCCGCCAATGTCAGAAGAAATGCGCAGGTGCTGGCGAAGGCGGAAAGATAGCGGGTGCTGCGGGTCCGGGTGCTGGCGAGTTGCTGACTCCACGCGCCTATTTCCGCCTGACAGGCGATAAACAGGGTGAACAGGATGAGGATATGATCGGGTGGCAGTTCGCTGCGCATGCGTCCTCTCGGCTCTTAGCAGTGCGGGCGGCGGAAATTGCCGGGTTGAAAACAGGCCAATCAGAAAAACAGCATCATTTCATGGACGATCTAAGGCATAATGGTAAATTATTTGCAACTTTATTGTGGTAATCCTGCCGCGTTCCGCATCCATATATCCCGGTTAATGTCACGGTGATTGCCGTGGATTGTGATTTCTGGCTTTATGGAGGCATCGCAGGGGCGGGATTGCAGAAAATGGATGTCCATATTGCAGCAGCCGCGCTGATGCGGGCAGATGGTGCCACCTTGCTGGTGCGCAAGCGCGGCACCTCGGCCTTCATGCAGCCGGGCGGGAAGATCGACAGCGGCGAGGCACCGCTGGTCGCGCTGTACCGTGAGCTTGCGGAAGAGCTGGGGCTGGCCCCCTCCGACGGCAACGCCGCCTATATCGGCCGGTTCGAGGCACCTGCGGCGAATGAGACCGGCGATACCGTTATCGCGGAACTCTACCTGCTGGAGACATCGGCCGATCTGAGCGCGCAGGCGGAGATCGAGGAAATCCGCTGGCTCAGCCCGTCCGGCGACATGCCGGATGATCTGGCGCCGCTGACCCGCGATGTGGTGCTTCCTGCGATCTGGGGGTAGGGGCTGCATGCCTAGCGTGACAAGTCGGAATACTTGAGGCCATGCGATTAAGCTGATGCGCTATCGATGGCTTCGAGTGCTGGCTGTATCAAGTTTAGAACCGGGACATCTCTGAGCAGTGGTCCTCTGCCAGGAATGTAGTCGCCCGTTCCATTTCGCCAACGCCGCTTCTCCTGATCGAACTGCCACTCGATATCAATCAATATCTGTCGACCCCGATGTTCCGATCTCTGGAAATACGCACTCCAACTGCTGTGGTCATTGGAATAGACGGAGCCGCTCGCCGACACATCGGCGTGCGCGTTCTCTCGGATTGCATGCTTGGTTGCGTTTGATGCTTCACGAATAAGGCGAAATTGCCAACAACCACTGTCGGCGACTTTGTTCTTGAAGTTGATTTCCACGTCTTTTTTCTTTTGCCCTGATATGCCGGGTTGAGCTAGGGCGACGTGGGTTGCGTAGGCGTCTATCGCCCACATCACGCAGAATGCGTCGAGCAATGAGTCCGGCTGTCTTTTGCCACGAAGAACGGCTGGATCGACTATCTGCGTCCGAAATTCTGATGGTGAGAGCGCCGTTCTAAAGTCTGGCATCAGACACCTCAGCCAGCAGATCCGCCAGCACCAGCCCCATCACCCGCGCCGAATCCAGCATGTCGTCGACGCCGATCCATTCATCCGGCTGATGCGCCAGTTCCAGCACGCCGGGGCCGTAGGCGATACAGTTCTTCAGCTTGCCGATGCGGTCGATATGTTTCTGGTCATAGGTGCCGGGGCTGACGACGTAGCCTGCCTGTTTGCCCAGCACGCGCTCGATAGCGGCGGCAGTGGTGCGGACGACAGGGGCGTCGCGGTCGGTCATGGAGGGGATGACCTCGAACAGGTCGCGGATCTCGTAGCGGAAATTCGGGCGGCGGGCGCGGACGCGCTCCATCAGGGCGGTGATCTCGCGTTTGACCTCTGCCAGATCCTCCTCGATCAGGAAGCGCCGGTCGATGGTGATGCGGCAGCGGTCGGGGACGCAGGGGGCGGGCAGGCCGGTGTAATCCGGGCCCTGATCGGGTTCGCCGCCGTGGATGGAGTTGATGTTCAGCGTCGAGGACCGCGCCTCCTCCGGGATCACCGGCATCTCCGTGCGTTTTCCGGCGAGCAACGGCCAGAGCGTCTGTTCCATCTCCTCCAGCACGGCACCCATATGGCGGATGGCGCTGTCGCCGAGGAAGGGCATGGAGCCGTGGGCGATGCGGCCATGCGTCTCGATCTCTGCCCACCAGACGCCGCGATGGCCAAGGCAGATGCGGTCCTTGTGCAGCGGCTCGGGGATGATGACGTGATCGACATCGGCGAAGTCGCCGCGTTCGGCCAGATGGGCGACGCCGCCGTAACCGCCGGTTTCCTCGTCAGCGGTGGCGGAGATTTCGACGCGGCCGGCATGGTCGGGATAGGTTTCGATGAAGGCTTCGGCGGCGATGATGGAGGCGGCGAGACCGCCTTTCATGTCGCAGGCGCCGCGCCCGTAGATGCGGCCTTCGCCCGCATCGTATTCGGCGCCGAGCGGGTCGCGGGTCCAGCCGTGGCCGATTTCGACAACGTCATGGTGGGAGTTGAAATGCACCGCTTCGCCGGGGCGCGCGCCGTTGCGGCGGGCGAGGATATTCCAGCGGGGATAGGTCTCGCTGTCGCCGGGCGCGCCCTTGGCCCGGATCAACTCGCAAGCGAAGCCGCGCGGGGCAAGGCGGGCCTCGATATATTCGCAGATCTCCCGGTATTGCTGGCCCGGCGGGTTCAGCGTCGGGATGCGGATCAGATCCTGTGTGAGGCGGATCAGATCGTCGCGGCGGGAGAGAATGGCGGTATTCAGTTTTTCCATGCGGCGCAGATTGGCGCGGGTGGCGGGGACTGTCCAGATGCCGAAGCGTCCTGCCCGGAACAAAGGGCCGCAGGCCCGCCGGGCCAGCGTCCGGCCGCCCCCACGGGCGGACGCTTCTTCGCCGGACCGTGTCGAACGGCGGTTCGATGTGGCTGCACCATAAAGCGTGCAGCGAAGCGGTTGGATGCGTCCACCCGCGGCCGGACGCCGACCCTCATCTCAGGACTTCATATCAGCGGGATCGCCCCCGCCGTTTCGATTTGCCGCCATCAGCCCTTGTAAGCCGGGCCGCAGGGTCTAATGTCTGGGGCAACGCATTCTTCAGGAGACTTCCTATGGCCTCGCTCGACCAGCAGCTATCCGAAACCCAGAAGCAGATCGTCCTGACGCAGGAGAAAATGGCGGAGGTGACGAGCAGGCTCGACCGGGCCGCGTCGGATGCGGGGGTGGAGGAACCTTCGATCGACATCGCAAACGCGACGCTCGCGGATGTGAACGCCCATACGGAAACGATGAACGCCAACATCGCCGAACTCATCATGGGGCTGGACGATGTGACCGCCGGGTTCTCCAAGGATTTTGAGGAGATGCGCTCGAAAACCGGATGGGAAAGCTTCGTCGGGATTTTCGCTCGCAACAAGGCGGAATCGATGCGGCAGGAACGGCTGCGCACGGCCTCCATCGACGATAAATTGCAGGATCTGATCTCCAAATCCGATGTCATCACGCGGCTGCTTCAGGATCAGCTTGCCCAGCTGAACGACCAGAAGGCGAAGGTCGAGGCGAACCTGACCGGTACGCTGGACGAGCGCGAGGCGACGGTAGACACGCTGGAAGACCTGCGCGAAAAAATCCGCGCCATGGACCCGAAGCTGATCGAGCTGGAAAACAAGGTCGCCACTACCACCGATCCCTCGGACCGCACCAAGCTGGAGACCGAGCTTGCCAATGCCAACAAGGATCACAACGAGCTGATCCAGCAGGAACAGGTCGCACTTGCCAAGTCGCAGACCCTGGAACGCTATATCGAGGCGGGGAAAACCTGGGTCGACAGCCTTCAGAATCAGGCGGCGACGCAGATGGTGCTCATCAACAAGCTGCAAACGGACACCAAGCAGCGCGTGGTGCTGTATGATGCGCTGACCAAATCGCTGAAAACCGCGCAGCAGCAGGATGTCGCGCACCGGATCAACGAAATCGGCGTGAAAACCGATCAGGAGGCGCAGGCGCAGATGGCCGCAATCGGCACCGCGACGAATGACCGGATGGCCGATATGCTGGAAGCACATGGCGATCACATGGTCTTTGCCCGCAAGGTGCTGGAAGAAAAGGCCAAGGCCGATGAGCGTTTTGCGCGCCGTTTCGCCGAGATTGTCGAGAAACACGACAGCAATCTTTACGGCAGTTGATCCGGTAAGCGGGCAGGACAGATGAGCAAGGACCGCACCGGCACGCTCGACGCCGATCACCGGCAGCTTGAGGACGATCTGGTCGCGCGGCGCTATTTCGAAAAGCTGCGGCTGATCGCGCGGGTTCTGCCGGAGGTGCTGGCCGAAACCGTGCGCGACCGGCTGTTCAACCGGACGGAAACGGAGATCATCGAATCCTATCTTCGTGCCATGCTGAACTCGGTCGAGGCGCTGTCGATGAAATATCTGGTCTCGGGCCGGGTGGAGGGGCCGCTGAGGCGGTTCCTGACCATTGACGTGCATGAAAGCGGCTATCCGGTCTGGTCGGAGATCGGGCAGATGGCGGCGGATGCGGCGCAGGCGGCGGATCAACTGGCGCGGACGCAGGACACGGCGTCGATCAAGGATGACATGATCCGCCAGATCGTCGGCGATCTGACCATTCCGACGCGGCTGCAATACGCCATGTCGCAGCGGCTTTATTACGAGGCGCTCGATCGCGGCGGGCTGTTCTGGCCGCAGATGCACCCGCAGGGCTACTGGCTCTCCGATGCCGGCAACCGGCGCCGCTGGCTGCTGCATTGGGCGGTCTATGACAGCCAGCTGAATATCCCGGTGCTGTATCTGATGGAATGCGACGACAGCGGCAGGCGGCCTCTGGTCGAGGATTCGAAACGCTGGCCGGAGGTGCGGGCGCATCTGATGGCGCAGTCGGTGACGGGGTTGCAGCTTGTCACCATTGCGCAGGGCTTTGACCGGGATTTCGACAAGCTGCACCCGCACCGGCTGCGCCGCGTGCTGCTCGGCCCGATTTATTCGCAGCAATTCACCACGCAGGAAGGCCCGATCCGGGAGGTGCTGGACAATGCCCGTGCCCCCGCGGGCGAGGACTGGGCGATGGCGCTGACGGTCGAGGAATTGCGGGCCGAACGCGCGGTCATGGAAAGCAGCGGGTTCTTCGGCGTGACCGAACGCCAGATATTCCGGCTTGACCCCTTGGATCAGGGCGGGGCCGGGCAGGGGGCGAGCGCGGTTGAGCGCGCGCTGATCCTTCCGGTGCGGCCCTATCAGGCGCTGGCGGAGCTGGACCCGGCGGGCTTCCGCCATATCCGCAAATATGTCCCGCGTCCCGGCGGCGGCGTGACCGGGTATCGCTGATGGCGCGCAATCCGCAGATCCTGTGGCGGCGGCTGGACCGGCCCGGCCATGACGCCTGCCGCATCTGGGAGGATGGCGAGCGGCAGGGGGTTGAGGGGATGGCGGTCTGGCTTGATGAGGCGGGGCCTGCGCATCTGCAATATCTCGTGACGTGCGATATGGCGTGGGCCACCCGCTCGGCGCGGGTTCAGGGGCGGGTCGGCGCGCGCGAGGTGATGATCTCCGTTCATCGCAGCGATCTGGGCGAATGGCGGATCGGCGGCGAGGAAATCCCGGAATTGGGCGGGCTTCAGGACATCGACTTAGGGTTCACGCCTGCCACCAACACGCTGACCATCCGCCGCCTGCGCAGCTCCGGACGGAATGAAGCCGAGGTCGGGGCGGCATGGCTCAACCCCGCCGATTGGCGGCTGAGACTGTTGCCGCAAAGCTACCGCAGGACCGATGCTGGCTGGCACTACGCCGCGCCCCGGCACGGGTTCGAGGCGGTGCTGGCCGTGGATGCGGACGGGTTCATCACCGATTATCCGGGGCTTTGGATCAAAGAGGATTTCGATGGATATTCGTAACGAAATGGAACTGCCCGAGGCCGAGATCCGCAGCCATTACGCGCAGGCTTTGTCGCTGCTCAATGGTTTCGATCACGCGCCGAGGCTGGGCCGGGCATCGGTGCAGGCGGCCCCGGAACGCTCGCCCGGTATTCCGCGCCGTACCTCGCGCTTCCGCTCGACCACGCCGGGGCTGGCGGGGCGCTCCACCGTGCGGGCTGAGGGCATCCAGCTCATCGACCGGATCGAAGGGGTGGGCGGCGACGATCTGCCCTCGCCCGCAGCCGCCACCGTGGCCCGCGCGCTGCGTCGGGCGTTGGCGATTTCGCTGGCGGTCGTGGACGAGGTCGCGGCGCGCTCCGGTGCGGCGGAGTTGAAGCGCGCCAATCTGGAGGGGCGGTTGCCGGGAGACCGGCGGGCCGAGTTCGCGGAACTGCTGGCCGTGGAATCGCTCGCCGCCATGTCTGTCTTTGCCAATGCGACCGCGTTTCTGCTGGCCGAACATGCCGGGCCGGAAACGGTCGAGGGGATCACGGCGGATGAAATCCTGACCGATAATCCGACCGTCGCCTTGCAGGGCGCGCTGTGGGAGCTGGATCAGAACCTGTCGCGCGCAGCATTTGACGACAAGACGCTGATTGCTACCGTCATCGCCTATGCAGAGGCGCTGTCCGCCGCCGTGCAGGCCCGTGCGGAGACCGCGCCGAGGACCGGCAGCTTTACTGGCGCAAGCTGGCGCGTGGCGGCGGATGACTTCCCGATTGCCGGGTTTGCGCCTGCCACCAAGGCGCGCGGCAAGCCGGTCCAGCTTGCCTTCAAGACGCCGGAGGAGGTCGTCGGCAACGCCATTGCCAAGCACCAGATGATGCGGCTGTCGCGGATGCTGGTCGCCTATGATTTCGACAAGCGCATGAACCCCTTCGTGGAGCTTGGCGGTTTCATCTACACCTTCCTCGGCGACGGCAAGCCCGGCACCGGCAAGACCACGCTGATCCAGATGATGGCGGGGCTGATCAATGATTACTGCACCGTCGCGGGCTATCCGTTCCGCTATGCGAATCTGAGCATCGACAATGTGGACAGCTATCAGGGCAAGTCGGGCCAGAACGCGCGGGCCTTCATCGACGGGGTGATCGACCCGTCGGTGATCGGCTTCGGCACCATAGACGATATCGACCAGATCGCGGGCAAGCGCGGCGACAAGCAATCCTCAAGCGGCCAGCAGGAGATCACTGCGGTGCTGATGGAGGCGTTTGCCGGGGCCAGCACCATCGTGCGCGGCAATGCGACCTTCGGGATGTTCTCCAACTACGCCGAATCCATCGACGACGCGCTGCGCCAGCGGGCAGGCGCGCGCTTCCTGATCGACGGGCCGAAAAGCCGGGCCGATTACATCGACATCCTCGCCCTGCTTTTGGGCAAGCGGCACCAGATCCCGGTCGGTGAGCATGATCTGATGAAGGCGCAGGCGATCAAGACCGCCGTGGCCGACAGTCTGGAACGCCACAACCAGCCGCAGGAGGCGGGGCTGGCGAAGGTCTGGGGCGAGGTGACGGCGCAGACCGGCACGCTCGACACGTTGGCGGAGTTCGGCACCTATCTTCACGCGATCTCTCAGGCCGATGAGCGTTTCACCGGGCGCGCGATCAAGAACATCACCGACGCGATCAAGGCGCGCTCGATGGATTTCGACATGCCCGATGAATGGTTCGAAAGCCCGGAGCCGTTTCTGCATCAGCCCTATGCCCGCAAGCTGGAGATGATCGAGGCGCTGCGCCAGCCGATCACGCGCGAGATGATCGCCCAGGAAATCAACCGCTACGCCGACAGCGAGTGGCGCTATGCCGATAACAGCGACGAGGTCGCGATTGAGGAGGCAGTGCGGAATATGGAACGCATGGCAGAGGCGCAGAAGCGGTATCGGGGGGAGGGGTGAAGCGATACCGTTTGCAACCCCGCCCGGAACAAAGGCGCGTCAGCGCCGCCGGGCAGCGTCCGCCCGCCCGCCCGGGCGGACGCTTCTTTGCCGGTTCGTACCGTGCAAATGTTCAGCGGGGATGCGTCATAAATTGTTCAGATCAGCCGCCGCGGCGTCCACCCGCGACCGGACGCTGCCCGGCGGCGCGGCTCTGCCCTTCCGGTTTATCTGGTGTTAAGGTGACCGCATGAAACGCCTCATCGAAAAAGGCCTGATGTTCGGCAATCTGATCCGGGTGGACAGCCCGGCCTGGGTGGCGCGGTATAACCGGGCGTTGAAGCTGGTCACGGGGCGTGAAACCGCCTTGCCGGAGTTTCATATCGACCTTGCGGGATACTCGCCCGAGATCGGGGACGAGATCGGGGATATGGACTACCTCAACCCCGCAGGCGCGCATCGGCAGTTTATCCTGCTGACCACAGAGCAGAAGACCGCGCCTCTGCTGAACGCGGATCTTTCGGTGCTGCGCGAGCTGCTCAAGCAGTTCATCCATGACAATGAAAGCCAGCTGTTCAGCCTGACCGCCCGCGATGCGGTTGTCGGAGAGATGGACGATATGGTCTGGCAACTCCGCGCGCCTGCTGATCTTTTGCAGATCGGGCGGATCAGGATCAGCGCCGATACGACCGGCAATCACGTCGCCAATGCCGATCAGCTGACCGCGCTGATCGAGCGGTTCCGGGCGGAGCCGGATGGCTGGTATGACGATGTGCTGATCGCGCGGATGATCAGCCAAGCCAAGGAAACCGGCGATGTGATCCGCAATCCGATCCATCTGGAGGCGGGGGATTACGAGGTGCCGGATTTCTGGACCTCGCAATTTGGGGGCGTCTATGTGTTCCGCTCGCCGCGCGAGGATGCGATGATCTTCCGCGATCCGAAGGTGTTTACCGACCCGGCATTTGACGTCGATCTGGCGGGCGTCAAGCTGATGAGCCTTCAGGACACGAATGCGATTGCCATGTGGATGGCGCGGAATGCCCTGGGGGAGCCGATCGTGACCGCGAAAGGCGCGGACGGGGCGGCGATCCTGCGGCAGAAGATCGATTTCATACTCGTCGATGCCGCGACCCGGCTGGGGATCGGCACCGGCGACGGCACCCGCTCCGCGCTGCGCCGGGCGGCGGCACGGATGGGGCAGGGCCTGCCGGAGGAAATCCGCGGTCTGAGCGCGCTTCTGCGCTATGCCGAGGAAGGCGGGGCGTGGCCGGTCATCGACAGCGCCGATCCGGCCTATTTCTACGCCATCCGGGCCAGTGCCACACCGGCGCGCGATCTGGTCAACATGATGCTGACGGAACTGGCGCCGCATGATGTCCGCGCGCTGTTCATCATGAACAAGCCGCTTTTCTATCAGGAATATCAGGGCTGGGACGAGGCGAAGAAAGAATATGTCGCCAATCAGCTCGCGCGGGAGTATCAGATCGACAAGCAGGGCACGCGGGAGGCTCTCTTCGGACCGGAGCCGTCGATGGAAGAGCCTGCACCGATCATCGGACCCTGGGGGGCGGCGAAACCCGCCCGCGTCAGCCTGAGCGAGGCGACCATTCGCGGACCCTGGGGGAGCTGACAGATGGCGATTATCCGGCTGGCGATCACGCTGTTCATCATCGAGGCGATCTTCTATGTGCTGATCTCGATGTATCTGCGCTCCACCCGCGCTGAATATCTGGAAGAGGAATGGGACCGCCGCCATCCCGACCGGGCCGGAAACAGCCCGGAACGAAGGGAGTTCGTGCGGCGTTCGATGAGAGGGTTTCAGAAATCCCTCAAGGCGCGGCTTGTGGCGCTGATCTTTGTTATTCCGACGATTGCCATCGTGGTGATCGCATGGATCGTGAACGTGCAGTAAGGAGGCGCTTACGATGTATTACGTCAAGGTCGTTCTGGGTGTCCTGTTCGGTGTCGTCGTGTTCCTCAGCCTCGACTATGTGCTGCCCAGTCGCGATACGGTGCGGATCACCAACACCTATAACCGGCTGACCGATATTGGCAGCAATAGCTGGTTCTACGCGGCAGAGGATACCGGCACCGTGGTCAACGCCTCCGGTCAGCGCGATGTGCGGTTCATCGAAACCGTGCGCCCGAGCGAGAAGGTATTCGTCTATCGCAACGAGGATACCGGGCTGATCTGGCCGCCCTATTTCAAATATGACAGCTCGAATTTGCAGGCGGAGGCGACCAATCTGCGTTCGGATTCGCGCGATCCGATCTGGGTCAGCATGACCTCATATGGCTGGCGGATCCCGCTGTTCTCGATCTATCCGAATGCGATTTCGGTGCGGCAGGTCTCTGGCCCGGATGAGGCGCCGCTGAACTGGCCGGCGATGGTGATCCTCGGGCTGCTCGGCGCGTTGCTGGCGCTGATCTGGCGGATGTGGAACCAGTTCCGGCAGCGCACCATCGACCCGGCGGCAAAGCGCGTGGGCGAGGCTGTGGATAAGGTTGATGCGCGTGCCGATGCAGCGATGGACCGCGTTTCCGACGAGTTCAGTGAGGCGCGCGAGGGGTTCACCGGCTGGCTCGACACATGGAAGGGCAAGCCGCGCGATCCGAAGAAGTGAGGCGATGCCGCCGCTGAACAGCCGGTCATGATGCGGGCGGTTTGGCTTGTCGCGCGCGCCGTGCGAGGCTACCGTGCGGGCCTGTTGACGACGCGGGAACATGATGGCTGAGACGAGACGCAATCCGGGCACCGAGCTGACGCCGGAATGGTTCGAGACGATCCGGATCAACACCCCGGCGACCGAGCGGCGGGCGACGACGCTGCCGGTCAGGCGGTCGCTGAAGAAGGAATGGCAGGCGGCGTGGCTTCTGAACGCCATTCGCTGCATCGACCTGACCACGCTGGCAGGCGACGACACGGAGGCCCGCGTGGCGCGGCTTTGCGCCAAGGCCCGCCAGCCGGTCGCGCCGGAATTGCTGGCCGCTATGGGGGTTGAGGGGCTGACCACGGGCGCTGTCTGCGTCTATCCGACAATGGTGGCGGCGGCGAAGCGGGCGCTTGGCGACAGCGCTGTGCCGGTGGCGAGTGTCGCGACGGGGTTTCCCGCCGGGCTGATGCCGCTGGATCTGCGACTGGCGGAGATCCGCTATGCCGTCGATCAGGGCGCCGATGAGATCGACATCGTCATCACCCGCGCCCATGTCTTGCAGGGCGAATGGGCGGCGCTTTACGACGAAATCCGGGCGATGCGCGAGGCTTGCGGGGATGCCAAGCTGAAAGCGATCCTGGCGACGGGCGATCTGAAATCGCTGGAGAATGTCGCCAAGGCCAGCCACATCGCCATGCAGGCCGGGGCGGACTGGATCAAGACCTCGACCGGCAAGGAGGGCGTGAATGCGACGCTGCCCGTGTCCTTGGTCATGTGCCGGGCGATCCGGGATTATCAGGCGCAGACCGGCTATCAGGTCGGGTTCAAACCGGCGGGCGGGCTGAAGACCGCCAAGGACGCGCTGTCATGGCAGGTGCTGATGGTGGAGGAGTTGGGCCGCGACTGGGTCCGTCCCGATCTGTTCCGCATCGGGGCAAGCTCGCTTCTGGGCGATCTGGAGCGTCAGATCAGCCATTACGTCACCGGCCGCTATGCCGCGGCGCATCGCCTGACCATGGCCTGAGGGATATTATGCCGACTGTGAGCGAGATCATGGAAACCATGGAATACGGCCCCTCGGTCGAGGACAGCACCGCCGTGCGCGACTGGCTGGCGAAGCGGGAGCGGTTCGGCCATTTCATCGATGGCAGCTTCACCAATGCCGGGCGCGGCTTTGTGACCACCGATCCGGCGACGGGCGAGACGCTGGCGCAGATCAGTCAGGGCACTGGCGAGGATGTCTCGACTGCCGTGAAGGCCGCGCGCAAGGCGCAGCCGAAATGGGCGAAGCTGGGCGGGCATGAGCGGGCGCGGTATCTCTATGCCATTGCCCGGACCATCCAGAAGCGGGAGCGGTTCCTGTCGGTGCTGGAGACGCTGGATAACGGCAAGCCAATCCGGGAAAGCCGCGACGCCGATATTCCGTTGGTCGTGCGGCATTTCTATCACCACGCGGGCTGGGCGGAACTGATGGCGGATGAATTTCCCGATCATACCGCTATCGGCGTGGCGGGTCAGATCATCCCGTGGAATTTCCCGCTGTTGATGCTGGCGTGGAAGATCGCACCCGCGATTGCGGCGGGCAACACCGTGGTGCTGAAACCGGCGGAGTATACGCCGCTGACGGCGCTTGCCTTTGCCGAGATATGTCAGGAGGTCGGGCTGCCGCGTGGCGTGGTCAATATCGTGACCGGCGACGGGGAGACCGGCGCGGCGCTGGTCGCGGCGGATGTCGACAAGATCGCCTTCACCGGCTCGACCGAAGTCGGGCGCGCCATCCGCGCCGCGACCGCCGGGACCGGCAAGCGGCTGACGCTGGAACTGGGCGGCAAATCGCCGTTCATCGTGATGCCGGATGCCGATCTGGATGCGGCGGTCGAAGGCGTGGTCGACTCGATCTGGTTCAATCAGGGGCAGGTCTGCTGTGCGGGGTCGCGCATTCTGGTGGCGGAGGCCGTGGCCGCGCGGTTCGAGGCGCTGCTGCAGCGCCGGATGGCAAATCTGTGTCTCGGTTCGCCGCTCGACAAGTCGACCGATATCGGCGCAATCGTGCATCCTGTTCAGAAGGACCGGATTGTCGGGCTGTGCCGTCAGGCCGTCGATGCCGGGGCAGAGCTTGTGGGCGGCGATGCAGCGGAGGGCTGCTTTGTCGCGCCCGGCTATCTGCGCGCCGTCTCCCCCGCCAACCCGTCATGGAGCGAGGAAATTTTTGGCCCGATTGCGACACTGACCACGTACCGTACGGCGGATGAGGCGATCAGTCTGGCCAATAACAGCCATTACGGTCTTGCCGCGCAGATCTTCTCCGAAAGCGCGACGGTGGCGACCGATCTGGCCGCACAAGTGAAATCCGGCGTGGTCTGGATCAACGGTGCGAATATGTTCGATGCCGCAGCGCCCTTCGGCGGGATGCGCGAATCAGGCTATGGCCGTGAGGGCGGGCGTGTCGGCCTGCTGGATTATCTGACCGGCCCGAAGGTGGAGGCGACGAAGGAAAAGGCGCCGAAGCCGCTCAAGCCGGTTGTGGATGGCACGGCGACGGGCAAGGCGATTGACCGGACCGAAAAGCTCTATATCGGCGGCGCGCAGAAGCGGCCCGATGGCGGGGCAAGCTATCGCGCGGCCTCGGGCGATCTGGTCCCGCTGGGCAATCGCAAGGATATCCGCAACGCCGTCGAGGCGGCGAAGAAGGCGGGCAAATGGGCATCGATGGGCGGGCATGGGCGCGCGCAGGTGCTGTATTTCGTGGCGGAAAACCTGTCGCTTCGGCGGGAGGAGATGGCCAAGAAACACGGCGCTGACGCTGTGGATGCGGCGATCCGCAGATTGTTCTACTATGCCGGCTGGGCGGATAAATTCGACGGGCAGAATGTTCAGACCAAGCCGAATTATCTGGTCAATGTGATCCCGCAGCCATTCGGAGTGATGGGGATCGTCTGTCCCAATGATGCGCCGCTGCTGGGCCTCATCAGCCTGATCGCGCCTGCGATTGTCATGGGCAATGCGGTCGTGGCGGTCCCGGCGCAGGACGATCCGGTCGCGGCCTTCGATCTGGCGCAGGTCTTCGACACCTCGGATCTGCCGGGGGGCGTGGTCAATATCGTCTCCGGCCCGAAGGATGATCTGGCGGCGGTTCTGGCGGCGCATGACGATGTCGCGGCGCTCTGGTTCTGCGGTGCAAAGGGTGTCGCGGAGGTGGAGGCCGCATCGGTCGGCAATCTCAAGCCGGTGTGGTCGTTTGCCAATCGTGATTGGAGTGCGGCGGACGGGCAGGGGCGGGCATTCCTTGACCATGCGGTGCAGTGGAAAACGGTGTGGTTGCCCTATGGGGCCTTGCCGGCGGGGACGGGGAGTGTGGTGTATTGAGGGGATGGGGTGGTTTTCGGGCGTTGACGGGGGATGGGGCGTTCACGTTTGGCGGGTGAAATGACGTTTGATGGTGCGATGGCGTTTGGCGGTGCGCTAAAGCGCACCCTACGGGCGCATCCAACGGGTTTCGTGATTTCGCCGTAGGGTGCGTTTCAACGCACCGTCGGGATCGCCGGTTTAGCCGTAGGGTGCGTTTCAACGTACCAATGAAACCATCCCGATCCGCCCGTTCGGTACATTTCAACGCCCAATGAAACCATCCCATTGCCCCGTAGGGTGCGTTTTAACGCATCGATGAGATCATCCCGATCCCCCGTACGATACATTTCGACACGCCATCGGGATTACCGGCCTCGCCGTAGGGTGCGTTTTAACGCACCGATAAAATCATACCAATCACCCCGTACGATACATTTCAACGCACCGGCAACATCCCCCGCTTTGCCCGAATGGCACATTTCAACACACATCGCCCCGCTCAACCCGGTTGCCGTCGACGTCCACCTCTTCGGTGATGACGTGGAAATTCACCAACCGATGCGTCCCGAAGCTGGAGATCAGCGCGACATCGGTGGCGTCGCGCCCATAGCCGACTGGCAGGCGTCCGATCCGGCGTGAGTTGTTGCGCGGATCGAAATTCCACCACCTGCCCGACAGATAAACCTGCACCGAGGCCGCGTAATCCATCGGGTCCGGCTGCACCGGCACCCCGAAATCGCCCAGATGGCCGTTGACGTAGCGTGCCGGGATATTCAGCGCCCGGCACATGGCGATGGCCAGATGCGCGAAATCGCGGCAGACGCCCTTGCCCTGCTCAAAGGCGTCATGCGCGGTCCGGGTGGCGTCGGCGTCCATGTAGTTGAATGTGATGTGGTTATGCACCCAGCCCATGATCGCCTCCACCCGCGACCAGCCGGGCGTCATCTCGCCAAACAAATCCCATGCCGGTTGCAGTAGCAGATCGGAATCGCAGTAGCGCGACGGCCAGAGGAATTGCAGCACATCGTCGGGCAGCGCCTCGACCGGCATTTCCTGTGCCTCCGGGAAGTCCGGCTCCGGCAGGCCGCTATCGGTGATGATGGCGTTTTGCTGCATGCGGAACTGACCAGCCGGGGCGGTCAGGCGGCGGCAGAAATTGCCGAAATCATCGACGAAGGTCGAAAACGGCACGGCCGGGTCGGTCACGAATTCCTCCGTCCCGCGCAGGTCGAGCTGCCGTTCGGGGCGGACCGACATTTGCAGCAGCATCGGCAGGTCGGATTCGGTTTCTATGGTGATGTCATAGCCGTACCTAACATACATCATGTGATTTTGAGATCGAGCGTAACATCCGCGTTCAGCAGCTTCGAGACCGGGCAACCGGACTTCGCGCCCTCTGCCGCCTTGCGGATCGCGTCATGATCGCCCTGGCCCGAAACATGGGAGGACAGCGCCGCTGTCTTGATCGCAAAACCCTCGCCGTCCTTGTCGAGCGTGATGGCGGAGCTGGTTTCGATGGTGACATCGGTCACACCCGCCTCGGCCAGCTCTTTCGAGAGCGCCATTGAGAAACAGGCGGCATGTGCTGCGCCGATCAGTTCCTCGGGGTTGGTGCCGGGCTGCCCCTCGAAACGGGTCGCGAAACCATAGGGCTGCGCGGACAGCACGCCGGACTCGGTCGAGACCTCGCCCTTGCCGTCTTTCAGCCCGCCTTGCCATTTTGCAGAACCAGTCTTGGTAATCATCGCATCCTCCTATATCCGCCGGATTAACGCGGCAGAGCAGGGCGAGTTCACTGATTTGCTGAATGTTTGGCGGAAAGGGACAGGACTTGCCGATCTATGAGCTTGCCGCACTCGGCGCGGCGATATGCTGGGCCGTCACCGGGCTGATGTCCACGCCTGCGGTCGCGCATCTGGGACCGTTCGGGTTCAATTTGTACCGGCAGGGGACGGTGACGGTGGTTCTGCTGGTGATCGTGCTGATCTCCGGTCAGTGGCAGGGCGTGACCCCGGCGCAGGCCGGTACGCTGGCGGTTTCCGGGGTGGTCGGCATCTTTCTTGGCGATACGATGCTGTTTGTGACGCTGACCCGGCTGGGGCCGCGCCGGACCGGGGCGCTGTTCGCACTCAATGCGCCGATGGCGGCTGTGCTGGGCTGGGCGGTGCTGGGCGAAGAGCTGAGCAAGCTGGGCTGGATGGGGGTCTTCCTGTGCGCCGCAGGGGTCGGGATTGCCGTTCTGGGGCGTCCGGGTCGCAGCGGCACCCATAAATTCGAGGCGGTCAGCGGCAATGTCTGGATCGGGATCGGCTTCGGCCTGCTCGCTGCACTCGGTCAGGCAATGGGTTCGCTGATCGCGCGCCCGGTGATGGAGACCGGCTTTGATCCCTTCACCGGCAGTCTGATCCGGGTGGCCGTGGCCGTGATCTGCCTTGCCTTGCTGAGCAGCCTGCCGATACCGCGCGTGAAGCCGCGTGCGCCGCTGAATATGCGGGTGTTTCTGCTTCTGGCCGGGTCCGGCATCATTGCGATGGTCGTCGGCATGTCGCTGCTGCTGTTTGCCCTGCAGGGCGGCAAGGTCGGGATCGTCTCGACGCTGTCGGCGCTTTCGCCGGTGTTCATCCTGCCGGTGCTGTGGATCGTCACCGGCGCGCGGCCAAGTGCGGCAAGCTGGTTTGGAGCCGCGATTGCGACACTGGGGATGGCGATGATCTTCCTGCGCTGAGCGTCAGGGATCAGCTGCAAAGCCGCTCCCATTCCGCCATGGCGTAGCGGTCGGTCATCCCGGCGACGTAATCCAGCACGATCCGGGCCCGTTCGGTTTCGGAAGCGGCAAGCGCCTCCGCCTGCCAGTGTTTCGGCAGCATCTCCGGGTTGGAGATGTAGAGCGGGAACAGGTCGCGCAGCATGGCGGTGACCAGCTTTCGTTCGTCAACCACTGACGGCGCGCGATACATCCGGGTGAACAGGAAGGATTTGATCGCCTTGATGTTCTGATAGAGCGGTTTTGAAAACCGGATGATCGGCCCGTCCATGCCGCGGATTTCATCGACGGAGCGGGGCTGAAGCGAGGTCAGCCGGTTCTGCGCCACGGCGATCACATCCTCGACCATGACCCCGAACACCCGTCGCAGCGCTTCGTGCCGGCGACGACCGGAGGCGAGGCCGGGATGAAGCCGGTCCACCTCTGCAAAGGCCGGGCCGACGACGGGCAGATCAAGCAGATCTTCTTCGGTGAACAGCCCGGCGCGCAGCCCGTCATGGATGTCGTGGTGATTATAGGCGATGTCATCCGCGACCGCCGCCACCTGTGCCTCGGCGCTGGCATTGGTGGAGAGTTCCAGTTCCCAGGCGTGGTTCACCTCCGCCAGAGCATAGGGCAGGGGTGGCGCGACCGGACCATTATGCTTCGCGATGCCTTCGAGCGTTTCCCATGTCAGGTTCAGCCCGTCGAAATCGGCGTAGTGCCGTTCCAGCCGGGTGACGATGCGCAGCGCCTGTGCGTTGTGATCGAAACCGCCATAGGGCTCCATCAGTGCCGCAAGCGCGTCCTCGCCGGTATGGCCGAAGGGCGGGTGGCCGAGATCATGGGCAAGGGCCACGGCCTCCGCCAGATCGACATTGAGCGACAGCGCCCCGGCAATGGTGCGCGCGACTTGCGCCACCTCGATGGTGTGGGTCAGCCTTGTGCGGAAATAATCGCCGCGATAGGCGTCGCCCTCCTGCTCGACAAAAACCTGTGTCTTGTGCTTCAGGCGGCGGAACGCGGAGGAGTGGATGATCCGGTCCCGGTCCCGTTGCCACGGGCTGCGGAAGCTGGACAGGCTTTCGTCAAACAGCCGTCCACGGCTGGCCTCTGGCTGGCAGGCATAGGGCGCGATCATGCGGTTTCCTTGCAGCGGTTCGGGGCAAACCCTATATTTGTCTCAGGACTTGCGAAACGGGAACGCCCCATGAACCTGCCCCCTTCTGTGACCGAACGTGCCTTTGCGCGGCTGGCGGAAATTAATGACGGCAATGACGCCCCGCAGGCACTGCGCGTGGCGGTCGAAGGCGGCGGCTGTTCGGGGTTTCAATACGATATCCGACTGGATGCGCCTGCCGAGGATGATCTGGTGCTGGAGGGCAATGGCCAGCGTGTGCTGGTCGATCCGGTCTCGCTGCCATTTCTGGCGGGGGCGGTGATCGATTTTGCCGATGAGCTGATCGGGGCGCGGTTTGTGATCGAAAATCCGAACGCGGCGTCGTCCTGCGGTTGCGGAACCTCGTTTTCGATCTGATAAAGGGGGCGCTGCCCCCTCGGCGCGGTCCCGCGCCTCACCCCCGGGATATTTCAGCCAAGGTGAATGCGCATGAAGATCGCGAGTTTCAATATTAACGGCATCAAGGCGCGGATGAACGCGCTGAGCGACTGGCTGTTGGCCGCCTCGCCCGATCTGGTGGTGTTGCAGGAGATCAAGTCGGTCGACGAGAACTTCCCCGCCGGACATTTCGAGGATATGGGCTATAACGTCGTGAGCCACGGGCAGAAAAGTTTCAACGGGGTGGCGATCCTGTCGAAACTGCCGCTGGAGGACGTGACGCGCGGTCTGCCCGGTGATGATGCGGATGAACAGGCCCGCTATATCGAGGCGACCGTGGTGGGCCAACGCGCCGTGCGGGTGGCGGGGCTGTATCTGCCCAATGGCAATCCGGCGCCGGGGCCGAAATACGACTACAAGCTGGCATGGATGGAGCGGTTGCGGCTGCGCGCGGCGGAGTTGCTGGCGCTTGAGATGCCGGTTGTGATGTTGGGGGATTACAACATCATTCCTGAGCCCCGTGACGCCGCCGAACCCGGCGACTGGGTGAAGGATGCGCTGTTCCTGCCAGACAGCCGGGCCGCGTTTCGCCGCATTGCAGCGCAGGGCTGGACGGATGCGCTGCGCGATGCCGATCCGTTCGGCAAAAGGGGGCCGTTCACATTCTGGGATTTTCAGGCCGGTGCGTGGCGGCGGGATAATGGTATCCGTATAGATCACCTGATGTTGTCACCGCAAGCTGCTGATATTGTGATGGGTTGCGGTGTTGATCGTGAGGTTCGGGCCGGCGAGAAACCGTCCGATCACGTCCCGGTATGGGTCGATTTGGCCGCCTGACGCCGGGCCATAGGTGACGCCTGTGTGACATCCGCGTTTACAAGTTCCTCCATATCGCTATGGTCTTCGCAATTGCAGAATATCGGGGACCCTTATGCGCGACATAAACAAGATTCTCGTGGCCAATCGTGGCGAAATCGCGATCCGAGTCATGCGTGCCGCCAACGAGCTGGGCAAGAAGACCGTGGCAGTCTATGCCGAGGAAGACAAGCTTGGGCTGCACCGTTTCAAGGCGGATGAGGCGTATCGCATCGGCGAGGGGCTTGGTCCGGTCGCTGCTTATCTGTCGATTGACGAGATTATCCGGGTCGCGAAGGAAAGCGGCGCGGATGCGATCCATCCGGGCTATGGGCTGCTGTCGGAAAACCCCGAACTGGTCGATGCTTGTGAGCGCGAAGGGATCATTTTTATCGGTCCGCGGGCCGAAACCATGCGCGCGCTTGGCGACAAGGCCAGCGCCCGGCGGGTGGCGATCAAGGCCGGTGTGCCGGTCATCCCCGCGACCGAGGTGCTGGGCGATGATTTCGACGCGATCAAGGCAGACGCCGCCGAGATCGGCTATCCGCTCATGCTCAAAGCCTCCTGGGGCGGCGGCGGTCGCGGGATGCGTCCGATCAACGGCCCCGATGAGCTGGTCGAGAAGGTCCGTGAGGGGCGGCGAGAGGCCGAGGCCGCTTTCGGCAATGGCGAGGGTTATCTGGAAAAGATGATCACCCGCGCGCGCCATGTCGAGGTGCAGCTGTTGGGCGACAAGCATGGCGGGCTGTATCACCTGTATGAGCGCGACTGCACCGTGCAGCGCCGCAATCAGAAAGTGGTGGAGCGTGCGCCCGCGCCCTATCTGAGCGAGGCGCAGCGGGAAGAGGTCTGCGCGCTGGCGCTCAGGATCGGGCAGGCGGTCGGCTATGAGGCGGCAGGCACGGTCGAGTTCCTGATGGATATGGAAACCGACGCGTTCTATTTCATCGAGGTCAATCCGCGCGTGCAGGTCGAGCATACCGTCACCGAGGAGGTGACGGGGATCGACATCGTGCAGGCTCAGATCAAGGTGGCCGAGGGCGCGACGCTGGCCGAGGCGACGGGCGTGCCGTCCCAGGATCAGGTCACGCTGTCGGGTCACGCGCTGCAATGCCGGGTGACGACCGAGGACCCGCAGAACAACTTCATCCCGGATTACGGGCGCATCACGGCCTATCGTTCAGCCACCGGGATGGGTATCCGGCTGGATGGCGGCACCGCCTATTCGGGCGGGGTCATCACGCGGTTTTACGACTCGCTGCTGGTGAAGGTCACCGCTTGGGCGCAGACCCCGGATCAGGCGATCCGCCGGATGGACCGCGCGCTTCGGGAATTCCGGGTCCGCGGCGTCAGCACGAATATCGATTTCGTCATCAACCTGCTGAAACACCCGACCTTTCTCGATGACACCTATACGACGAAATTCATCGACACCACGCCGGAGCTGTTCGAGTTCCGCCAGCGTCAGGACCGGGCGACGAAGATCCTGACCTATCTGGCGGATATTACCGTGAACGGGCATCCCGAAACCGCCGGTCGGGCAGCACCGCATGCCGAGGCGCGGCCTGCGATACCGCCAAAGCCGCGCGTCTCCCCCCCGCCTGCCGGAACCCGGCAATTGCTGGAGGAGAAGGGCGCGCAGGCCGTGGCCGATTGGGTCGCAGCCCAGCCAAGGCTGCTGATGACCGACACGGCGATGCGCGACGGGCATCAGTCGCTGCTGGCCACACGGATGCGCTCCATCGACATGATCCGGGTGGCACCGGCCTATGCCGCCAATCTGCCGCAGCTTTTCAGCGTCGAATGCTGGGGCGGGGCGACATTCGACGTGGCCTATCGCTTCTTGCAGGAATGCCCGTGGCAGCGGCTGCGCGATATTCGCGCGCGGATGCCGAACCTGCTGACCCAGATGCTGCTGCGTGCCTCGAACGGGGTAGGCTACACGAATTACCCGGATAACGTGGTGCAGAGCTTTGTGGCGCAAGCGGCGGAATCCGGCGTCGATGTGTTCCGTGTCTTCGACAGTCTGAACTGGGTGGAGAATATGCGCGTCGCCATGGATGCCGTGATCGACAGCGGCAAGATCTGCGAGGCGGCGATCTGTTACACCGGCAATATCCTCGACCCGGATCGCGCGAAATATGACCTGCAATATTATGTTTACATGGGCAAAGAACTGCGGGAGGCCGGAGCCCATATCCTCGGGCTGAAGGATATGGCGGGCTTGCTGAAACCTGCTGCCGCGCGGAAACTGGTCACGGCGCTGAAGGAAGAGGTCGGGCTGCCGATCCATTTCCACACCCATGACACCAGCGGCATGGGCGGGGCGTCCTATCTGGCGGCGGCCTCGGCCGGGGTGGATATTGTCGATGGCGCAATGGATGCGCTGTCGGGCAATACCAGCCAGCCGACGCTCGGCTCTGTCGTGGAGGCGCTGGCGGGAACGGATCGCGATACCGGGCTGGATGTGGATGCCGTCCGCGAGATTTCCAACTACTGGGAGCGGGTGCGCGAGGATTACGCGGCCTTCGAATCCGGGCTGCAGGCCCCGGCGTCCGAGGTCTACCTGCATGAGATGCCCGGCGGGCAGTTCACCAATCTGAAGGCGCAGGCGCGTTCGCTCGGGCTGGAGGATCGCTGGCACGAGGTCGCGCAGGCCTATGCCGATGTGAACCAGATGTTCGGGGATATTGTGAAGGTCACGCCATCGTCGAAGGTGGTGGGTGACATGGCGCTGATGATGGTGTCGCAGGGGCTGACGCGGGCGCAGGTCGAGGACCCGGAGGTCGACGTGGCCTTCCCGGATTCGGTGATCGACATGATGCGCGGTAATCTGGGCCAGCCGCCCGGTGGATGGCCGGAGGCGCTGCAAAGGAAGGTGCTGAAGGGCGAAACGCCGATGACCACGCGCCCAGGTGCTGCGATGGCGCCGGTCGATCTGGAAGCGACCCGTGCCGATCTGTCGGAGCAGTTGGAGGGGCTGGAGGTCGATGACGAAGATCTGAACGGCTATCTGATGTATCCGAAAGTGTTCCTCGACTATATGGGCCGACATCGCGTCTATGGTCCGGTTCGCACTCTGCCGACGAAGAATTTCTTCTATGGCATGCAACCCGGCGACCAGATCGCGTGTGAGATCGATCCCGGCAAGACGCTGGAAATCCGCCTTCAGGCCATTGGCGAGACCGATGAGAAGGGCGAGGTGAAGGTGTTCTTCGAACTCAACGGCCAGCCGCGCAATATCCGCGTGCCGAACCGCGCCGAGGGGGCGAGTGCCGTCGCACGGGCCAAGGCAGAGCCGGGGAACGACGCCCATGTCGGCGCGCCGATGCCGGGGGTTGTGGCGACGGTTGCGGCTGTCGCGGGCCACGAGGTCAAATCCGGCGATCTGTTGCTGACCATCGAGGCGATGAAGATGGAAACCGCGATCCATGCCGACCGGGACGGCATCATCAAGGCGGTCCATGTCGCGCCGGGGCAGCAGATCGACGCGAAGGACCTGCTGGTCGAGTTCGAATAAGGGGAGGGGCGCTGCCCCTCGCGCCGTGCCGGCGCTCACCCCGGGATATTTGGACCAGAATGAAAGAGGCGTTGCTGCGGCAGCGCCTTTTTCTTGTGGCTTTTGGGTTTCAGAGGGATTTGAGCCAGGCGATCAGGGCCTCGCGATCCTCGGTCGGCAGCGCGATGACGGCATCGCGCGCCGCCTGTGCCTCGCCGCCATGCCACAGGATCGCCTCCAACAGCGTGCGGGCGCGACCGTCGTGAAGATAGCTTTCGACGCCGGTCACCTGCTTGTTCAGTGAAATCCCCCAGAGCGGGGCGGTGCGCCATTCCGTTCCCGTGGCCCGGGATTCGGGGCGGTTATCGGCAAGACCTTCGCCCATATCGTGCAGCAGCAGGTCGGTATAGGGCCAGATAAGCTGGAAGCTCTGCTCCTGCTGGTCCTCCAGACGGTTGGTCACGAATTTCGGCTTGTGGCAGGAGGTACAGCCGATGGTATAGGCGATCTCCTTGCCGCGCAGGACGGTCGGGTCGTCGAGATTGCGGCGCTCCGGCACGGCGAGGTTGCGGGAATAGAAGGTGACGAGGTCCATGCTTTCCTGATCGACCTCCAGCCCGTCACGGATGCCGGGTTCCTGACCTGCGGGGGCGGTGCGGCAATCGGTTTGCGGATCGGTGCATTCGCCCGACGGGTCGGGGAAAAGCGGGGTGGAAAGACCCATATCGCCGGAAAACGCACCGGCAGATTGTTCAAAGATCGTGGCATTGCCGGCCTTATGGCCGAAGCGGCCCAGCATGGGCTGGTCATACTGGTTCGACCAGACGATCTGCGGGCGGCCCGAAATGCCGTCGCCATCGGCGTCCTCCGGGTCGGCCTGCGCCAGAATATCGGCAACCGGGATGGCTTCCAGCAGGCCCAGCCCGATCATCTGCGGGGCGACGCGGGGGGAGATCATCAGGCCGGGATGCGGCGCGCCATAGGCGGGGCTGTCGATGCTGTAGCTGGGACGGCGCAGCGAGACGGTTTCACCATCCGCCAGCGTCACGGTTTCCTCCGCCCATGTCACGCCCATCTTCGCCTCGGCCAGATAGCCTGCAAGCGACAGATCCTGCAATTGCCCGCCATAGACCGGGTCGGGGCTGGTCGGGATGTAATCGGGGATGCCCTGAACGTCATGGCCACCGGGGATCGACAGCCGCAGGAAGGTGGAGACGCGGCTGTCATCGGGCCCTTCCGGCATATGGCCGCGCCCGTCCTTGATATGGCAGTTCTGACAGGCGCGGGCGTTATAGAGCGGGCCGAGACCGTCGCTGCCCTTGGTCGAGGACGGCGCGCCGACCCAGAGCTTGCGGAAAATGCCGTTGCCGACCTTGAAGTTCAGCTCATCCTCGAAGGGCATATTCGGGGAGAATTGCGAAAACGCGTCCGCGCTGTCGATATAGCGCGTTGTTGCGGCACCTGCCGGGTTCTGCTCGAACGGTTCGGGCTTGGTAAAATCCTCCGGCGGGGCAAGGACGCCTGCAATCCGGGCTGTCTCAGCCTCGGTGCGGGGGACGATGTTCAGATGCGGCTCCAGCCGCCAGAGATCCGGCGCGGTATCCGGTGCATCGGCAGGAACGGCCCGCACCGCGTCGGCGGGGTCTTCGGCCTGTGCCGGAACAGCGCCGATTGTCGCTGCGACGATCTGCCACATGACGAGCGTCACCGCCCCGCCTGTGGAAATGAGGGGGGCGGGAGCGCGAAGAACAGTCATTTTGTGGCCGGAAATAGTGGTGATGAAAGCGGAACTGGGCGGCACAGGCCGCCCATCCGAAGCTTATTCGGCCTCGCTGGCCGGTTTGGCGTTCAGCAGCCCGAAATTCTTGGCGCCGAGTTCGTCATGCAGAGCGATCTGGGTTTCGAGGAAGTCGATATGACCTTCCTCATCCGCGATCAGCGCCTCGAAGAGGTTCTTGCTGATATAATCGCCGACCTTCTCGCAATGATCGCGGGCCTCGATATAGAGATTGCGCGCGTCATGTTCGCCAGCGAGATCGCATTCCATCGTCTCCTTGACGTTCTGACCGATGCGCAGCGGATCAAGCTTTTGCAGATTCGGATGCCCCTCCAGAAAGATGATCCGTTGGATCAGCTTGTCCGCGTGGTGCATTTCCTCGATCGATTCCGCACGGGATTTATCGGCGATCTTGCCGTATCCCCAGTCTTCCTGAAGGCGGTAATGCAGCCAGTACTGGCTTACCGCGGTCAGTTCCGATCTCAGAGCTGCGTTCAGGTATTCGATGACCTTTGCGTCGCCCTTCATTCTCGTTCCTTTCCTGTCAGCCTGACGCCACCTTTCGGCGCAGGCCTGTCAACACTGCAGGCACCGGCGAGCCGTTACCGACAGCGAACCCATCCGCCGCGCGCATCTGGGCGACGAACAACTTCATGCAGCCGCCGCAATCGGCGCGCTTTCCGAGCGCATGGTAGATCTTGCCCGGAGTGACGATGGTATCAGGGTCCGCTGCCCGCATCCAGCCGACCGCGGCACGAATGTCGCGATCGGTGATCTGAGTACAGTGACAGACAATCATGACAAAAACCCTCGTGAAAAGAGCCTGTTACTGGAAAACCGCGTTCGGGTTGTCGAGGCTGTCGGAGCCCTCGAACTCGATCTTGCTGAGGCCAAGTGCCGCAACCGCGCGTTCGATCTCGGTGGTCTGGGCGACCAGCGCATCGACGGCGGCCATGATGGTTTCCTCGCCTTCGACATTGCCGGGGGCAAGCATCTGGTCATAGGCCATGCCGTTATCGGCTTTCTCTTTCAGCGCGGTCAGGGCGGCGACGGAGGTTTCCAGACCCGCTTTCAGCGCCGTGTCGACATCGGCATCGGCTGCCGCCACCAGTTCAGAAATCGCCGGTCCCGACACTTCCGAGCCGTCGACGCGCTTGTAATGGCCGAGATAGACGTTCTGGATGCCCAGCCCGTCATAGTAATGGCTGTTCTGGGTCTGGTCGGAGAAGCAGTCATGTTCCTCCTCCGGGTCGTTCAGCATCAGGCCCAGCTTCATCCGCTCGCCCGCCTGCTCACCGTAGGACAGGCTGCCCATCCCGGTCAGGATCGCGTTCAGCCCGGCCTGCGGGTCGCCGGTGACGGTGGCGCGCGCCTCGCCCTCGGCGGACCAGTTGGCGACCATTTCTTCAAGATCGGCGATCAGCAGATCGGTGACGGCGGTCAGATATTGCGCGCGGCGGTCGCAATTGCCGCCGGTGCAGCCGTCGCCCTGAATATAGTCGGTGTAAGGACGCTCGCCCGCGCCGGGGCCGGTGCCGTTCAGGTCCTGACCCCAAAGCAGGAATTCGATGGCGTGGTAGCCGGAGGCGACATTCGCCTCGATCCCGCCAGCCTCGTGGAGCTGGCCGGAGATCAGTTCCGGGGTGATGGTCGCCGCGTCGATAACCTCGCCCGACAGATCGAGCGAGCTATTCGCGATCACGTTCAGATGCGCCAGTTCGTTATCTTCGGCAGACGGGGTGTTCTCTGCGACATAGTCGATCAGCCCTTCATCCAGCGGCCATGCGTTCACGCGGCCTTCCCAATCGTCGACGATGGCATTGCCGAAGCGGAAAACCTCGGTCTGCTGATAAGGGACGCGGGCAGCGGTCCATGCCGCGCGGGCGGCGGTCAGGGTTTCTTCCGACGGGGTTTCGACAAGCGCCGCAACGGCCTCGCGCAGCGCCTGCGCCGTGGTCAGGCTGTCGCTGTAGCCTGCCTCGGCAATATCGGCATAGTTGCTGACAACCTCTTCAGGCGTGGCAGCAAAACCAGCGGTTGCGAGAAGGGCCAGGGGCAGGGCGGTCATGGTGGTGCGGAACATCATCTCTCCTCGATCCGGCAGCAATTCGGGCGGCCAATAAGAGGCCGCTGCGCAATTCTTAGCGTTTTTATCAGTTGAAATCCAGAGGGTCAGAGTTTTTTTGTCGGGAATGAATTCGCCGATAACAGCCGCGCGGCAGTGGCTTCAGGTTGGCGGGATCAGGGCCGGATCAGGCGCAGTCGTGCGCGCCGCGTGGCGCCTGTCGCATCGGTCACGGACAACTCCGACATGCCGGGGCTGCCGGGGATCTGTGTGGCCGAATCCGGCGTTGCAATCGCAGCAGGGCGGCCATTCAGCAGCCATGTGAACGGCGGCACCCCGCCACGCACCCGCACCGGGATATTCTCCGTCATCAGTTCGATCTCCGCCCCGTCGGGCGGGAAGGCAATGGTCAGGGGATCGTCGCGCACCGTGCCGTCGCTGCGACGGGCGAGGCTGGTTTCCCCCGCTGCGGTGAAACGTCGCAATGATGCGGGAAGCTGCGGATTCGCGGCGATAATCGTCTCCGGCGGCGGAGCGGGAAGCTTCCGCGATTCCGGTCCGACCGCGTCGAACAGATCGAACAGGATCGGCGCGGCGAGTTGCCCGCCAAACGCCCCCGGCACCGGCGTGCCGTCCGCGCGGCCCATCCAGACGCCGATCACGAACCGCCCGTCATAGCCGATGGCAAGCGCGTCGCGATGCCCGTAGCTGGTCCCGGTCTTGTAGGCGATGCGCCCCGTCTGGCGTCCGTTCGGGGGCGGCAATTGCGACAGGATCGCCCCGATCTGCCAAGCAGCAGCGGGGCTGACGAGGCGGGCTGGTGCCTTCTCCGCTGCGTCAAAAGGGACGGGGGTGTCGCGCAGGCTTACCGCCCGGCCACCATGCGCGAGCGCCGCGTAGCCCTGCACCAGATCATGCAGCGAGACACCGGCCCCGCCCAGCACGACGGCCAGCCCGGGCGTGTCGCCCGCCATCTCCACCCGCATCCCGGCGCGGCGCAGTGCAGCCATGATCCGCGCCGGCCCGATGGAGGCGGCGACCCGGACGACCGGGATATTCAGCGATTCCTGCAAGGCGCGGCGGATGGTGACGGTGCCGCGGAATTGCAGGTCGAAATTCTCCGGCTGCCAGCGCCCGAAGGCCGCAGGCCGGTCCTCGATCAGCGTGTCGGGGTGGATCAGCCCGTCATCGAAGCCGAGCGCATAGACAAAGGGTTTCAGCGTCGATCCCGGGGAACGCAGGGCACGGGTCATGTCGACAAACCCGTCGCGCGGCGTGCTGCCGTATTCGGCGGTGCCAAGCTCCGCCAGTATCTCCCCGCTCTGGTGATCCGCGATGATCGCGGCGGCGGACAGGCTGCTGCCGTAGCGGGTGACGGCACGGGAAAGCAGCGCCTCGGTCACGCGTTGCAGATCGGCGTCGATGGTGGTGCGGATCACAGTATCGCCGGGCCGGGCGCGGCGCAGCCGGTCAGCGAGCAGCGCGGCATGGGCCGGGAAGGGGCGGCGCGTCTCCGGCAAGGGCGTGTTGCGGGCAGAGGCTGCGGCCTCGGCATCGATAATGCCTTCCGCCTCGGCCCGGTCGATGACCCGGTTTCGGGCGGACAGCGCCGCTTGCCGCCGCGTGGGTAAATCCGGGCGGCGGGTTTCGGGTGATTGGGGCAGGGCGACCAGCAAGGCTGCCTCCGCCGGGGTCAGCCGGGCGGGTTCCTTGCCGAACCACATCAGCGAGGCCGCCCGCACCCCTTCGGTATTGCCGCCATAAGGCGCAAGCCGCAGATACAGCGCCAATACCCCGTCCTTGCCGATCTGCCGCTCAAGCGCCATTGCCAGCCGCGCCTGCCGGATCTTGCCCTGCCAGTCGGCGGTCGGTCCCCGCTCCAGCAGCCGCGCGGTCTGCATCGACAGCGTCGACGCGCCAGAGACGATCCGGCCGTTCCAGACCGCCTGAAGCGCCGCCCGCATCACGGCGCGGCCATCGACGCCGGAATGGGTTGCAAAGCGCCGATCCTCCCACGCGATCAGCATTTGCAGGAAACGCGGATCGACGCCGCTTTCCGGCGGGGCAAGCCGCCAGATGCCGTCACCGACCTGAAAGCCGCGCAGCAGGCTGCCGTCGCGCGCCAGCACCTGCGTTCCCGTCGCCACCTCCAGCGGCGGCATCGGCGTGGCGTCGGTCCAGCGGTCGAAGCGGTCCCGTCCGGCATCCGCACCTGCCGCCAGCATCAACAGGGACAGCGCTGCACCGATCAGCCACCGTCCGGCGCGGCGCGACGGATCGCGGCGGTCAGGGGAGGATGACAACCGTGCCACTCCCGGTCCAGCCGCGTCGCTCCGGCCTGTAGAAGTCGCTGACCGTCGCTGCCGGGTGATGGAAGCTGCCGGGGGTCACGGCGCGAATGCGATAGGCAAAGCGCAGCGTCGCGCCGCCCCAGATTTCGAGCGAGGTCGCGAAGCGGTCGGCGCGGAATTCCGTCATATCGGTGTCCGTGGTCAGGTCCAGCCAGTCGAGATCGTCGAGTTCCCCGGCCTCGATCAGGTTCGGGTTGTCGATCTCGAAACCGGCGGGCAGCGGGTCGGTGACGATGATCTGGCCCTCTGCATCCTCGTCAAAGGGGCGGATTTCGACAACCGTGACGAGCCGCTGGCCCTGTGCGACAAGCGCCGGGTCCATCGGCGTGCCCTCGGGCGTGTAATAGCTGCGGGTGATGGCATAGGCGTTGCCGCCCGCCTCCACCGGCGCGCCCGGCACGGCGGTCGCGGACAGGGTGACGTCGACGGGTCGGTCGCCGTTATTTGCGATTGGCTGGCGCATCGGTGCCGCCGCGTCACCAAGGTCGATGATCGGGGCGGAAAGCGGCGCGCCGCCCAATGTCACGCCCTGTGCCGGATCGCTGCCCGCCGTGATCGCCTGACCGGCCAGCACGATCCACATCGCCTCCTGCGTCGACAGGCCACCGTCGCGGTTGATGAGCGCCGAGGCGATTTCATCCGCCTGCCGGTTCAGATCGACCCGTTCCGTCCCGGCCTCCGCCGCCAATGCCATGACAGCGGCGCGGTCGCGGATCAGCGTGCCGTAATCGCTGCGCCGGCCTGCCGGGTCGGCCCGTTCCTCCAGCAGCAGGGCTGCGCGGGAGAACATGCGGTCGGCGCGGGGCTGATCGCCCAGATAGGCCATCGCCGCCCCCATCTGCGCCGCCGCCAACGGTGTCGCGAAGCTGCTTGCGCCGGTATCGACATAGTAGCGCAGATCGCTGACCACAGCCGCGCGTTCCCGTGCCAGCACATAGGCGGCATAGGCCATCCACGCGGCCTCTCCGGGATCGGCATATTCCGGGTTCGTCGCCGTGTTCAGCCGGTTCTGCAAATTGGTCAGGGCGCGGCGGAAATTCGCGTCCGGCACCTCATATCCCTGCAACCGGGCCCGCGACAGGAAATCCGTCGCGAAGGCGTCCAGCCACGGATCGGAGCCGCGCGCGTTCCACAGCCCGAAACCGCCGCGTGTGGTCTGGCGGGTGAGGATCTGGGTGATCGTCTCGTCCACGCTGCGCGTCTGTGTATCCGGGCGGGCAGGCGAGTTTTCCGGCATGAGCCCGGCGGCGTAAAGCGTGGGCATGGCGGCGGAGGCGATCTGTTCGGTACAGCCGTAATCGAAATCGCGCAGCAGCGTCAGCGCTGCGGGGATGTTCAGCCTAGCATAGGCCCCGGCGGCAAGGCTCACCCGCCCGGTGCCGGGGACGAAATCGCCCAGGGCCGAGAAATCCGGGGTCTGCGCCGCGCCCGGCGCCAAGGTCAGGCGCATCGCGCGCGTGATCGCGGGGTCGAGGCGCATGACCGGGATTTGCAGATCCTTGGTGATGGTCCGCCCGTCCGGCAGCGTCGCGGCGATGCGCAACCCCGCCGCGCCCTCCACTGGCGGCGCGTCCAGGCTGAGGGGAAGATCGATCCGCTGCCCCGCCGTCAACTCGACCTGATCGCGGGTCGTGGCGCTGATCCGCACGTCCCGATCCAGCGGCGTCACCGAAAGCTGCACCGCGCCGGTCGGTCCGGTTGCATGCGTCAGCGAAAGCTGTGCCGTCGCCTGATCGCCGGGGGCGAGGAATTGCGGCACCGTGGCGGTCATCACGACAGGATCGCGGACCAGCATCGTCGTATCGGCCTGACCCACGGCACGACGGCTCCACGCAAGGGCCATCACCCGCACCTCGCCGTTGAAATCCGGCAGCGGCACCGACACGGTCGCGTGCCCCTGAGCGTCCAGCGTGACAGGGCCGGAGAACCACGCCATCAGCCGCTCGGTCGGCGGCGGCGATTGCGGTCCCGGCGCGGTCTGATCGCCGCCGCTTCGGATCGCGCCATCCGCTGCACCGGAGGCGAGGATTAGCCGCCCGTACAGATCGCGCAGCCCGACGCCCAGCCTGCGCTGTCCGAAATAGTGGTTGGAGGCCGAGGGCGGCGTGTATCCGGTGAGGTTAAGGATACCCTGATCGACGGCCCAGATTGTCGCCTGAACCGTCTCACCCCCGGCACCGTCGACCGTCAGCGTGACCTCCGCCGCGCCGCGCGGATCGGCCTCCGCCGGGGCGCTGAGAGAGACGTTCAGCAGCTTATCCGCCGGATCGACGGCAGCAGGGGCAAGCCCGATCCCCCGCATCGGGGCATGGCCCGCGTCCGGCCCGACCGGGCGGATGGCGCTGACCGCGACATAGACGCCCGCGCCCCAGTCATCCGTCACCGGAAGATCGACACGGTTCACGCCTTCCACAGCCTCGACGATCTGCATGGCAACCAGCCGGTTCGACAGGACGGAGATAAGCGCCGTGCCATTCGCTGCCGCCTCGAACGTCACCTGCGCGGTATCGCCGATGCGATAGGCGGGCTTGTCCAGCGTCACCCGCAGCCTGTCGGGGGTTTCCTTTTCGCTCGCGACCGCACCCCAGCCCGCGTCGAACTGGTACGATGTCTCCGCCCCGTTCGGCGCTTTCAGGGTCAGCTCAAAACGGCCCCATTCCACCGGGACAGACAGGGTCGCTGGCGTTGTGTCATCGACCGAGAGCGATCCCGATCCGGCGGAAAAGCGCTGCACGACCGGCTCCCACTGCCAGTCGCCGTCTATGGCGTACCACTGATACTGGGTTTCGATCCGGCTCAGCGTCCAGTCGATCTCTTCTGAAATGGCGGTGCCGTCGGGGGCAAGGGCGATGACCTCGAACCCGGCATCGCTGCCCTCGGGGACGATATCGCCTTCGAAACCCGGCTTCAGCCCGATGGCGTTTTGCGCGGGCAGGATGGTGACCTCGCCCCGCCGTTCCACCGGGCGGCCTGCACCTTCCAGCACGCGAAGCTGCATTTCCGCCGTCCAGGGGCGGGTGGAGGCGGTGATGGCGGGGGGCAGGTCGAAGCTGGCGGCGTAGCGACCTTGCGCATCGGTCTGACCCAGCAGCATGTCGGCGGATTGGGGCAGGGTATCGTCCTGCCGCCCGAAGACATAGCCCGGCCAGTCTGGCAGGCTGCGGGCGGGGCGCAGCGTCAGTTCGCCCTCGACGGGCAATTCGGCGGCGGGGGCGCCGAACAGCCAGCGGGCGTTAATCTCGGTGCCGAGGCGCGCTTGCGGCGGGATCGGTTCCTCCGGCAGTCGCAGGTCGAAATCGATCCGCTCCGGCAGGAAATCCTCGACCAGCATCCGGGAGGTGGCGAGCGGGGGGCCGTCAGCCTCCACCCGGTACTCGATCCGCCATGCCCCGCGAGGCGCGGTGTCAGGGATCGGCAGGTTCAGCACATAGCCGCCGTCACCGACCGGCGCGGGCATCATGGTCGCGAATTCCGCCCCGTCCGGGCGCAGTATCTTCGCGCTCAGCGGCAATCCGTCTATGGCAGCGGCGCGGGCATCGCGGGTCAGGATCGTGGCATGTGCCGTCTCTCCCGCGCGGTAAGCACCCCGGTCGAGAGCGGCAAATACGTCAATCGGGGGCGCGGGCGGATTGCCCTCCACCCCCCGGTCGGAGAGGTCGAATTCCGGGTCGATCAGCGACAGGAAACTGAGATCGGCGACGCTCTCCCCCTCGCGGCGGGTTGCGGTTATCAGCGCCGGTTCGGCGGCATCGCGACCGCGCGTCAGCCCGGCATCGAAATGCGCCACGCCCTCTGCATCGGTGGTGGCCCGGCCCAGAACCGCATTGCCGCGAGAGATCAGCGCGACCTCAACGCCAGCGCGCGGTCCCGCATCAGACAGGCCGCGCACGGCGACGGTCAGCCCATCGGTGCCGGAAAAGCTGCTGAGACCCAGATCGGAGACCATGAACCACTGCGTCGCGGCGGGGCTGACATCTTCATCGGCATTGGGAACCGCCGCCCGCAGCGCATAGACGCCGGGTTCAAGCGGCCCCGCCTCCTCCCGCAGGTCAAGCCGGGTCACGACCTCGCTGTTGATCGCATGTTCGCCGCCCCCGACAGGCGGTGCGACGGTGGCGAAGCCCTGCCAGACGCTTTGCCCCAGCGTGTCGGTGAAAAGCTGTTCCCGCCAGCCGCCAAGGGGACGCCCGAACATGCCTTCGCGCAAGGCGCGGACAAGGTTGCGGTCGGACATGCGGTAGAGCGTCAGTTCCACCTCACCAGTGTTGACCGTCGACATGGTCAGGCCGAGATCGCCGGAGGCGGGCAGTACATAGGCCCGGCCCGGAAAGCGCACCTCGGGGCTGCGGTCGGGGATATAGGCGGTGATCTCCACATCCCGGCGCAGCGCCTCGCCACTGGCGGCGGGCAGGCCGGCGCGGACGCGGATCGTCGCATCCTGACCGCGCGGCAGGCCGGAGACGCAGAGGTCGTTCCCATTCGCCTCGACCGCCAAGGTCGGGTCGGGCAGATCGACATAGGGCCGCAGGTCCTGACCGCGCGCGATGTCGTCGCTGAAGGTGATGCAAAGCTGTGGCATCGGGCCGCTGGCCTGGACGTAGTGATCGCGGCTGGCGAAACCGTAGCGCCCCTCGAAATCCTCGATGATCGCGGCAATGGATGGCGCCTCCGCCGGGCCGCTGCGCAGCGCCAGAAGGCCGTCGCGGCCGCGCCCCTCCTCATCCGCCGCCTGCGCCCAGAGCGAGAGGTAATCCGGCGCGGGTCCGTCTGCCCGCAGCCACGCATTCGTTGCCGCTTGCAGCATTTCGCGCCGTATCCGGGATTTGTCCTCGGCAGACCCCAGAACGTCGCGATAATCCCGCGCCAGATCCGCCCAGTCCGCTGCATCATCCGTCATCGCCACCAAAGCGCCCTGCAATTCCAGCCTGCGCCAGTCGCTGATCGCGTCATTGCGGTTGAGGACATCGCGCAAGGCGTCTGCCGGAAAGCCGTTGCCCGGAAAACGCTGCCCGATCTCCCGCGCCTGTGCCTTTGCTGCGGCGATGTCACTCGCGGACAGCCAGTCCTGCGCCGATGCGGCGCGGTCGCGGGCGCGGGTTGCCACTGCCGGATCGGTGCGGATCGCCGGGCCGGACAGCGCGCCCTCGAACGGGGTCGGCTCGCCTGCGCCGGATTTCGGGAAACAGGCATTGGAGCGGGCGTTATAGGTCAGTTGCGTGCAGGCCTCGTTGCTGAGGCAGGCATTGACGCAGGCATCCTGCGAAATCTCGAAGATCGGGCCAAGATCGCCGCCCGGCAGGTCGAAATCCTCCTGAAGCGCGACCCGCCCTTCTGGCAGCGGCGATTCAGTCTGGGCGAACGACATCAACGGGAGGAGCGCAAAGACAAGAGCCTGAAACATCTTCTTGCGCATCGAATTACCCCGAATTGTGTGCGGTAGGGCAAGCTTGCCAGACGGCAGGTGTTCCGGCAACTGCCTATCAGTGGCGAGCGGGTGTTTTGGGGGCGCGTGGTAAATGCGCGGGTTGACCCGGCGGGGTGCAGCGTCGAAACATGGCCGGGGTAATGGGAGTATGCAAGATGAAGACACGCGCCGCAGTCGCTCTGGAAGCCGGCAAGCCGCTTGAGGTCATGGAGGTCAACCTCGACGGACCAAAAGCTGGCGAGGTTCTGGTGGAGGTCAAGGCCACAGGTATCTGTCACACCGACGAATTCACCCTGTCCGGCGCTGATCCGGAGGGCATTTTCCCGTCCATCCTCGGCCATGAAGGCGCAGGCGTGGTGGTGGAGGTCGGCGCGGGCGTGACCAGTGTGAAGCCGGGGGATCATGTGATTCCGCTTTATACCCCGGAATGCCGTCAATGCGCCTCCTGCCTGTCGGGCAAGACCAATCTCTGCACCGCGATCCGGGCCACGCAGGGGCAGGGTCTGATGCCGGACGGGACCAGCCGGTTTTCCATGCCGGATGGTACGCCCATTCATCATTACATGGGCTGCTCGACTTTCTCGAATTTCACCGTTCTGCCGGAAATCGCCGTTGCCAAGGTCCGCGAGGACGCGCCGTTCGACAAGATCTGCTATATCGGTTGCGGCGTGACCACGGGGATCGGTGCGGTCATCAATACCGCCAAGGTCGAGATCGGGGCCAAGGCCGTTGTCTTCGGGCTTGGCGGGATCGGGCTGAACGTCATTCAGGGGCTGCGGCTCGCCGGTGCGGATATGATTATCGGCGTCGATCTGAACAACGACAAGAAAGAGATGGCCGAGCGCTTCGGCATGACCCATTTCGTGAACCCCTCCGAAGTGGAGAACACGGTTCAGGAAATCGTCGAGCTGACCAAGACCCCGTTCGACCAGATCGGCGGCGCGGATTACAGCTTCGACGCGACCGGCAATGTGAAGGTGATGCGTGACGCGCTTGAATGCACGCATCGCGGCTGGGGCGTTTCGGTGATTATCGGCGTCGCACCTGCGGGGGCGGAGATCAGCACGCGGCCCTTCCAGCTCGTCACGGGCCGGATCTGGAAAGGCACGGCATTCGGTGGTGCGCGCGGCCGGACCGATGTGCCGAAGATCGTGGACTGGTACATGGACGGCAAGATCGAGATCGACCCGATGATCACCCACACCATGCCGCTGGACGACATCAACAAAGGGTTCGACCTGATGCATGCCGGTGAATCGATCCGCTCTGTGGTGCTGTATTGAGCGATGCAGCCACGCTCTCCCGCCTGTCCGTCCGGGCAGCAGGGGAGGCGGATCACGACGCGATCTGGGCGATCCTGCGACCGGTTTACCGGGCAGGCGAAACCTATTGCATCGCGCGTGACATCGACCGGGATGGCGCGCTGGCGGATTGGTTCGCCGCGCCGTTCACCGCGTTTGTGGCGGAGAAGGACGGCGTCATCCTCGGCACCAGCCATGTGGGCGCGAACCGGCCCGGCGGCGGCAGCCATGTCGCCAATGCGAGCTTTGCCACGGCACCTCAGGCGCGCGGGCAGGGCGTGGCGCGGGCGCTTGTCGGGCATGCAAAGGACTGGGCGCGGTCGCAGGGGTTTCTCGCCATGCAGTTCAATTTCGTCGTGGCGACGAATGACGATGCGATCCATAGCTGGAAAAAGGCGGGGTTCGATGTGGTCGGCAGGCTGCCCGGCGCGTTCGCGCATCCGGCCTTGGGTTATGTCGATGCGCTTGTGATGTATCACGATCTGACGGAAGGAAACCGGGATGACGCTTGAAACGATCAGCGAAAACCGCAGCTTTGACGGCATTCAGGGCGTCTACCGCCATGCCTCCGCGGTGACTGGAACGGACATGACCTTCGCGGTCTATCTGCCGCCTGCGGTCGAATCCGGGCCGGTGCCGGTGCTGTGGTATCTTTCGGGCCTGACCTGCACCCATGAGAACGCCATGACCAAGGCGGGCGCGCAGGAACATGCCGCGCGTGAGGGCATTGCGCTGATCTTCCCCGACACCTCGCCGCGTGGCGAGGGCGTGGCGGATGATGAGGCTTATGACCTCGGGCAGGGCGCGGGCTTCTATGTTAACGCGACGCAGGAACCGTGGGTGAAGCATTTCCGCATGTGGGATTACATTGCGCAGGATCTGCCGGATCTGCTGTTCAGCCAGTTCCCGCTGGATCGGGAGGCGCAAGGCATTACCGGGCATTCGATGGGCGGTCACGGCGCGCTGACGCTGGCGATGACCATGCCGGAGACCTACCGTTCGGTTTCCGCTTTTGCGCCGATTGCCAACCCGACCGAATCCGACTGGGGTCGAAAGCAGCTTACCGCTTATCTGGGCGACGACCCGGCGGCATGGGCGGCGCATGATGCAACGCTGCTGATGCGGGAGCAGGGCTATCCCGGCGAGGTGCTGATAGATCAGGGAACGGAGGATCAGTTCCTCGACCTGCTGCGCCCCGAAGCTCTGGCGCAGGCGATTGCCGCACGACGCCAGCCGGGGGTGATGCGGATGCAGCAGGGCTACGATCACAGCTATTTCTTCGTACAAAGCTTCATGGGCGATCACATCGGCTGGCATGCTGAACGGCTGTGGCAAAACGCCTGAGCGGTGATCCTGCTGCAAAATCCATCTTGTATGCAGGCAAGTGATAGGGTTTCTATGCGCAGGCCAAACCGGCAGGCCGCCGAAACCGGCTGTCCGGTTCACTCAGATTCATCGGGAGGACGATATGACCTTTACTCGCTTCAGCTTCGCCGCGCTTGCGGCAACCACGATCCTCGCCACGGCGGTTCAGGCGGAGACGCTGCGCCTGTCGCATAATGTCGGCGACACCACGACCTGGCAGCAAGGCGCGGAACGCTTCGGTGAGCTTCTGGCGGAAAAGACCGGCGGCGAATATGACGTCCGCGTCTTCCCGAACGCTCAGCTTTCCGGCGGCGACCAGATGAAACAGGCGGAAATGGTCGGCCGTGGCGCGCTTGATCTGGTGGTGACCTCGGCGATCAACGTGACGCCGCTGGTGCCGGAAATGGCCGTGTTCTCGCTGCCCTATATGTATGCGAATTACGAACAGGTCGACGCCACCACGCAGGGCGATGCGGTTGCGCCGCTGGAAGAGATCCTGCTGGAAAAGGGCATCAAGGTGCTCGCATGGGGTGAAAATGGTTTCCGCGAGCTGACCAATAACAGCAAGCCGGTGAAATCGCCCGCCGATATGGAGGGCATGAATGTCCGCGTCGCCGGGCCGATGTATATCGACGTGATGAACGCGCTCGGCGCGAACCCGCAGCAGATGCAGTGGTCCGAGACGCTGACCGCGCTTCAGCAGGGCGTCGTCGACGGTCAGGAAAACCCCATCGGTGCGGTCATCATCCCGCAGCAGGTTTACGAGATGCAGAAATACATCACGACCTGGCATTACTCCTATGACCCGCTGTTCCTCGGCATCTCCAAGGAACGCTGGGACGGGATGGACGAGGAAACGCAAGCCCAGTTCCAGGAAGCCGCGACCGAGGCGATGGCCTATCAGCGTGAGATCAGCCGGACCGGAACCGCCGAAGGCATCGACTTCCTGAAAGAGCAGGGCATGGAGGTCTATGAGCCGAATGCAGAAGAACTCGCCGCTTTCCGTGAAGCGACCCAGCCTGCGTTTGACACATGGGCCGAAAAGGTCGGGCCGGATCTGGTGAAGGCATTCCAGGACGCTGTGGCCTCGGCTCAGTAATAATCATCCGGCAGGGCGGCGCGCGCTGCCCTGCCTCGCGAAAGGGACAGGATGCGTTTCATCCTCGATGAGGCCGAAAAGATCATCTGCGCGGCGATCTTTCTGGGTATGACGGCGATCGGTTTCGCCAATGTCTGCGTGCGCTACCTGACCAATTATTCTCTTGCGGCCTCGGAAGAACTGCTGACCAATGGTTTCCTGCTGCTGACCGTCTTCGGTGCCGCCATCGCGGCCCGGCGGGGTGAGCATCTGGCAGTGACCCTGTTGACCGACTATCTGCCCCGTGGGCTGCGCAGATTGCTGTTCCTGATCGCTACGGCGCTGAGCGTGCTTCTGTTGGCGATGTCGGCGTGGTTTTCATGGCAGGCTCTGGTCAACCTGATCGGGAACGGAATGCGATCTTACGCGTTGCAGATCCCGGCGTGGTATTATCAGGCGGCGGTGCCGTTCGGCTTTGCGCTGATCATTATCCGCTACCTGCAATATGCGTGGAAGGGTCGCCGCGATCCGGATGATGCCCCGTTGGAGCTCCCCGATGTTTGAGGCGCTGAGCTCCATTCCCGCCGGCACCCAGATGGTGATCGCCTTTTTCCTGCTGATGGCGATTGGCGTGCCTGTGGCGTTTTCGCTGGGCCTGTCGGCGCTGTTCGCCATGTGGCTGATCGGCTTCGGCTTCGATCTGGCGGGCGATCTGATCGCCTCGGGCATTGCGAAATATTCGCTGCTGGCGATCCCGTTCTTTATCCTTGCGGGTGCGCTGATGGGCTCGCTTGGGATCGCGGAACGGATGATCCGGTTTTTCCGCGTGCTGATCGGCAGCCTGCCCGGCGGGATGGGCGTTGTCGGCACCGTCGTCTGCCTGTTCTGGGGCGCGGTCTCCGGCTCCGGCCCCGCATCGGTCGCGGCAATCGGCCCGATGCTGATCCGCGCGATGGAGGAGGATGGCTATTCCCGCCCCTTCGCCGCCGGTCTGGTCAGCACGGGGGCCGCGTTTTCCATCGTCATTCCGCCCTCCATTGGGCTGGTGATCTTCGGGGTCATCGCTGAGACCTCGATTTCCGACCTGTTCATCGCCGCGATCATCCCCGGCGCCTTCATGGGGCTGACCATGCTGGCGGTACTGCCGCTTGCGGGGCGGGGCCAGACAGGGGCGAGGGGCCGCGCGGCGCTCGACCGGCTGAGCCCGGACCCCTATGCGGGGCAGAGCTATCCGTCACGGCTCTGGCACAGCTTCCGCGACAGTTTCTGGGGGCTGCTGACGCCGGTGGTGATCCTTGGCGGGATCTATTCCGGAATCTTCACCCCGACCGAGGCGGCGCTGGTCGCAACCGTCTATGCGCTCGCCGTGGGCGGGATCGTGTACCGCACGCTGACCGTGAAAGGCCTCTATGAGTCGCTGGCCGACGCGGCATCGTCGTCAGCCGTTGTCATGATGGTCGTGGCCTATGCGAGCCTGTTTGGTTGGGTCGTCACCGTTGAGGATCTGGTTGGCAGCTATTCCACGGCACTGCTTGGCCTGTCGGATAAGGGCGCGGTGATCCTGATCGTCATCATGCTGATCCTGCTGATCGCGGGGATGTTCATGGATGCGGTCACGGTCATGTTCATCTCGCTGCCGATCTTCATGCCGGTTGTGCGGGAACTCGGCTGGGATCCGGTCTGGTTTGGCGTGCTGACGATGGTCAACCTTGCCATCGGGCTGATCACGCCGCCGGTCGGGATCAATCTCTACGTCGCCGCCAATGTGACGAAGCTGAGCATAGAGCGGGTGGCAAAAGGGGCGCTGCCCTTCCTGCTCGCCAGTCTGGTCGGTCTGGCCGTGGTGGCGATGTTCCCGGAATTGTCGCTCTATCTGGTGCGTGCGCTCGGCGGGTGATGGTCGGGTTGAGATGTTTCCAGCCCTTGGGCGTGTCGATGCAGGTCAGAGCTTTGCTTTCTCGTAAAAGCTGTCGATTTCCGCTGCATATTTGCTGAACAAGTCGATACTTTCGGCGACGGTATAGGTCAGTTGATGCCCTTCTCCGAAGTGTATCTCGCTCTGAAAGTTGATTTTCAGTTCGCATAGTCGCTGAATGAAGGGGAGCGTTTGTTCTTCGATATAGCGAGGTTTGTCCCACCTTATCCCGCTGAGAATGAAGCTTGTGGGAAGCTCGGGAGTCAGAATTTCAGTCAGATTGTTGAACCTTGACGGCTCGTTCGGAGCGAAAATCGGTTCGAAAAACTTCTTCATTCCACCGTCAGAATATGAGGACCCCAACAGCAGCGTTTGAGGAATATTCGCATACACGGCCTTTGCCTCGTTCAGTATCCCGTGAAGGATTGCTCCGTAGCCGCCCATCGAACTGCCACAGAAAAAGATGTCCGGGCTATCTTGGTGAAGTTTGATTAACTTTGAAATCGCGTCGAGCCAGAAGTGATCGCCGTGTTCGCCCAGATACCAGGAGCCCCAACCTTCGTAGCCAAAGTTGTCGATTGGACACAGGACATTATAGGCGGGGTTCCTGTAGCGAGAAGCCGCAGGTTTTTTGCTGTGACCATGAAGAATGAGCAGAAGGGGCGCAGCGGGCTTTTCTGCTGGCCAAAACGTGTACGAAATCTCGCGTGATCCCAGCTTTAGCGTTCTGTGGTTTTCCGCATTCATAAGGCTTTCCTTCTGGCTCGACTTTGGAGGCAGAGTATATCGTTCCTACCCAATCGTCAGATTCTCGTTCAACTGTTTTCTATCGGCGCTGCGTCGCAGCTATTTGCGTTATTTTTCTTTAATTTCATTTTTGTAAATGGATATTTCTCCAATATTTGAAACCTGTTTGCTGCGCAAGGTCGGCCTCCTTAGCAAGCACTGGTTGTAGATTTCTTATCGAAGCGCCTTGACAGTTTGGGCAAGAATCGGTTGAATATTGGAACGATCCAATTTGATTTGGCTTTGGGGGAGGTCGTGGCGATGAAATGGGGTTTGATCGGCGCAAGCGCGATTGCCGGGAACACGATGATCGACGCGTTCCGTCGCAACGGGCATGAGGTTCTGTCGGTGCAAAGCTCCGGGCAGAGCCGCGCGGATGAGTTTGCGGCAAAGCACATGATCCCCCATGCGACGACTGATGTGGAAGACCTGCTGGGGCAGGATGTCGACGCGGTGTATATCTCTTCGACCAATGAAAAGCATTTCCCGCAGGCGATGGCGGCGATCCGTGCGGGCAAACATGTGCTGTGCGAAAAGCCGGTGGCGATGAATCTCGGTGATGCGGTCACGATGGTGAAGGCGGCGGAAGATGCAGGGCTGGTTTTCGGCACCAATCACCACCTGCGCAATGGTGCCAATCACCGTGCAATCCGTGACCTGATCCGAAAGGGCGCGATTGGTGAGGTGCTGAGCGCACGGGTGTTTCATGCTGTTTACCTGCCGCAATCGCTTCAGGGCTGGCGCATCGACAATGCCGGTGCGGGTGGAGGCGTGATCCTCGATATCGTGGTCCACGACGCCGATACGATCCGCTTCCATCTGGGTGAAGACCCTGTGCAGGTGGTGGCGCAAAGCACCTCGGGCCGGTTGGGCAATGGGGTGGAGGACAGTGTGATGTCGGTCTGGTCCATGCCGTCGGGCGTGCAGGTGCAGACCCATGAGAGCTTTACCCACGCCCATGCGGGCAACGGGATCGAGTTTCACGGCACCGAAGGTTCGATCATCGCCCGTGGTGTGATGCAGAAACCCGAAGGCGAAATCGTGCTGCGCCGGGGTGACGAGGTGACCCCGGTCGCGTTCGAGCCGGAGGATCTCTACGAACGCAGCGCCCGGCTGTTTGGTGAGGCCGTGGCGGGCAAGGGCAAACCGGCGGCAGATGGGCGCGACGGGATCGCGTCGCTCGCCGTGGCGCTTGCCGTGGCCTGGGCGGCGGAGACCGGGCAACGCACCGCCGTCGATTATGGGGATATCTGATGTCGAAGATTGTTTCCGCCGCAGATGCTGCCGCACGGATCGGGGATGATGCCGTTGTGTCGGTCAGCTCGTCCTCCGGGCTGGGCTGCCCGGACGCGGTCTTGGCCGCCATCGGCGCGCGCTTTGAGGCTGAGGGGCATCCGCGCGGGTTGACCACGCTGCATCCGATTGCGGCGGGGGATATGTATGGCGTCAAAGGTGTGGACCACATTGCCAGGGACGGCTTGCTGACGAAGATCGTGGCGGGGTCGTATCCCTCCGGCCCGTCCTCCCTGCCGATGCCGGAGATCTGGCGCATGGTCGTGGAAAACCGGGTTGCGGCCTATAACGTGCCGTCCGGCATCCTGTTCGACATGAACCGCGATGCGGGCGCGCGGCGTCCCGGCGTGCTGACCCGCGTCGGGCTGGACACCTTCGTCGATCCGATCCGCGAGGGTTGTGCGATGAATGATCGCGCGGCTGCCGATCCCATCGTGTTCCGGCAGGAATTCGGCGGCCAGACATGGCTGCATTTCCCGAATATCATCCCCGATGTCGCCATTATCCGCGCCACCACGGCGGATGAGCACGGCAACCTGACCTATGAACATGAGGGCGCTTATCTGGGCGCACTGGAACAGGCTATTACGGCGCGCAATCATGGCGGGCTGGTGATTGCGCAGGTCAAGCGGGTGACGGCGCGCGGATCGCTGCGTCCGCATGATGTCCATGTGCCGGGCCATCTGGTCGATCTGATCGTGATCGCTGAGGACCAGATGCAGACCACCGAGACGCCCTATGATCCGGCGATCTCGGGGCAGGTGATGCGCCCCTGGGACAGCTTTACCTTTGCCGAGCATGGGGTGGAGAAGGTCATCGCCCGACGCGCCGCGATGGAGTTGAAGCGTGGCCAGACCGCCAATCTCGGCTTCGGGATCAGCGCCATGGTGCCGCGTATCCTGCTGGAGGCGGGCCATCCCGACGCGGTCACATGGGCCATTGAGCAGGGTGCTGTTGGCGGTATGCCCCTGACCGGCTTTGCCTTCGGTTGTGCGTCGAACGCGGATGCCTATGTCCCCTCGCCGCAGCAATTCACCTATTTTCAGGGTGGCGGGTTCGACCTGTCGTTCCTGTCCTTCCTTGAGGTGGATGTGGAGGGCAATGTCAACGTCTCCAAGCTTGGCAAGAAACCTTATCTGACAGCGGGTTGCGGCGGGTTTGTCGACATTACGGCCAATGCGCCGGAGATCGTGTTCTCGGGCTTTTTCGAGGCCGCGGCGGATCTGGAACTGACGGCTGACGGGCTGCGTGTGCGGGCGCCGGGCAAATTCACCAAGATGGTCGAGACGGTCGAACATGTCACCTTCTCGGGCCGCCGCGCGGTCGAGACCGGGCAGAAGGTGCTTTATATCACCGAACGCTGCGTGATCCGGCTGACCGCTGACGGGCTGCTCGCGACCGAGATCATGCCGGGGATCGAACCGCAGCGTGACATTGTCGAGGCGTCGCAAGGCCGCGTGAAGCTGGCGGAGAACGCCACGCTGATGCCGAAATCCCTGCTGGCCGAGGGCGTGATGGAGTTGCCGCTATGACCGCCTCGCTGGATCTGGAAATTGTCGATGGCATCGCGACGCTCAGCCTGAACAATCCGCGTCGGCTGAATGCGTTCACGCCGGATATGCTGGCGGCGCTCGACCGTCATTCTGTGGCACTGGATGGCGATCCGGCCGTGCGCTGCGTGATCCTGCGTGGTGAGGGCGAGCGGGCCTTTTGCGCTGGTGCCGATATCAAGGCGTGGTCGGTCCTGTCGCCCTTCGATTTCGCGCGGGACTGGGTGCGGGGCGGGCATCGTATTTTTGACCGGCTGGCGCGGCTGTCGAAACCGACCATTGCCGTCATCCACGCCCATGCCTTCGGTGGCGGGCTGGAGCTTGCTTCCTGCTGTGACATCCGCGTCATGGCCCCGCAGGCGACGCTGGCCCTGCCGGAGACGCAGGTCGGTATCGTGCCCGGCTGGTCCGGCACGCAGCGTCTGGCCCGGCTGATCCCGGTGCCGGTGCTGAAGGAGATGGCGATTTTCGGGCGGCGGATCGACGCGCAGCGGGCGCTGTCGCTCGGGCTGGTGGCGGAGGTCGCGGACGATCCGCTGGACGCAGCGCGACAGATCGCCGCGAAGTTGCGGGAGACCTCGCCACGGGCGACGGAAGTTGCGAAATACATGATCCACGCCGCGACCGGCGAAGATCGCAATGCAATGATCGAAGCGCTCGGCAGCGGCATGATCGCGGCCAGCGATGACAAGGCCGAAGGCGTTGCTGCCTTCGCCGAGAAACGTAAACCGGCCTTTCCGGGGAGTTGACATGACCGAACTGACCGTAATTTCCGATGCAGGCGCGAGCATCCCCGAAGCGCGGCAGAACCGCCATCTGATCGGCGGGGCGTGGCAGGACAGCGCCGACGGGGCGACCTTCGAGCGGGTCTCGCCCTCGCATGGGCTCGTTGTCAGCAACTCCGCCAAGGGTGGAACGGTTGAGACCGAAGCCGCGATTGCCGCTGCCCGCCATGCTTTCGACGAAGGCACATGGCGGCAGATGCCGGGCAAGGATCGTGCGGCGCTACTGAACCGCGTGGCCGATCTGATCGACGAGAACCGGGAGCGTCTGGCGCTGATCGAGGTGTTGGAATCCGGCAAGCCAATCAGCCAGTCCCGTGGCGAGATCGAGGGCGCGGCGGATCTGTGGCGCTATGCTGCATCACTCGCGCGGACGGTGCATGGCGACAGCCATAACAGCCTCGGCGCGGATATGCTGGGCGTGGTGCTGAAAGAGCCGATCGGGGTCGCGGCAATCATTACGCCGTGGAATTTTCCCTTCCTGATCGTCAGCCAGAAACTGCCCTTCGCATTGGCTGCGGGCTGCACGGCTGTGGTCAAACCGTCCGAGATGACGCCGTCAACCACGGTCATTCTGGGCGAATTGCTGACCGAGGCCGGGTTGCCGGCGGGTGTGGTGAATATCGTGCTGGGCTTTGGCGATCCGGTCGGGACGCTGATGTCATCGGATGCCCGCGTCGACATGGTCAGCTTCACCGGCTCCACCGGGGTCGGCAAGCGCATCGTCGCTGCGGCCTCCGGCACGCTGAAAAAAGTCTCGCTGGAGCTCGGCGGCAAGAATCCGCAGGTGATCTTCCCCGATGCCGATCTGGATGCGGCGGCGGATGCCATCGTGTTCGGCGTCTATTTCAACATGGGCGAATGCTGCAATTCCGGCAGCCGGATCATCGTGCATGAGGATGTGGCCGAAGAACTTGTTGCCAAGGTGAACAAATTGTCAGCAAAGGTGCCGTTCGGTGATCCGCTGGATGCGCGGACGCAGGTCGGGGCGATTATCTCCGACGCGCATCAGGGCAAGATCGACAGCTATGTGAAGGACGCGGCGAAGGCGGGTGCAAAGGTGGAAATCGGCGGCGCCCCGCTGGAGGTGCCGGGGCTTCAGGGCCGTTTTTACCAGCCGACCGTGGTGTCCGGCGTGACGCCCGATATGCCGATTGCGCGGGAGGAGGTGTTCGGCCCGGTCCTGTCCGTGCTGACCTTCCGCGACGAGGATGAGGCGATTCGGCTGGCCAATGATGCGGCTTATGGCTTGTCCGCCGGTGTCTGGAGCGAGAATATCCATACCTGCCTGAAATTCGCCAGAAATGTTCAGGCCGGAACGGTCTGGACAAATACATGGATGGACGGATTTGCCGAAATGCCGTTTGGTGGTGTCAAGGAAAGCGGTCAGGGCCGCGAGCTTGGCCGCTACGGGCTGGAAGAATATCTGGAGGTCAAGACCGTGCAGCTGCGCGTGGCGCGTGGACGGTCGCTCTGGGTGAACGCGGGCTGACGGAACAACCGTCACAACATAAACGTAAACGGGAGGTAACCATGCGTTTGAAACTGAAACTGGCAACCACGGCGGCAATGGCGCTTGGCCTGACGGCCGGGGCGGCGAGTGCGGCGGATGTGGAAGTCCTGCACTGGTGGACCGCTGGCGGCGAGGCCGCGGCGCTGAACGTGCTGAAAGAGGATCTGGAAAGCAAAGGCATCGGCTGGGCCGACATGCCGGTCGCAGGTGGCGGCGGCGAGGCGGCGATGACTGCGCTGCGCGCCCGCGTCACCTCCGGCAACCCGCCGACCGCCGTGCAGATGCTGGGCTTCGATATTCTCGACTGGGTCGATCAGGGCGATATTCTGGCTGACCTGAACGAGGCGGCTGAGGCCGAGAACTGGGACGAGGTGATCCCGGCTGCCATCCAGAAATTCTCCAAACCCGACGGAAGCTGGATCGCGGCTCCGGTCAACGTCCACTCGACCAACTGGGTCTGGGCGAACAAGGCCATTCTGGACGAGCTTGGCATCGCACAGCCGACCAGCTGGGACGAATTCATCGCCGCCCTTCAGGCTGTGAAGGATTCCGGCAAGGTCGCGCTCGCACATGGCGGTCAGCCGTGGCAGGAAGCGACGATCTTCGACAGCGCGGTTCTGGCCTCCGGCGGGCCGGAATTCTATCAGGCCTCGATGATCGATCTCGACCCGGAGGCGCTGAACTCGCCTGAAATGGTCGAGGCGTTCAACAAGATGGGTCAGCTTCGCGAATTCGTGGACGACAATTTCTCGGGCCGCGACTGGAACCTTGCCTCCGCAATGGTCATCAACGATGAAGCCGCGTTCCAGATCATGGGTGACTGGGCCAAGGGCGAATTCCTTGGCGCGGGCAAAGTACCGGGCGAGGATTTCCTGTGCTTCCGCGTGCCGGGCACGGAGGGCGTCGTGACCTTCAACTCCGACCAGTTCGTGATGTTCAAGCAGGGTGACGAAGAAGCCCGTGCGGCGCAGCTCGAAATGGCGAAATCCATCGAGGCTCCGACCTTCCAGGCCGCGTTCAACCAGGTGAAAGGCTCGGTTCCGGCCCGGACCGATGTGTCTGACGAAGGTTTCGACGCCTGCGGTCAGCAGGGCATGAAAGACCTCGCCGCTGCGTCCGAGGCCGGCACGCTTCTGGGCTCCATGGGTCACGGCCATGCCAACCCGGCGGCGGTGAAAAACGCCATGTATGACGTGATTACCGCGCATTTCAACGGTGAGTACAGCAGCGAAGAAGCTGCCGAGGAAATGCTGAACGCCGTCGAAGGCGCGATGTAATCAGTATCCCGTGCGCGGCGGCCCCGAACCGGGTCGCCGCCACCTTGCGCGGATCTGTCCGCGCCATCGTTACCAAAGGGGAGGAATGTCAATGGCCCGGTCCGACCGCGCGCCACAGGATCTGCGCACCGTTTTGCAGAACTGGCTGCCCAAAATCGTTCTGTCGCCGTCACTCGCGGCAATGCTGATTTTCGTCTATGGCTTCATCGCCTACACGATTTACCTGTCCTTTACCGGCAGCAAGATGCTGCCCAGCTATGACCTTGTCGGCTTCGAGAACTATGCAAGGCTGTTCGGCCTGTCGGCATGGACGACGGCGCTGATCAACCTCGCGATCTTCGCGACGCTGTATATCGTGATCTGCATCGTCATCGGGCTGATGCTGGCGATTTTTCTCGACCAGAAAATCCGGGGCGAGGGGTTGCTGCGCCCGATCTATCTCTATCCGATGGCGCTCAGCTTCATCGTCACGGGGACGGCGTGGAAATGGTTTCTGGACCCCGGTATCGGGCTGGAAAACACCATGCATCTCTGGGGCTGGGAAAGCTTCGAGTTCGGCTGGATCAAGGATCGCGACTACGCCATCTACACGCTGGTGATCGCCGCTGTCTGGCAGTCATCGGGCTTTGTCATGGCGATGTTTCTGGCGGGCCTGCGCGGCATCGACAATGAGATGCTGAAGGCCGCCCAGATCGACGGCGCGTCGAACTGGAACCTGTATCGCCGCATCGTGATCCCGCTTTTGCGTCCGGCGTTTCTGTCGGCCTTCGTGATCCTCGCCCACCTTGCGATCAAATCCTATGACCTTGTGATCGCGCTGACCGGCGGCGGTCCGGGACGGGCGACGGAGTTACCGGCGACGTTCATGTACAGCTACACCTTCACCCGCAACCAGATGGGCGTCGGCGCGGCATCTGCGGTCATCATGCTGATGGGCATCGCCGCGATCATGGTGCCTTACGTCTATGCCGAATTGAAGGAGCCGAAGTGATGTCCGGGGGCGCTCAGGACCAGGCCGTCCGTACAGGCCGTATCACCCGCACCTTTATCTATGTGGTGCTGATCTTCTTCGCATTGTTCTACCTGCTGCCGTTCTTCATCATGGCGATCAACTCGATCAAGCCATTGCCGGAAATCACCGGCGGCAACATGATGTCGCTTCCGGCGGAGCCGACGCTGGCGCCCTGGGGCTCGGCGTGGTCATCCGCCCAGATCGGGGTCGAGGCGACCGGGCTGAAACCCTATTTCATGAACTCGATCCTGATGGTCGTGCCCGCCGTGGCGATCTCGACCATTCTTGGCGCGATGAACGGCTATATCCTGACGAAATGGCAGTTCCGCGGGTCGAATATCCTGTTCGGGCTGATGCTGTTTTCCTGCTTCATCCCGTTCCAGATCGTGCTGATCCCGATGGCGCGGGTGCTGGGTACGCTGGGGCTTGCCGGATCGACCACCGGGCTGATCCTTGTCCATGTGGTCTACGGCATCGGCTTCTCGACGCTTTACTTCCGCAATTACTACGCTGCTTTCCCGACCGAGCTGGTCCGGGCGGCGATGATGGACGGGGCCGGGTTCTTCCGCATCTTCTGGCGCATCATGCTGCCGGTGTCGGGGCCGATCGCGGTCGTCTGCATCATCTGGCAGTTCACGAATATCTGGAACGACTTCCTGTTCGGCGCATCTTTCGCCGATCTCGATTCCATGCCGATGACCGTGGCGCTGAACAACCTCGTGAACAGCTCCACGGGGGTCAAGGAATATAATGTCCACTTCGCCGGCGCGATCCTCGCCGCACTGCCGACGCTGCTCGTCTATATCGTGGCGGGCCGGTATTTCGTGCGCGGGCTGATGGCCGGTTCTGTGAAAGGGTGAGGAATGACTTTTCTCAACATTGACAACGTCACCAAATCCTATGGCAATGTCGAGGTGCTGCACCGCGTCGATATCGGCGTGGAGGAAGGCGAGTTCCTCGTCCTCGTCGGCCCGTCCGGTTGCGGGAAATCGACGCTGTTGAACATGATCGCGGGGCTGGAGAATATCACCAGCGGAGAGATCTCGATCAAGGACCGGGTGGTCAACGACGTACACCCCTCCAAGCGCAATATCGCGATGGTGTTCCAGAGCTATGCGCTTTACCCAAACATGACCGTTGGCGGCAACATCACCTTCGGGATGGAGATGCACGGCATTCCGAAGCCTGAGCGGGAGAAGAAGCTGGATGAGGTCGCGAAGCTCTTGCAGATCGACCATCTGCTGGACCGCAAGCCGGGGCAGCTATCGGGCGGACAGCGGCAGCGCGTAGCAATGGGCCGGGCGCTGACCCGCGACCCGGATGTGTTCCTGTTCGATGAACCTTTGTCCAACCTCGACGCCAAGCTGCGCGTCGATATGCGGACGGAGATCAAGAAGCTGCATCAGCGGCTGAAAAGCACCATCGTCTACGTCACCCATGACCAGATCGAGGCGCTGACGCTCTCCACCCGGATTGCGGTGATGAACAAGGGTTACGTCCAGCAGCTTGGCACACCGAAGGAAATCTATGACCAGCCGGCGAATATGTTCGTCGCGGGCTTCATGGGCAGCCCGTCGATGAACCTGCTTCCGGCGACGCTGCGCGAGGTTGATGGCGGGCTGGCTGCGGAGCTGAAGGACGCGCAAGGCCAGCCGGTCGCGCTGCGCCTGTCGCAGGACGGCGAAAACCTGCGCGGCTATCTCGGGCGCGAGGTGGTGCTGGGCATCCGGCCGGAGGCGATCACCGACCCGGACGGGGTGGACCGCAATGCGCGCAACACCCAACCCCTGCATAATCTGGTCAGTGTCACCGAACCCGCCGGGTCCGACACCTTCGTCGAGACCGAGCTTTCGGGCAAATCCTGCATCGCGCGGATGCGCGCCGATGTGGATGTGCAGGCAGGGCAGGCGTTCGATTTTGTCGTGAACATGGACAAGGCGGTCGTCTTCGACCCCGAGACCGAAGACCGGATCGTTGGCTGAGATGGACGCTGATCTGGTCATTATCGGCTCCGGCATGGGCGGCGCGACCCTCGCCGCCGCCCTGGCGCCATCGGGCAGGCGCATCCTGATCGTCGAGGCCGGCGAGCGGATGCAGGACAGTCCGGAGGCGCGCGACGGTTATGCGATCCACGGTCGCGGCGTGTTCCGGCCCGATGAGACATGGCTGGACGGGCAGGGGCAGGCATTCAGCCCCGGAAATTTCTACTATGTCGGCGGCAACTCGAAATTCTACGGCGCGGTGCTGCTGCGCTATCGTGAGGCCGATTTCAGCCCGATCCGCCATATGGGCGGCACCACCCCCGGCTGGCCGATTTCTTACGCGGAGCTGGAGCCGTGGTATCAGGTCGCGGAAGAGATGTATCGTGTGCGCGGCGATGCCTCGACCGACCCGACCGAGCCGCATCATTCCGGCAGCTACCCCTTCCCGCCGATCCCGGACGAGCCGGAGATTGCGGATCTGCGCGCCCGTCTGCGCCGGATCGGGCTGAACCCCTCGGCGCTCCCTTTGGGCGTCGATCTCGATCGTTGGTTGGAACGTGCCAATACCGGATGGGATGGCTACCCCGACACCAATGGCGGCAAGATGGATGCGGAGACCGTCGGTATTGCGGAGGCGCTCCGGCATCCGAACGTCACCCTGCTCACCGGCACCCGTGCCACGCGGCTTGACTGCGACGCAAGCGGGCGGATCACGGCGGTTCATGTCACCGGCGCAGAGGGTGCGCGGCGGATCGAGGCGCCATTGATCGCGCTCGCCACCGGCGCGGTCAACACGGCGGCACTGCTTCTGCGTTCGGCGGATGAGGCGCATCCCGGCGGGCTGGCGAACAGCTCTGACCAGTTGGGTCGGAATTTCATGAACCACAATTGCTCGGCGGTGCTGGCAATCCACCCCTTCCGGCGCAACCACAGCGTCTACCAGAAAACGCTGATGGTGAATGATTTCTATGAGACGGGCGGGCCGGATGGCGCGCCGCTGGGCAATATTCAGATGTTGGGCCGGGTGACGGGACCGATCCTTGCCGCCGGGTCGGGATTGCCGATGCCGCTGGCGAAGTTGATCTCCTCACGCGCGCTCGATCTCTATGCCATGTCAGAGGATCTGCCCAACCCCGAAAGCCGCGTGACGCTGAAGGGGGATCAGATCGTGCTGGACTGGAAGCGCTCGAACTGGGACGCGCATGAGGCGCTTGTGGCGCGGCTGAAAAAAGAACTCCGGCGGGCGGGCTATCCGCTGGTGCTATCGAAGCCCTTCGACCGGCGCACACCCAGCCATCAATGCGGCACGGCAAAGATGGGCCTCGACCCGGCCAGCTGTGTCACCGATGTCTATGGGCGGAGCCACGACCACCCGAACCTGTTCATCACCGACGCCAGCATCCTGCCGACCTCCGCCGCCGTGAACCCGGCCCTGACCATTGCGGCGCTGTCCCTGAGGGCGGCGGATCATATCCGCGGGCGCGACTGGGCATGAGCGGCGTGGCCCTTGTCACCGGCGGCCAACAAGGTATCGGGCTGGGCATCGCGACGGCGCTGCACGGTGCGCAATGTGACCAGCATGATCTGGCGAATCTCGCTGATGATCGCCCGTCGATCGCTTCCTCACTTCGGCCAGCGCTGAAATGGTCTCTTCGGAGCGTGCAGAACACTGCTTCCCCAAGGCCGGGCGTTGATGAGGGCGAAGCGCCTGGCCGCGCCGTGCTGCCTCTGGTGCGGGGCGAGATGGCATTTTCGACCGGCAGCGTGATCGCCGTGGATGGCGGGCTGTCTATTTCGCGACTTTAGAAGGAGGCCGGATATGGCCGAGGCATATGATTTCATCATCGTCGGTGGCGGCACCGCGGGCTGTGTGCTCGCCAACCGGCTGAGCGAAAACCCCGATGCAAGCGTGCTGCTGATCGAGGCGGGGCCGCGTCCGCGCCACCCGTTCTACGCCATGCCCGCCGGTTTCGCGAAGATGACCAAAGGCATCGGAAGCTGGGGCTGGTCCACTGTCCCGCAGAAACACATGATGGACCGCGTGATCCGCTTCACCCAGGCCCGCGTGCTGGGCGGCGGGTCGAGCGTGAATGCCCAGATCTATACCCGTGGCAATGCGCTTGATTATGACGAGTGGCGGCAGATGGGCTGCGAGGGCTGGTCTTACGAGGACGTGCTGCCCTATTTCCGCAAATCCGAGGATAACGATAGTTATAACAACGAATATCACGGACAGGGCGGCCCGCTTGGCGTGTCGAAACCCGCCGCGCCGCTGCCGATCTGCGAGGCGTATTTCAAGGCCGCCGGTCAGATTGGCATTCCCTTCAACGAGGACATGACCGGGGCCGAACAGGCGGGCGTGGGTTATTACCAGCTCACCCAGAAACATGCCCGCCGCAGCTCAACCTCGGTCGCGTTTCTCGATCCGGCGCGGAGCCGTCCGAACCTGACCGTCATGTCAGGCGCGCAGGTCTTGGGGATCGCGGTCGAACAGGGCCGTGCGACCGCCGTGCGGGTCGATGACGGCAATGGCGCGCGGCGGATCGAGGCGGGGGCGGAGGTGATCCTCTCCTCCGGTGCCATCGGCTCGCCGCGTCTCTTGATGCTCTCGGGGATCGGGCCTGCGGATCACCTGCGCGAGGTCGGCGTGGATGTGGTCTTCGATCAGCCGGAAATCGGTGCCAATCTTCAGGACCATATCGACCTGTTCACCATCTGGGAATGCACCGGCCCGCATACCTATGACCGCTACGCCAAGCCGCATTGGTCCGTCCTTGCCGGTCTGCAATATATCCTGACCCGCAAGGGGCCGGTCGCCTCAAGCCTGTTTGAAACCGGCGGGTTCTGGTATCTGGAAGAGGGCGCCCGCTCGCCCGATGTGCAGTTCCATCTGGGGCTGGGATCGGGGATCGAGGCCGGGGTTGCGGCGATGCCGGACGGCGGCGTGACGCTGAACTCCGCCTATCTCCGGCCCCGCTCACGCGGAACGGTCAGGCTGGCCAGCAACGACCCCAAGGCCGCGCCGCTGATCGATCCGAATTACTGGGCCGACCCGCATGACCGCGAGATGTCGATCCGTGGCCTGAAGCTGATACAGGAGATCATGTCGCAGGAGGCGCTGAAACCCTTCGTCAAGCGCGAGGTGCTGCCGGGGCCGGAGGTGCGGACGGAGCAGGAATATTTCGAACATGCCTGCGCCAATGCCAAGACCGACCACCACCCGGCAGGCACCTGCCGGATGGGCGCGGATGACGGCGCGGTCGTGGATACGCGTCTGCGCTTTAACGGAATTGAGGGCTTGCGCATTGTCGATGCGTCGATCATGCCAAGGCTGGTATCGTCCAACACCAATGCGCCGACCATCATGATTGCCGAAAAAGCCGCCGATATGATCCGCGCCGATCACGGGGAAACCCGGTGATCCGCCGTCCTGCTCGCGCCATCGTCCGCGCCGGTTGCCCGGTGCGGCCTGTCGCGGGATGAAGCGGCGGCCAACCATTCTTGATGTCGCACAGGCGGCAGGTGTGTCGAAATCCACCGTTTCGCTGGTGCTGCAAGGCAGCGATCTGGTGCGCGAGGAAACCGCCACCAGCGTGCGCGAGACGATGGCGCGGCTCGGCTATGTCTATAATCGGGCGGCGGCCAATCTGCGCTCTGCCTCCACTGGGCTGATCGGGCTGGTCATCAACGATCTGCGCAACCCGTTCTTTACCGAATTTGCCACCACGATGCAGATGCGCATGGCAGAACAGGGATACGCCACCGTCATCGGCAATTCGGACGAGGATCCGGCGCGTCAGGGGCAACTGGTCCGGTCGATGATCGAACACGGTGTCGCCGGTCTGGTGATCTCTCCCGCTTTCGGCGATCCCGGGCAGGTCGTGGACCAGATCAAGGCAGCGGGCATTCCGGCGATGCAGGTGCTGCGCCAACTGGAAGGGGCGGAGGCACAGCTGCCTTTCGCCTCCTTCGACTATGCCGCTGGCGGGGCGGAGGCAACGCGGCATCTTCTGGAACAGTGTTGCCGGAAGATCATCTTTCTGGGCGGTCTTGCGGGTCGCCCGATCACGGCAGAGCGCGCTTCGGGCTATATTGCCGAGATGCAGGCGGCAGGGCTGGAGCCGGTCTGTATGGAAGGCCCGGCCACACGGCTGCACGGCAGCGAGGCGGCGTCCAGCCTTCCCGATGACACCGAGGCGGTCCTGTGCTTCAATGACCTCGTTGCCCTTGGTCTGCTGAACGGGCTGGCGCGGGCCGGCAGACATGTGGGGAAGGATATCCGTCTGGTCGGGTTCGATAATATTCAGGAATGTAATGAGGTCTATCCCGCCCTCAGCTCCGTCAGTTGCGACATCGCGCAATTCGGGCATGATATGGCGGGACGTCTGCTCAACTGGCTGAATGCGGGTGAGCGGCCACCAATGGAAACCCGCGCCCCGGTCGCCCTGATCGCGCGCGCATCGAGCCTGGGGGGATAAATGGGCGAGGCTGAATTTCTGCGGGCGATGTTCGACCGCGCGGTCGCGGTTGCCGACCCGATGCGTTTCATTGCTGTGAACCTGCCCGAGAAGCCGACAGGTCGGCTGCTCGTTGTCGGTGCCGGGAAAGCATCGGCACGGATGGCGGAGGCGGTCGAGGCCGAATGGGGTCCGTGCGAGGGGCTTGTGATCACACGCTACGGCTACGGTCGCCCCACCCAGGGGATCGAGATTGTCGAGGCGGCGCATCCGGTGCCCGATCAGGCCGGTGTGGAGGCGACGACGCGGATGCTCAACCTGCTGGACGGGCTGGGCGCGGATGATCTGGTGGTGATGCTGATCTCCGGCGGTGCCTCGGCGCTCTTATGCGCGCCTGCGGGCGCGATGACGCTGGAGGAGAAACAGGCGGTCAATGCGGCGCTTCTGTCATCCGGCGCGCCGATTGGGGATATGAACGTCCTGCGCAAACATCTCAGCCGGGTGAAGGGCGGTCAGCTTGCGGCAGCGGCGGCACCGGCGCGGGTGGTGGCGCTGATGATTTCCGACGTGCCGGGGGACGATCCGGGGACCATCGGGTCCGGGCCGACGGTCGGAGATGGCTCGACCACTCAGGACGCCCGGGCGATTGTCGACCGCTGGAAAATCGCGCTGCCCGAGACGGCACGGCAGGTTCTCGGCGGTCGGACGGGGGTTGTCCCAAAGGGCGATGAACTTCTGTCCCGCGTCGAAAACCGGGTCGTCGCGGCCCCGGCGCAATCTCTCGCAGCGGCGGCGGATCTCGCGCGGGAGGCGGGGTATGCCTGCGTCATCATCGGTGACGATCTGGATGGTGAGGCACGGGAGGTGGCGGCGAAACATGCCGCCCTTGCCCTGACCATGCAGGCAGACATGACCGCCGGGGACGACCCCGTCATTGTCCTGTCCGGCGGCGAGTTGACCGTCACCCGGCGCGGCGACGGGGTCGGGGGCCCGAACGCGGAATATGCGCTGGCCCTTGCGGCGGCGCTCGACGCTGCGCCCGGCATCCATGCGATTGCCTGCGACACGGACGGCGTCGATGGCGCGGCGGAGGTGGCGGGGGCGATCATCTCGCCCGATACACTCGCCCGCGCCAGGGCCGCCGGTCTCGACCCGGCGGAGGCTTTGGCGAAGAACGATGCGCACAGCTTTTTCGCAGCCCTCGGTGATCAGGTCGTCACCGGCCCGACGCTGACCAATGTGAATGATTTCAGGGCGATTATCATCCATCCCGCTTAGCGCCGTATCCCTGTCACTTGTCCGCCCCGACCGCTTTGACATTCGCCGGTGAATCGCGTTCCTTGCTGCCAGAAACGGAGGCGCGCATGTCAGACCCGGTCGATCTGTTCATCATTGGCGGCGGCATAAATGGCTGCGGGATCGCGCGTGATGCGGCGGGGCGCGGCCTGTCGGTGCGGCTGGCGGAAAAGGACGATCTGGCGCAGGCGACGTCGTCGCGCTCAACCAAGCTGTTTCACGGCGGGTTGCGCTATCTGGAATATTTCGAGTTCCGGCTGGTGCGTGAGGCGCTGCACGAACGCGAAATCCTTCTGCGTGCCATGCCGCATATCAGCTGGCCGATGCGCTTTGTGCTGCCGGTGCTGCCGGATATGCGCTTCGATTCCGACACCCCGACCTCGCGCCTGCTGGGGTTGGTGATGCCGTGGATGAAGGGGCGCAGGCCCGCGTGGCTGATCCGGCTGGGGCTGTTCATCTACGATCATCTGGGCGGGCGTCAGATCCTGCCCAAGACCCGCAAGCTGGATCTCTCCACCGATCCGGCAGGTGCGCCGCTGAAATCAGGCGCGCGACTGGCCTATGAATATTCGGATTGCTGGGTGCAGGATGCAAGGCTGGTGGTGCTGAATGCCCGCGACGCGGCGGCGCGCGGTGCGGATATCCGCACCCGGACGCGGGTCGAATCGGCAATCCGTGACGGCGATCTGTGGCGGATCGAGACGGTTACGGCGGCGGGGCAGCGTGAGACCCACAGCGCCCGCGCATTGGTCAACGCGGCAGGGCCGTGGGTCGGGCAGGTCATCGAGGCGATCACCAGCCTCGACAGTACCGAGCGGGTGCGGCTGGTTCGCGGCAGTCATATCGTCGTGCCGCGCATCGCCGGTCATGACCGCTGCTATTTCTTCCAGGGCCCGGACGGGCGCATTATCTTCGCTATTCCCTATGAGCAGGAATTCACCCTGATCGGCACGACCGATGCCGAACATGACGGCTCGCCACAGGATCCCGAAATCACGGCAGAGGAAATCCGGTATCTCTGCGATTTCGCCAGCCGCTATTTCGCCGATCCGGTTCGGCCCGAGGATATAGTCTGGAGCTATGCTGGCGTGCGCTCGCTCTATGATGACGGGGCGAAATCCGCGACGGCGGCGACGCGCGATTATGTGCTGTCGCTCGATGAGGATGGCCCGCCCGCGCTCAATGTCTTTGGTGGCAAGATCACCACCTATCGGCGTCTGGCCGAAAGCGCGCTTAAGAAACTCGCGCCGCATTTCCCCGATGCCTCCAGCGCGTGGACGGCGGGCGCTCCGTTGCCCGGCGGCGATTTTCCGGTCGATGGCGCCGATAAGCTGATTGCAGAACTGCGCGCGGCGCACGGATTCGGCGCGATGCAGGCTGAACGGTTGATCCGGGCCTACGGGACCGAGGCCGCGACGATCTTTGCGGACGGGCCGGGCGCAGATCTCGGCGGCGGGCTGACCGAGGCGGAGCTGAACTGGCTGACCTCCCGCGAATGGGCGCAGACCGCCGAGGACGTCATCTGGCGGCGCAGCAAGCTGGGGCTGAAGATGAGCGGCGCGGATATCGCCGCACTTCGCGACAGGCTGGGGCAGGGCGCGGAAGCGTGACGCCGCGCCTGTCCCCGTGATCGCGATACGCATGGTTTGACCGCAAGACGGTGGCGAAGATTGCGAAATCTGGGCCGGTTTCGCAAGATTCCTGAAACCTGATTGCAAATCCCGACCAAATCATGCGCAATCCGAGTCAGAGACGACTTGCAAGGATGAGGGAGGACCGTTCATGCCCGACGACATCACCAATGACCGCCGTCAGGAGGCGCTCGACTACCACGAGTTTCCGAAACCGGGAAAGCTGGAGATTCGCGCGACCAAGCCGATGGATACCGGGCGCGACCTGTCCAACGCCTATTCGCCCGGCGTGGCCGAAGCCTGTCTTGAGATCGAGAAAAACCCGCTCGACGCGATGCGCTATACGGCGAAAAGCAACCTCGTCGCTGTGATCTCGAACGGGACGGCGGTTCTGGGGCTTGGCAATATCGGCGCACAGGCCTCGAAGCCGGTGATGGAGGGCAAGGCGGTTCTGTTCAAGAAATTCGCCGGTGTGGATTGTTTTGATATCGAGGTGGACGAGACCGATCCCGAAAAGCTGGCGGAAATCGTCTGCAAGCTGGAACCGACCTTCGGCGCGGTCAATCTGGAGGATATCAAGGCCCCCGATTGCTTCCTCGTCGAACGTATCTGCCGCGAGAAGATGAATATCCCGGTTTTCCACGACGACCAGCACGGCACCGCCATTGTCGCGGCGGCGGCGGCGACCAATGCGATGCGGCTGTCGAAGAAGAAATTCGAGGACATCAAGGTCGTGGCGCTTGGTGCCGGGGCGGCAGGGATCGCCTGTCTGAAAATGCTGATGGTGATGGGGGTGCAGAAGCAGCATATCACCATGCTCGACAGCAAGGGCGTGGTGCATACGCAGCGCAACGACCTGAACCCGGAAAAGCAGGAATTCGCGCGCGACACCGAAATGCGCAGCACGATGGAGGCAATGGAGGGCGCCGATCTGTTCCTCGGCGTCTCCGGCCCCGGTCTGCTGACTGCAGAGATGGTGGCGAAGATGGCCGATAACCCGATCATCTTCGCGCTTGCCAACCCCACACCCGAGATCATGCCGGAGGAGGCGCGAAAGGCCGCCCCGAACGCGCTGATCGCCACCGGACGCAGCGATTACCCCAATCAGGTGAATAATGTGCTGTGCTTCCCCTTCATCTTCCGTGGCGCGCTCGATGTCGGGGCGACGACGATCAATGACGAGATGAAAGTCGCCTGTGTCGAGGCGATTGCGGCACTCGCGCGCGAGACGACATCTGCCGAGGTCGGGCAGGCCTATCGCGGCGAAACGCTGACCTTCGGGCCGGAATATCTGATCCCGAAACCCTTCGATCCGCGCCTGCTGCCGAAAATCGCCACCGCCGTCGCCAAAGCCGCCATTGAATCCGGCGTCGCCACGCGTGAGCTGGATCTGGACGATTACAGCCGCCGCCTGAATGGCCGCGTCTATCGCAGCTACAATATCATGCGCCGCGTGTTCGAGGCCGATCACGTCGTCAATCGTCGTCTGGTGTTTTCGGAAGGGGAGGATGAACGCATCCTGCATACCGCGCGCCAACTGGTTGAGGAGGGGTATGACACGCCGATCCTCATCGGTCGCCCCGAGGTGATGAAACAACGGCTGGAACGTGAGGGGATCCGGCTCGATCTCGATGCGCTGGAGATCATCAATCCCGAAAGCGATGCGCGTTACCGCGATTACTGGACCGCCTATCACCAACTCATGCGGCGGCGTGGCGTGACGCCCGATCTGGCCCGCGCCATCATCCGCACCAACACCACGGCGATTGCGGCGATGATGGTGCATCTGGGCGATGCCGACAGCATGATCTGCGGCACGTTCGGCGAATATCGCTGGCATCTGCGCTATGTGAGCGAAATCCTCGCCCGTGGCGGCGCGCATCCGGTCGGCGCGCTGTCGCTGATCATTCTGGACCGGGGACCGCTTTTCCTTGCCGACACGCAGGTCCATCTGGACCCGGAGCCAAGCCAGATCGCGGAGGCCGTCATCGGTGCCGCCCGCCATATCCGCAGATTCGGGGTGGAGCCGAAAATCGCGCTCTGCTCCGCCTCGCAATTCGGCAATCTGGACACCCAGACCAGCCGGAACATGCGTGCGGCGATGGACATCCTCGATTCGATGGAACTCGATTTCGAATATGAGGGGGAGATGACGGCGGATGTGGCGCTCGATCCCGAATTGCGCGAGCGGCTTTATCCCGAGGGGCGGCTGACAGGCCGCGCCAATGGGCTGGTTTACGCCAATGCCGAAATCGCCAACGCCGCGCGCAATATGCTGCGCTCCGTCGCGGGCGGGCTGGAGGTCGGGCCGATCCTGATGGGGATGGAGAACCGCGCCCATATCGTCACGCCGGGCATTACCGTACGCGGGCTGATGAATATCTCGGCCCTCGCTGGCAGCAATGTCTCCAGCTACGGCTGAGCAATATGTGGCTTTCCGGTGTCCGTTTTTGGTCGGGGACACCGGAAACTCCGTATCCGTCGCAAAACTATTCTGCGGCTTTGTTTGAAGCTTCTTGGGAAAAATCGGCGTTATCTTCACCGGGCGGCATCGGTTAGCCTGACAGGAACGAGCCGGAGGAGAGCCTTATGACCGAATTTGCCATCATCTGGGATTGGATCGGCTTTGCCGTCCGCTGGACGCATGTGATCACGGCGATTGCGTGGATCGGGTCCAGCTTCTATTTCATCGCCCTCGACCTTGGCCTGCGCAAGGTGCCGCATCTGCCCGCCGGCGCGCATGGCGAGGAATGGCAGGTTCATGGCGGGGGGTTTTACCATATCCAGAAATATCTGGTCGCGCCGGATAATATGCCGGACCACCTCATCTGGTTCAAATGGGAAAGCTATTCGACCTGGCTGTCCGGGGCCGCGCTGCTGATGATCGTCTACTGGGTCGGGGGGGAGCTGTATCTGATCGACCCGGCAAAGGCTGAACTGGCGCTGTGGCAAGGCATCCTGATCTCTGCCGCGTCGCTGTCGATCGGCTGGCTGGTCTATGACCGGCTGTGCAAATCCGGGCTGGGGGAGCGGCCGACGCTGCTGATGCTGCTGCTCTTCGTGCTGCTGGTGGCTATGGGCTACGGCTATAACCAGATCTTCACCGGCCGCGCGACCATGCTGCATCTGGGCGCGTTCACCGCGACGATCATGACGGCGAATGTGTTCTTCATCATTATGCCGAACCAGCGGATCGTCGTGAAAGACCTGCAGGAAGGCCGCAAGCCCGATCCGAAATACGGCAAGATCGCCAAGCTGCGTTCCACCCATAACAACTACCTGACGCTGCCGGTCGTGTTCCTGATGCTGTCGAACCACTACCCGCTGGCCTTCGCGACTGAATTCAACTGGCTGATCGCCGCGCTGATCTTCCTGATGGGCGTCACCATCCGGCATTTCTTCAACACCATGCACGCCACGGGCAGCATGAAATGGTGGACCTGGGCGGCGACGGCGGTCCTGTTCATCTGCGTGATGTGGCTGTCGACCGCGCCGCTCTGGCAGTCGAGCTACGAGGAATCTGAGGCGCAGGTCCTGTCGCCCATGCAGCAGAAATTTGCCGATGCGGCGGGGTTTGACGATGTCATGTCCATCGTGCCCGGCCGCTGCGCCATGTGCCACGCGCGCGAGCCGGGATATGAGGGCATTCGCCGCGCGCCGAAGCATGTGTTGCTGGAAACCCCCGACGATGTGACCCGCGCCGCGCGGCAGATCTATCTTCAGGCCGGGCTGACCCACGCCATGCCGCCCGCCAATGTCAGCTATATGGAGCCGGAGGAGCGTCAGGCGATTGTCGACTGGTATCGCGAGGCGACCGGCGAAGACCCTGTGCAACTGGCACGGAACTGACGCCGTTCCTGCCGCCGGGGTTTCCTCCCCGGCGGAGGATCGCGGGCCAATTGTCCGTTAACCACCGAAACATTGCCTATTTGGTCCGGGCCGCGTAGTGACACGGGTGCGATGCGTTCGCGCCCGAAGGCGCAACTTAAACGCGATCTGAAGCTGAGCTGAAAGACCGGACGATATGGCGACTGATCCTGCCCGACTCTATCCCGTTATCCTCTGCGGCGGTTCCGGCACCCGGCTCTGGCCGTTGTCGCGCAAATCCTACCCGAAGCAATTCGTGCAGCTTCTGGGTGAAGAAACCCTGTTCCAGCAGGCGGCGCTGCGCTTTGCGCCCGATCAGGACGGCAGCGGCTTTCAGGCCCCGGTCGTCGTCACCGGCTCGGATTTCCGCTTCGTCGTGACGGAGCAACTGGCGGCGGTCGGCGTCGATCCCGGTGCCGTGCTGATCGAGCCGGAGCCGCGCAATACCGCCCCCGCCGTCCTTGCCGCCGCCCTCTACCTGAACGCGCGCGATCCCGATGCGGTGATGCTGATAGCCCCCTCCGATCACGCCATTCCCGACGCTGCGGCCTTCCGGGATGCGGTCGGTTCTGGGCTTTCCGCCGTGCAGGCGGGCAAGATCGTGACCTTCGGGATCACCCCCGACCGGCCCGAAACCGGATATGGCTATCTCGAACTCGGTGCAGCACCTGCGGATGCGGGCGCGGTCGATCTGATCCGCTTCGTCGAAAAACCACAGGCCGAGCGCGCCGCCGAGATGCTCGCCTCCGGCAACTTTCTGTGGAATGCCGGAATATTCCTCGCCCGCGCTGCCGATATGGTCGAGGCATTCAGCCGCCATGCCGCCGATGTCACTGGCCCCGTCGCCGCAGCGCTGCAACACGCGACCGTCGATCTCGGCTTCCTGCGCCTCGCGCCGGAGCATTACGCGCAAGCGCCCTCGATCTCCGTCGATTACGCGGTGATGGAAAAGGCGGAAAACCTCGCCGTGGTGCCGTTCTCCGCCGGTTGGTCCGATCTCGGCGGCTGGGATGCGGTCTGGCGCGAGATGGGGCCGGATGCGGCAGGCGTCGCCCTGTCAGGCCCGGCAGAGGCCATTGACTGCCGCGACACGCTTTTGCGCGCCGAATCCGAAAAACAGGTGCTGGTCGGGATCGGGTTGGACAACATCATTGCAGTGGCGATGCCGGATGCGGTTCTGGTCGCGCCGAAGGACCGCGCGCAGGATGTGCGTAAGGCGGTCGATCTGCTGAAATCGCGCCAGCAGCCGCAGGCCGAGACCTTGCCGCGCGATTACCGGCCCTGGGGCTGGTATGAAACGCTCGTGCTGGGATCGCGCTTTCAGGTCAAGCGCATCGTCGTCAATCCAGGCGCGGCGCTGAGCCTGCAAAGCCATCATCACCGCGCCGAACACTGGATCGTCGTCGAAGGCACGGCCAAGGTGACCGTCGATGACGAGGTGCGGCTGGTCAGTGAAAACCAATCCGTATATGTCCCGCTCGGCTCGGTTCACCGGATGGAAAACCCCGGCAAGCTGCCGATGGTGCTGATCGAGGTCCAGACCGGCAGTTATCTGGGCGAGGACGACATCGTCCGCTACGACGACATCTATGCACGCGGGCAGGGGGCCAAGGGCTGATGACCGGACTAAGCTGTTTCAAGGCCTACGACATTCGTGGCCGTCTGGGTGAAAATCTGGATGCGGGTATCGCATACCGCATTGGCCGCGGCTTTGCGCGGGCTCTGTATGCACGGGTCGTGGTGCTGGGCCGGGACAATCGCGCCTCCAGCGAGGAACTGGCCGATGCCGTCGCCCGTGCGCTGAGCGACGAAGGCGTGGAGGTGTTCGATCTCGGCCTCTGCGGCACGGAAGAGATGTATTATGCCGTTACCCATTTTGGGGCCGATGGCGGGATCGAGGTCACCGCGTCCCATAACCCGATGGATTATAACGGCATGAAAATGGTCCGCGCCGGGTCTGCGCCCCTTGGCAGCGAGTCCGGCCTGCTGGCGATCCGCGATCTGGCGGAGGCGGATGATTTCGGCGCGCCGCGTCCGGGCGGCACGCGCCGGGATGTCGCCGCAGAGGCGCGGGCGGCCTATGTCGCGCGGGTGATGCAGTTCGTCCATGTCCCGGCGCTGAAGCCGCTGAAAATCGTGGTCAATTGCGGCAATGGCACGGCTGGCCCGACCTTCGACGCGATTGCCGATGCGCTGCTGACGGCGGGCGCGCCGCTGGAATTCATCCGCATCCATCACCAGCCCGATGGCAGTTTCCCGAACGGCATTCCGAACCCGCTTCTGCCGGAAAACCAGCCTGTCACGGCCAATGCCGTGCGCGATCACAACGCCGATCTCGGCATTGCCTTCGACGGCGATTTCGACCGCTGTTTCTTCTTCGACGAAACCGGCGCCTTCGTGGATGGCGAATATATGGTCGGACTGCTCGCCGCCGCCTTTCTGGCCCGCGAACCCGGCGCGAAGATCGTCCATGATCCGCGCGTCGTCTGGAACACCCGCGACATTGTCGAGGCTGGGGGCGGCACCGCGATCCAGTCGCGCACCGGGCATGCGTTCCTCAAGGCGGCGCTGCGCGAACATGGCGCGGTCTATGGCGGCGAAATGTCGGCGCATCACTATTTCCGCGATTTCGTCTGTTGCGACAGCGGCATGATCCCGTGGCTTCTGGTCATCGAACTGATCGGGCGCTCCGGGCAAAGCCTGTCCGCGCTGATTGCCGAGAGACGGTCGGAGTTTCCGTCATCTGGCGAGATCAACTTCGTCGTGCTCGACCCCGATCTCGCCCGCGCACGGGTGGAGGCCGCCTTCGTCGCCGACGCCAAGGGGCGCGATGACACGGACGGGCTGTCGCTGGATATGGGCGCGTGGCGGTTCAACCTGCGGACCTCGAATACCGAACCCGTGCTGCGCCTGAACGCGGAATCGCGCGGCGACCGCGTCTTGCTGGAGCGGCAGGTGACAAAGCTGAAAGCCCTTATCGATGAGGGCGAGGTGGTCAGCTGACCGGACGGCGGCGCGGATCAGAAAATCTCGATCTGCCCGCCCTTGCCGTGATCCGTGCTGCCCGAACTCAGCGTCTGCGCGACGTGGCGCAATCTGAGATGGTGCAGAATTTCCTGCCACCCCATGACACGCCCCTGTATTTCCGAGCCGGCCGCAAGACCAAGTGCGACGGCCAGATCGTCCAGAATCTGCGTCATCCGATCCAGCGACTGCAGCAGCGCGACATCCGCCGCGACACCGCGATGACGCTGCTCCGCCTCCATCACGGCGGCCAGATGCAATTGCAGTTTGTGGGCGTCTGCCGCACCGGCCCGCAATATCTGCGCCGCATTGCGCAGCAGATCACCGACCGGCAGATGATCCGGCGCGTCGCTCATAACCGCCCGACCACGGCTTCAAGACAGGCGCGCAGATCGGGGGCGCCGAAGGGTTTCTTGATGAAATTATTCATGCCGAGCGCCTTGCCGCTGTCGACGATCTCCTTATCCGCCTTGCCGGTGATGAGGATGAAGCCGATCCCCTTGGTTTTCGCATTGCCGCGAAGCGCGCGAAGCAGTTCGATCCCGTCCATCCCCGGCATATTGTAATCCGACAGCACCAGATGCACCGGCTTTGCCGCCAGCAGGCCGATTGCATCGGCACCGCTGGCAGCGTGGTGAATATTGGCGATGCCCATCGATTCCAGCGCCTGAACGATCAGCGCCCGGCTGGTCGACATGTCATCGACCACGAGGATCTGGATTTGGTCTTTGAGGCTCATTTTGTTTCCCTCGCGCGTTCAGTCGGGTTTGCGGTAGGCGGTCAGACCGCTGGGCTGAAGATAGTCGTGCTGGATCACCGGCACCCGCTCCGAATGGCCGATCAGCAGCCAGCCGCCGGGCCTCAGATGCAGGCTCAGCTTGCGCCACAGCCGGTCCTGCGCCGACTGATCGAAATAGATCGCGACATTGCGGCAGAAGATCACATGAAAATGCTGGGTGAGCGACCATTCGGACACCAGATTCAGTTGCTGAAACGTCACAAGGCGCGAGACCCTGCGCGAGATCCTCAGCATATGCTCATCTGTCTGCCCGGCAACCGGGGTGAAATGCCGCGACAGGCAGCCCGTTCCGACCCCGGAAAGTTCGCCCGGCCTGAAAATCCCCTGCTTCGCCTTGTCGATGATCGTGGCGTCGATATCCGTGGCCAGTATCTTCACCTTCGCGGCAAGCTCTGGCCGCGCATCCAGGATCGTCATGGCAATCGAATAGGGTTCCTGCCCGCTGCTGCATCCCGCCGACCAGATGTGGATCCCGTCGCTGTCATCGGTGATCGACGGCAGAATGGTCTCGGTCAGCAGGTCGAAATGATGCGCCTCACGGAAGAACGAGGTGAAATTCGTCGTCAGCGAGGAAATGAACCGATTCCGCTCCGCCCGCCCCGACGGGCCGTTCAGCAGGTCCAGATATTGCGACATGGCAGAGAACCCAAGCGCCTGCATCCGCTTTTGCAGCCGCGCCCGGATCATGCTGTGCTTTTCCGGGCCGATGACGATGCCAGAACAGGCATGGATGATCCGCCGCAATTCCCTGAACTCCCGGTCGCTCATCGACCAGCCCATCTCAATCGGCATGGCGAGGCTCATGCGACATCCCGCGTCTCCCGGGTCACGATATGATCCAGATCCAGCAGCCGGATCAGCTTGTCCCCGACCAGCAGCAGCGACCGGATGAATGCGGTTCCTTCCGAAGGCCCGATCTCCGGCGGGGTCTGCATCTCCGCGGGCGACACGGTCAGGATGTCGGAGACTGCGTCGACCAGCAGGCCAGCCGGGTTGCCGTCAAGGCTGACGACGATGATGACATTGCGGTCAGCGGGCTCGATCGCGCGCATCCCCAGCCGTGCGGACAGGTCCACCACCGGCAGCACCGTGCCGCGCAGATTGATCACACCCTTGATATGCGGCGGCGCAAAGGGCAGGGGTGTCGCCACCGTCCAGCCCCGTATCTCCCGCACCGACATGATGTCGACGCAATATTCCTGATCCTGCACCCGGAAGGACAGCAGTTCCAGATCATGCTCGGCGGCTTCGTCTGCGTTCTTGATCATTATCTTATCCAACTGCTTTCAGATCCTGTGAAGAAGATGCGCTGCCCGACCGGACCAGATCCGCCGGATCGAGGATCAGCGCGATTTGACCGTCGCCAAGGATGGTCGCGGCGGCGACGCCGGGAATATTGCCGTAGCTCTGCCCCAGCCCTTTGATGACGACCTGACGCTGTTCCATGATCGCATCCACGATCAGCGCCGCGCGGCGTCCGTCATCCTCGGCAATCAGCAGCACGATCCCTTGATCCGCCCCCGGATCGGCACCGCCGCGCCCGGCGCGGAAGCCGAGCCGCTGGCCGAGATCCAGAAGCGGCACGAACTCGCCCCGGATCTGCATCATCTCACCCCCGGCGGCGATGCGCTGAATGGTGGCGTCGCGCAGCTTTGCCGTCTCGATAATCGCGGAAAGCGGCACAACCAGCGTCTGCCCGGCAGCCTGCACGACCATCCCGTCCAGCACTGCCAGCGTCAGCGGCAGCGAGATCGAGAATTTCGTGCCGACCCTGGGCGCGCTGGTGATCGAAACCCGCCCGCCAAGCCCGGTGATCGCGCTTTTGACGACATCCATGCCGACACCCCGGCCCGACAGCGACGACACCTGATCCGCCGTCGAAAATCCGGGCAGGAACAGCAGATTGTCGATCTCCGCATCGCTCAGCTGCGCTGTTTCCGCCACCAGCCCTTTGCGGACGGCAATATCGCGCACCTTGCCGCGATTGATCCCGGCCCCGTCATCCTCCAGCTCGATCATGACCCGACCCGCGCGATGGCTGGCCGACAGCGTAATGACCCCCTCGGCGGGTTTGCCGCAATCGCGGCGGATCTGCGGCGTTTCCAGCCCGTGATCGACGGCATTGCGGATCATATGGGTCAGCGGCTCGGCTAGCCCCTCGATCACGGTCTTGTCGACCTCGGTATATTCGCCCTCGGTCCGCAGCCTGACCTGCTTGCCGACGCTCAGAGAGGCTTCGCGGACGATCCGTCCCATGCGCTGAAACAGTGATTTGACCGGCTGGGCGCGGATCATCATGACGCTTTCCTGAATATCCCGCGTCAGGCTCATGAAGGATTCCAGCCCGGCCAGAACCTCCGGGTGATGACCGATCCCGGCCTCGTCGACGCTCTGCGCCAGCATGGCCTGATTGATGACCAGCTCGCCCACAAGGTTGACCAGCCGGTCGATCTTCTCCAGATCGACGCGCACCGTCGCAGAGGGAATATTCGGCTTGGCGCTTGACGCGCTGGCGGGCTTGTCCGCCGGAAGGGGAGAAATCGGTGTGACATTCTCCGGCAGCGTTTCTGGGGGCGCTGCGCCGCCCGATGAAGCGGCGGCGTTTTCCTGACGCGCCTCGACAGGCGACGGCGCAGCGGCCAACGCCGCGCGTTCCCCGGCCCATGCCGTTTGCGAAATCTCCAGATCGCAGACATCCGCGACGAAATCGAAAACCTGCTCGATATCCGCTCGCGTCACATCGCCCATCAGCGTCACCGTCCACGACAGCAGCGGCGTTTCCGCGTTCTCCCCGGTCGGGGCGGGCAGATCCGCCGGGATCTCGCATGTGACTTGCACCTCGCCCAAATGCGACAGGCTGCGCAGGATCAGCAGGGTTTCGTTGCCGCTGGCATAAAGCCCCGCCTGTGGGGTGAAGCGAAGCTGCCAGACGGGTTCCTCCGGTTCCGGCGCGGCCTCCGTCTCTCCGAAATCCAGCACCAATCCGGCGGGGCTGAACTCCAATTCGTCCTCCGCCGCACCAGCCTGATCGCCCAGCAACGCCTCAAGCCGGACCAGAACTTCCTCCGCCCCCTCCGGTGCGGCCTCATCATCCCGTGCGGCGCGGACATGGTCCTGCAGCATATCCGCCGCCTGAAACAGCAGCTTGACCGCGTCCGGCGTCACCTCCAGCCTGCCGGCGCGCAGCTCATCCATGACGGTTTCATAGCGATGCGCGAAACCCACCAGCGCATCCAGCCCGAACGCACCGGCGCCGCCCTTGATCGAATGGACGGCGCGAAACACCACATTCACCGTCTCGGTATTGCCGGTGCCGTCATCCAGCGCGATCAGCGCATCCTGAAGGCTCTCCAGCAATTCCTCGCATTCCACAAAGAACGAAGCTCGGATTTCTGCCATCGGATCATTGCTCATCAGACACCCCCTTACCCGGTCACCATATGAAGCGCGGCGACCAGCTTTTGCGGGTCGAACGGTTTCACGATCCAGCCTGTGGCCCCGGCATTGCGCGCCCGCGCCTTCATCTCCGGCGCGCTTTCAGTGGTCAGCATCAGAATCGGCGTCGCGCGCAGCCGGTCGATCCGGCGCACCGCCTCGATGAAGGCGAACCCGTCCATGCGCGGCATATTCACATCAGAGATGATCGCATCGGGCTGCAACGTCTCCAGCGTTTCCAACCCGTCCAGCCCGTCTTCGGCAGTGGTGATCTCCATCCCGGCGCTGACGAGCGATATGCGCAGCATGTCGCGCATGGTGCGGCTGTCATCGACCGCAAGCACGCTGAGGCTCATCCGTCTTCTCCGTCGATCAGCTGGCCGGGGCGGATGCCGAACTGCGTCAGGGCCGCCGTGAAATCCTCCGAAGGGTTCACGATCCGAAATTGTCGTCCCGTCGACTGCGCCTTCTGCCGGGCCGCAAGCAGCACCTGCAGGCATAACCCGCCCAGCAGACGCACTTCGGAGGCATCCAGCGTCACATCGCCCGTCATGGCGGCGATGTCCCGCGACAGCGGTTTTGCGGCGGAAATATCCAGCCGGTCGGGCAGTTTGAGAACGCAGGTCATGGCAATCCGGCGCCCTGACGCCTGATCTGGCAAGAATGCCGCATATGAGAATCCCTCCACTCGGTCTGTTTCAGCAGTTTTATCCGGGCCGGGTTAAGCTTCGGTTGATCGCGGATCGGAAACCCCCGCCCGCCTTCCGCTGAGGGGCGGAAAACTATATAAAATTTGAATGATCGCCGCGTTCTGGCCCGCCCGCTGCGACCGGGGCTTGCCAAACCGCCGGGGATCGCCTAAATGCCACCCCACTTCACAGGCAGAGGCGGGCCTTCCGGGGAGACATCCCGGTCTGGTCCACCGGTTGGGGGCGACCCTGAAATCCTCTGCCAAGGCGCAAACCGGAAAGGAAATGGACATGGCGCTTCCCGATTTCTCCATGCGTCAGCTGCTTGAAGCTGGCGTTCACTACGGTCACCAGACGCAACGCTGGAACCCGCGGATGTCGCAATACATCTATGGCGACCGCAACGGCATTCACATTCTCGACCTGACGCAGACCGTTCCGATGCTGGATCAGGCGCTGCAAGTCGTCCGCGACACCGTCGCCAAGGGCGGCCGGGTTCTGTTCGTCGGCACCAAGCGTCAGGCGCAGAAGCCGATCGCGGATGCGGCGGAACGCTCGGCGCAGTTCTACATGAATCACCGCTGGCTCGGCGGTACGCTGACCAACTGGAAAACCGTTTCGCAGTCGATCAGCCGCCTGAAAACCATCGATGAGACGATGGAGCAGGGCGCCGAAGGCCTGACCAAGAAAGAGCGTCTCCAGCTTGAGCGTGAACAGGCCAAGCTTCAGGCCTCGCTGGGCGGGATCCGCGAAATGGGCGGCCTGCCGGATCTGCTGTTCATCGTTGACGTGAACAAGGAAGACCTCGCCATCGCGGAAGCCAGGAAACTCGGCATCCCGGTCGTGGCCGTGGTCGACACCAACTGCTCGCCCGAGGGTGTGGATTACGTCATCCCGGGCAATGACGACGCAGCCCGTGCCATCGCGCTTTACTGCGATCTGGCAAGCCGCGCGGCACTTGACGGCATGTCGGCTCAGATGGGCGCGGCTGGCGTCGATATCGGCGCATTGGCCGAAGCCCCGGAAGAAGAGCTGGAAACCGAAGAAACCGCAGCGGCTGAAACTGTTGCCGCTGAATCGGACGCCTGACGCCTACGCGTTACGGAACTGTTACCGGGCGGGGCTATGTCCCGTCCGATCTTCATAGAAGGAGAAGCCACATGGCGATTACCGCTCAGATGGTGAAAGAGCTGCGCGAAACCACCGGCGCAGGCATGATGGACGCCAAGAAGGCGCTGACCGAAAATGACGGCGACATGGAAGCCGCCGTTGACTGGCTGCGCACCAAAGGTCTGGCGAAAGCCGCCAAGAAAGCCGACCGCATCGCCGCGGAAGGTCTGGTCGCGGTTGCTGTCGAGGGTGGCAAGGGCGTCGCGGTCGAGGTGAACTCGGAAACCGACTTCGTGGCGAAAAACGAAGAATTCCAGAAGATGGTCGCCGGTATCGCGCAGACCGCTCTGGGCGTCGATTCGACCGAGGCGCTGCGTGACGCGCAGCTGAACGGCAAGCCGGTCAGCGAAGTCGTGACCGATGCCGTCGCCAAGATCGGCGAGAAGATGGATCTGCGCCGTATGGCTGCGGTCGAGGGCGAAAGCGTGGTTTCCTATGTCCACAACGCCGCCGCGCCGGACATGGGCAAGATCGGCGTTCTGGTTGCGCTGAAGGGCAACAACCCCGAAATCGGCAAGCAGATCGCGATGCATATCGCCGCGACCAACCCGGCCTCGCTGTCGGAAGCCGATCTCGACCCGGCGCTGGTTGAGCGTGAGAAATCGGTCCTGACCGAGCAGGCGCGCGAATCCGGCAAGCCGGAAAACATCATCGAGAACATGATCAAGGGCCGCATGGCCAAGTTCTTCGAGGAAGTGACCCTGCTGGGCCAGAAATTCGTCGTGAACCCCGATGTGACCGTGGCGCAGGCTGCGAAGGATGGCGGCGTCGAAGTCCTCTCCTTCGTGCGCATGGGCGTCGGTGAAGGCATCGAGAAGAAAGAGGAAGATTTCGCGGCAGAGGTCGCCAAGACCCTCGGCGGAAACTGATCCCGTTTCATAGCTTCAGAACGCCGGTCCCATGACGGGGCCGGCGTTTTGCGTTGCGCATCATGCCTTTCCCGTGGCAGACCCGCCGAAAGCCACATGAGGTCGATATGCCGTTCACGATTGCCATCGACGGGCCCGCAGCGTCCGGCAAGGGCACCATCGCCCGCGCATTGGCGCGGCGCTACGGCTTTCATCACCTCGACACGGGGCTTCTGTATCGGGCGGTCGGGGCAAAAGGTGGCGATGCGGTTGCTGTGGCCCGCTCGCTTGTGCCGGCGGATCTGGAGCGCCCCGATCTGCGCAGCAACGAGGCCGGGCAGGCGGCCAGCCGGGTGGCAGCGATCCCCGAGGTCCGGCAGGCTCTGGTGGAGTTTCAGCGCCGCTTCGCCGTGCAGGAGCCGGGCGCGGTGCTGGACGGGCGCGACATCGGCACGGTGATCTGCCCCGATGCCCGGCTCAAGCTTTATGTCATCGCCTCTGATGCGGTCCGGGCGCGGCGGCGTGCGGCGGAAATCGGGGCCGACCCGGCGGAGACGCTGGCCGCATTGCGCGAACGCGACGCCCGCGATTCATCGCGCCAGACCGCCCCTTTGCTGGCGGCGGAGGATGCGATCACGCTCGACACCACCGACATGACGATTGACGAGGCCGTGGCGATTGCCGTGGCCGAGGTCGAGGCGCGGCGCGGCTGATCCGGCGAAACCCCGGCCAAACCCCGGCGAAACCCTGCCGAAACCCGTGTTTTCCTGCCTGAAACGCAGGTTACGGGGTTGTGATTGCCGCGATCTGTGCGTATATGCGCGGCCAAGTCGTTCGGATGACATGGCCAGAACAGGCCGATTTTGACCGGGTCGGGCCATTGCCTCGACCCTTTGTCGTTCCGAAAGGCCTCATAAAGACCGGCGGAGCCAACCGTCAGGCCAGTTAATCAATGTAAAGGAAAACGAAAGCTTATGGCTGAACGCGCAAGCATGGAAGACTTCGAGGCGATGCTCAATGAGAGCCTCGACATCGACACCCCGAACGAGGGGTCTGTCGTTAAAGGCAAGGTTATTGCCATTGAGGCCGGACAGGCCATCATCGACGTTGGCTACAAAATGGAAGGCCGCGTCGAGCTGAAAGAATTCTCCAATCCCGGCGAGGACGCCAATCTGAGCGTCGGCGACGAGGTCGAAGTTTATCTGGACCGCGTCGAGAACGCCCGCGGCGAAGCCTCGATCAGCCGCGAGAAAGCCCGCCGTGAAGAGGCGTGGGACCGTCTCGAAAAAGCCTATGCTGCGGAAGAGCGCGTCGATGGCGCCATCTTCGGTCGCGTCAAGGGCGGCTTCACCGTCGATCTGGGCGGTGCCGTGGCCTTCCTGCCCGGCTCTCAGGTCGATGTCCGCCCGGTGCGCGACGCTGGCCCGCTGATGGGTCTGAAACAGCCCTTCCAGATCCTGAAAATGGACCGCCGCCGTGGCAATATCGTCGTCTCGCGCCGCGCCATTCTGGAAGAAAGCCGTGCCGAACAGCGTGCGGAAGTCATCTCCAACCTCACCGAAGGCCAGACGGTTGACGGCGTGGTCAAGAACATCACCGAATACGGTGCCTTCGTCGATCTCGGCGGCGTTGACGGCCTGCTGCATGTCACCGACATGGCCTGGCGCCGGGTCAACCACCCGTCGGAAATCCTGTCGATTGGTGAAACCGTCAAGGTTCAGGTCATCAAGATCAACCGCGACAGCCACCGCATCAGCCTTGGCATGAAGCAGCTTCAGGCCGATCCGTGGGATTCGGTCGGCGAGAAATTCCCGATCGGCTCCGTCCATCAGGGCCGCGTGACCAACATCACCGATTACGGTGCGTTCGTCGAACTGGAAGCGGGCATCGAAGGTCTGGTCCACGTCTCCGAAATGAGCTGGACCAAGAAGAACGTCCATCCCGGCAAGATCGTCTCGACCTCTCAGGAAGTCGACGTCATGGTGCTGGAAATCGACGAAGCCAAGCGCCGCGTCAGCCTTGGTCTCAAGCAGACCATGCGCAACCCGTGGGAAGTCTTCGCCGAAACCCACCCGGCCGGCACCCAGATCGAGGGCGAGGTCAAGAACATCACCGAATTCGGTCTGTTCGTCGGTCTCGACGGCGAAATCGACGGCATGGTTCACCTGTCCGACATTTCCTGGGATGCCCGTGGCGAGGACGCCATTCAGGACTTCCGCAAGGGCGATGTCGTGAAAGCTGTCGTTCAGGAAGTCGATATCGAGAAAGAGCGTATCTCGCTGTCGATCAAGGCGCTTGAAAACGAAGCCATGGCCGAAGCCGTAGAAGGCGTGAAGCGTGGCGACGTCATCACCGTCGAAGTGACCGCGATCGAAGATGGCGGGATCGAGGTCGAATATAACGGCGCGAAATCCTTCATCCGCCGGTCCGATCTGGCCCGCGACCGTCAGGACCAGCGTCCGGAGCGCTTCGGCGTGGGCGACAAGGTCGACGTGCGCGTCACCAATGTCGACGCCAAGTCGCGCCGTCTGGGCCTGTCGATCAAGGCCCGCGAGATCGCGGAAGAGAAAGAAGCCGTCGAACAATATGGCAGCTCCGATTCCGGTGCCTCGCTCGGCGATATTCTGGGCGCCGCGCTCAAGAGCCGCGAATAAGGCCGACAGGCGGTATTTTCCGCCGCTTTACACACTGAAAGAGGTCCCCGCAGATTGGCGGGGGCTTCTTTTTTTGACATATGGGGCAAATTATGGCTATTTTTCTGCAACCAAATGAATACTTTCGCGTTTCTGACTTACAAGTGTTGCGAGTTTGTAATGGGCTCGCTTGCGGTTAATGTACGGGGGAAGAATGATTCGTTCAGAGCTTATTCAGAAAATCGCGGAAGAGAATCCGCATCTCGTTCAACGGGACGTGGACAGGATTGTCTCGACCATTTTTGACGAAATCATCGACGCGATGGCGCGTGGCGAGCGTGTGGAGCTGCGCGGTTTTGGCGCGTTTTCCGTCAAGCGGCGCGATGCGCGGGTTGGCAGAAACCCCCGCACGGGCGAATCCGTGCCGGTCGAGGAAAAGCATGTCCCGTTCTTCAAGACCGGCAAGCTGCTGCGTGACAGGTTGAATGACGACGCGTGATCTGGCACATGCTGTAACCAGCTGATCTTCATTCGATCCGGGGAATACCATGCGCTTTATCCGCCTTCTCTTCGTCGCCGTGCTCGCCATTATTCTGGTGGGGATTGCACTGGCCAATCGCGGTACCGTTACGGTGCGCGCCGTGCCTGAAGGGTTGGAGCAGTATTTCTGGGGCGGGTGGCAGATCACCATCCCATTGTTCCTGGTCATTTTTCTGGCGATCCTGTTCGGGATCGTCATCGGCCTGATCTGGGAATGGCTGCGCGAGGCGCATATCCGCAGCGAGGCCGCGCGCCGCAAGGAAGAGGTGGCCCAGCTTCAGCGCGAGGTCGGGTCGCTCCGCGATACCCACAATGCCCCGCGTGACGAGGTCAAGGCGATCCTCGACAAGCCCAAGCCCGTCCCCTCTGCCGAGCCGGCACCGGGCAGCACCCTGCCTGCGACCCGCTGAGCCTTGGCGCAGGTCAAGATCTGCGGGCTGACGCGGCCTGACCATATCGCGGCGGCGGTCGGGGCCGGGGCGGCTTATCTCGGCTTCAACTTCTTTCCGAAATCGCCGCGCTATGTCAGCCCGGAGGATGCTGCCGCCTTGGCTGTCGACGTGCCGACCGGTGTCGCGCGTGTCGGGCTGTTTGTGAACCCCGATGATGATCTGCTGCGGTCGGTTCTGGACGTGGTCCCCCTCGACATCGTGCAGCTTCACGGGGCGGAGACGCCGGAGCGGGTGACGGAGGTCAAGGCGCTGACCGGGCTGCCGGTCATGAAGGCGGTTGGCGTGGCCGGGCCGGACGATCTCGATGCGCTTTGGGATTACGGGCTGGTCGCGGATCTGCTGCTGGTCGATGCGAAAGCCCCGAAAGACGCGGTTCTGCCGGGCGGCAACGGGTTGCCCTTCGACTGGCGCTTGCTGGTAGGCCGCAAATGGCTGACACCGTGGATGCTGGCGGGGGGGCTTACGCCTAAGAATGTGGGCGAGGCGATCCGCCTGACCGGCACCCGCATTGTCGATGTGTCCTCGGGCGTCGAATCCGCGCCGGGGCAGAAAGACCCCGACCTGATCCGCCAGTTCATCGCCGCGTCGGCGTGATAGATTTCAGGCCAGCGACGCGCGATGACGTGGCCGCGGTCGTGGCGCTTCTGAGCGACGATATGCTGGGACGGGGGCGCGAGAGCCGTGATCCCGCCCCGTATCTCGCCGCTTTCGACGCCATGCAGGCCGAGGGCGGCAATATGCTCTATGTCGGTGAGGCTGAGGGGCGCATCGTCGCCACCTATCAACTCACCCTGATCTCCGGCCTGTCGCTGACCGCCGCCCGGCGGGCGCAGATCGAGGCGGTGCGTGTCGACGCGGCTTTGCGGGGGCAGGGTGCCGGTGCGGCGCTGATGGCCGATGCGGAGGCCCGGGCGCGCGCAGGCGGGGCGCGGCTGATGCAGTTGACCAGCAACGCAGCCCGCGCCGATGCGCATCGGTTCTATGAAAGGCTGGGCTATGAACCCAGCCATATCGGGTTCAAGAAGCCGCTTTAGGGGCGCAATGTCGTCACGCCGCGCGCGGAGCGGATCTGGATTTCGCGGATCCGCGACAGCTCGATGGTCGAAACCGGCAGGGCGATGTTCAGAATATCCACCTGCGGGTTTGCGGCCAGCGGCAGCGTGGCTTCCTCCGCCGCCGGCGGGTTGCCGACCAGAACCAGCCGCAGCACGCCGAACCCGTCAGGGCGAAGCTGGCCCGCCGGTTGCAGCTCTTCGGTGATCAGTTCCAGATCGTACCAGCCCTTGACCGGCGCGAAGGCCCGGACCAGCAGGATCTGGCCTTCATTCATCGGTTCCATCTCGACGGAAAGGATCTGCGGTACGGGCTGGCGCGCATCGCGTTCCGGCGTGGCCCATCCGCCCTCCGGTTCAAGCGTTGCGGCCGGGCGCGAGCCGCCGAACCAGCCCAGAGGGTTCAGCCCGCTGTCGCTGCCAATTCGGGAACAGCCGGTGATGGCCAGAACGGTGCCAAGGGTCAGGGCAAGGGTCGCTGCGCGCATGATCTCTCCACAGGTCGTATCGCCCCCTGTGATAGGCGATTGACGGGCAGGGCGCAAAGCCTCTTTGACCTTGCCGCCGTGCCGCGCTAGCAGGGACGCGCCGCCAAGGAGGGCGCATGATGAGTACGACCGCTTTCGAAGACATCGTCGAGACATTCGAATTTCTGGATGACTGGGAAGATCGCTATCGCCACCTGATCGAGCTTGGCAAGGCGATGCCGCAGATGGACCCGGCCCTGCAGACCAAGACCAGCAAGGTCGAGGGCTGTGCGAGTCAGGTCTGGATCGTGCCGAAGGTCGATGATGGCCGGTTCGATTTCATCGGTGACAGCGACGCGCTGATCGTGCGCGGGCTGATCGCAGTCGTTCATGCGCTTTACGCCGGGCGTCCCGTGGCCGAGGTTGCGGATGTCGATGCGGGCGCGGAGCTGGCGCGGCTGGGTCTGGACGAACATCTGTCGGCACAGCGGTCCAACGGGTTGCGGGCTATGGTGGCCCGGATCCGCGATTACGCCGCAGCGGCTTAGGCGATCAGCCGCCACAGGAATACGGCGGTCATGCCAAAGCCGACAGCGGCGATCAGGATACGCAGCGCCGGCATCGGGATGCGCCGCGAAACCGGCGCGCCTGCCAGCCCGCCAATGATCGTGCCAAGCGCCATGACGATGGCCGGGATCCAGACGATCTTGCCGCCCGAGGCGAAAATCGCCAGCGAGACGACCGAGAGCGCGAAGCTCAGCCAGGATTTCAGCCCGTTCATGACATGCAGATTGGTCATCCCCCACATCGCGAACAGCGCCAGCAGGACGATGCCCAGCCCGCCGTTGAAATAGCCGCCATAGATTGCCACCGGCACCATCGACCCGGCCCCGAAGGCCGTGACCGCGCCGCGCCGCCGTGCCGCCCATTCCCGAACCTGCGCGCCACGCAGGAACACCAGCGTCGCACCCAGCAGCAAAAACGGCACCAGCACCGCGAATGCAGCGTTGGAGGAGATCAGCAAGAGCCCCGATCCGATGGCCCCGCCAAGCATGGTCCAGCCGGTCAGCCGCAGCAGCAGCGCCCGGTCCAGCTCCGCAATATCGCGCCGAAACCCGATGGCCGCCGACAGATAGCCGGGCATCGCCGCGACGGTTGAGGTCGCATTCGCGACGATCTCCGGCACGCCGATAAAGACGAGGGCGGGAAAGGTGATGAACGTTCCCCCGCCTGCAATCGCATTCAACAACCCGCCGAAAACCCCGGCCACGAAAATCAGAATCAGATCAGCCATGACCGGCGATCATGCACGGCGCCACGGCAATGGAAAGCGGCAAAGCAGCTTGACCGTTGTTAAGGTCGCGAAAGCCGGTCCGGGGCAGATTGGTCGCGGAATGGACGAGCCCGTCATGTCGGTTCTGCTGTGTGTCCGTGCCGTGTCGTTTAGGGGGTGAGCCTGTCCGGCGTGGCAAGGGATCGCGGCAAATCCGGCCTGACCAGTCTGATGCCAGTCCGAGTGATGGAGTGGAGCCGGTATGACCAATTCTCCTGCAAATCTGTTTCGCGCCGGGTGGCGGGTGTTTTTCTGGGCAGCGGGTCTTTGGGCCGTGTTGTCGGTTGCGGTCTGGACGCTGTGGCTGTCGGGCCAGTTCATGGGCCTCGACATGGCCGGACCCGGGGGGACGCCGCAGCTTTGGCATGCCCATGAGATGATTTTCGGCTATGCGACAGCAGCACTTGGCGGGTTCTTTCTGACCGCGGTGCCGAACTGGACCGGGGCGCGCGCGGCACCGGAACGCTTTATCGCCATCGTGTTCAGCCTGTGGCTGGCGGGGCGTTTCGCGGTCTGGATCGCGCCGCAATTGCCGCCGGTTGTGGTCGCCATCGTCGATCTGGCGTTCCTGCCGGTGCTGGCCGCCAAGGTGCTGACCCAGCTTCTGGCGCGGCCGAAACCGCAGAACATGATGTTTCTGCTGCTGCTCAGCATGGTCTGGACCGGAAATCTGCTGGTGCATCTGGACTGGATCGGCGTCGCCGGGACCGAGTGGCAGGGTCTGCGTGGCGGGCTTCTGACGATTGCGGCAATGATCGCAGCCCTTGGTGGCCGGGTGACGCCCGCCTTCACCCGCAATGCGCTGCTGCGTGCGGGGCGGGCGGCGGAGATGCCGAAAATCCCGGTCGCAATCGACCGTCTTGGGGTGGTCCTGCCGATTGCAGCGGCTTTGAGCGTGCTGCTTGGCCTGCCGGACGGATTTGCCGGGGTTCTGGCGCTTCTGGCCGGTCCGGTCGCGTTCCTGCGGCTTTGTGGCTGGGCGGGCTGGCGGATGCGGGATCAGCCGATCGTCTGGGCGCTGCATCTGGGTTACGCGATGCTGGCGCTTGGGCTGGCGCTGTGGGGGCTTTCGATGTTCGGGATCGGGTCGGAGACCGGGGCGCTGCATATCCTCGCCATTGGTGCGATTGGCGGCATGACGCTGGCTGTGATGAGCCGCGCCAGCCTTGGCCATTCCGGGCGGGAACTGGTGGCACCGGGGCCGGTCGCGCTTGGTTATGCGCTGCTGCCGGTCTCCGCCCTGCTGAGATGGGCGGCATCCGCCTGGCCCGCGCAGTTCTATGAGACCGGGATCATCCTGTCGGGATTGCTGTGGATCGCGGCGTTTGCGCTGTACCTCGCCGCGCTGTGGCCGATCTTCTTCGCGCCGAGGGCGGATGGCAAACCCGACGCGGCATGAACCAGCGCCGCTATCGCTGCCAGGGCTGGCCCTTGTCCTGGCTGGCGATTTCGCGGAGCTTCTCGATATCGTCGATGACGGCCTTGTTGCCGTCCATCCGTACGCCATGGCTGCGCAGCCGGGCGAAGGCGCGTGACAGGCTTTCGGGCTGGATGCCCAGATGGCCCGCGATCAGAACCTTGTTATAGGGCAGGGCGACCTGACACGCGGGGCCATCCTGATCGGCCAGCTTGACCAGAAACTCCGCCAGCCGCTGCACGCCGGAGCGGGCCTTGAGCTGCTCGACCTGGCCGACAAGCGCATGCAGATGCACATAGCTGGCGGCCAGCAGGCTGACGGCAAGCTCGGGGTCCGACATCAACTGACGACGCAGCCATCTGCCGTCGATCTGCAGAAGCTGGGTATCCGCAATCGCTTCTGCCGAGACCGGGTAAGGCTGATCGCGCAGCGCCACGGCCTCGCCGAAGCTCTGGTTGCGGGCAAGGATCGCCACGACCGCCTCCGCCCCGCCGGTGGAGACGCGGAACAGTTTCACCCAGCCCTCGATGATCAGAAAAACCGCATCGGCTGGCTCGCCCTGGACAAAAATCGTCTCCCCGTTCGCCACCTTGCGCTCCGTCGCGCCATCCAGCAGCCTGCGGCAAAGCTCGTCCGGCAGGTGACGCAGCAATACGGAATTTCTCGCTGCCTGAGCGACGTGAGGAACCATTCGATTTTTCCGGCATTATTTCAGTTCGCGCCTGAAAATTAGTCCTTTTGTCGGCAAACGCCAACCCCGCTGCGGCGCATTGCCACGCGTTGGATACATTAAATGTGATGCCTGCCGAAAAAAGCCGAGCCTGACGGACGACAAGCCGATATAAAAAGCCCCGCAGCCTGTCGCCACGGGGCTTCAGACGCGCATCCGCGCCGGGATGGGCGGGTTCAGTCGTCGAGAATGAACGTCACCATCATATTGACGCGATATTCGGTGATCTCGCCGTCATCGCATTCGACGAGTTGTTCCTTGACCCAGGCGCCCTTGACGTTGCGCAGCGTTTCATGCGCGCGCTTGAGCCCCTGCTTCACCGCATCCTCAAAGCCGGTTTTCGAGGTCGCGGAGATTTCAGTGATACGTGCAACGGTCATATTCGTTTCCTCCTGTTTTTCGCGTTCTCCCACAGCACAACGCGAAAAAGCGGGGAATTGTTTCTCTTGCGGTCCGGGTCCGGCGGTGCCGCGCCGATGCAGCCTTGCCCGATAAGGTTGCCGCCGCTGCCGGTTTCGTCCTAACAACGGCGGGAAGAAACAAAACAGCGGGACAGGATCATGGAACGGCGCCGAATAAACCTCGCGCTGCAGGGTGGCGGCTCGCACGGGGCGTTCACCTGGGGTGTGCTCGACCGGCTTCTGGATGAAGAATGGCTGGAGTTGGCGGCAATCAGCGGCACCTCGGCAGGGGCGCTGAACGGTGCCGCGCTTCAGGCCGGGATGGCGTCGGCGAAAGGGCGTCAGGCACGGGAGGCGGCACGGCAGAACCTGCGCCATGTCTGGAACGAGGTCGGGCAGGTCAGCGATTCCCGTATCGTGCGCTGGCTGCATTCGGTGTTCCCGGTGCCCCGCCATATGGAGCGGCTGACAGAGACGTTCAGCCCTTTCGCCTGGTTCGACAGCATGACGCGGCTGTTCAGCCCCTATGATTACGGACCGTTCTACACCAACCCGCTGCGCAGCATTCTGCGCACCTTGCCCTATCCCGAATTCGGCGGAAAATGCGAAACCCGGATTTTCGTGAACGCGACCAATGTCAGGACCGGGCAGACGCGGGTTTTCCGCGACAAGGAGGTTACGGTAGACGCGATCCTTGCGTCAGCCTGCCTGCCGACGATTTACCGCGCCGTGAAGCTGCATGATCCGGTCACCGGACAGATGGAATCCTACTGGGATGGCGGATATTCGGGCAATCCGTCGCTCTGGCCGCTTTATCACCCGGACCTGCCGCGTGATATCGTGATCGTGAACATCAACCCGATGCGGCGCGACGATGTGCCGAAAACGCCTGCCGAAATCGCGGATCGGGTCAATGAGATCAGCTTCAACTCGGCCTTGCTGGCGGAATTGCGCGCGATCAATTTCGTGAAGCGGTTGCATGACGAAGACAGGCTTCAGGGCAGGGTCATGAAGAATGTGCTGATGCATATGATCCTTGATGACACGTTGATGAACGACCTGAACGCGCGCAGCAAAATCATGCCTGATCCCGGCATGTTGGACCGCATGTTCAATGCAGGACGTGAATCGGCGCATGCGTTCATCGAGCAGCATGCCGATGACCTCAATCAGCGGGATTCGGTCGATTTTTCGGCGTTGTTTCCGCGCGTTGCCTCTGGCGGGTAGACCAGACCGCCCGAGATGACCAGCTTCGCGGCCTCCTCCGGCGTCATGTCGAGGATATGGACGTCCTGCTCCGGCACGAACAGCAGAAAGCCGGAGGTCGGGTTGGGCGTCGTCGGCACGAACACGGCGAGGAACTTGCCCTGACCGCGCAGCGCGGCGGTGCGCGAGATTTCTCCCTTTGCCGGGCCGGCGATGAAGCCCAGACCCCAGGTGCCGCGGCGCGGATATTCGACAAGGCAGGCACGGTCGAATTTGCCGTCGCCCTGGCTGAGAATGGTTTCCGCGATCTGCTTGATGCCGCCATAGATTGCCCCGATGATCGGCATCCGCGCGAAAAGCGCCTCGCCCGAACCGATGACCGCCCGTCCGATCCAGCCGCGTGCGATGGAGCCGATGAGCAGGGTGAACAGCAGAAACACCAGCACACCCAGCCCGCGCAGGTCGATGCCGATATATTGCTCTGGCCGCCAGCGGGGCGGGATCAGTGGCAAAACCCAACTGTCCATCCAGCCGGTCAGCGTCCAGATCAGCCAGACGGTGATCCCGATGGGGGCGACGACGATCAGCCCGGTCAGGAATGACGTGCGCATCGTGGCCAGCGGACCGCTGCGGCGGCGCAGCAATCTGGTCTGGCGGGAGGGGTCGTCATGATTCATTTGCTCGCGTCCTTCCCCGCGATGCTTAGACCCGGAACGGCGGCGGTCAAGTGCCGAGATGCAACTTATTCACCTCTCTGGCGATCTGTGCCCCGAGGCGCGCATTATTCAGCACGAGTGCGATATTCGCCTCCAGCGACCGGCCCTCTGTCAGTTCGAAGATCCGTTGCAGCAGATACGGCGTCACGGCTTTCGCCGCGATCCGGTGCCGGGCGGCGTCGGCAAGCGCCTGCTCGATGATCGGGGTGATCGTGGCGCGCGGGATTTCCGCCTCCGCCGGGATCGGGTTGGCTATAAGCTGGCCACCGGGGATGTTCAGTGCCGCCCGCGCCGCGGCGGCGTTTGCGATGTCCGCCGGGTCGTCCATGCGCAAGGGTGCGCGCAGCCCGGAATCGCGCGACCAGAAGGCCGGAAGCTGGTCCTGCCCACAGGCGATGACAGGCACACCCAGCGTTTCCAGCACTTCAAGCGTTTTGGGCAGGTCGAGGATCGCCTTGGCCCCGGCGCAGATCACTGTGACTGGAGTTTGTGCCAGTTCCTGCAAATCTGCGGAGATGTCGAAGCTGTTTTCCGCGCCCCGGTGAACGCCGCCGATGCCGCCGGTCGCGAATACCCCGATCCCGGCCAGATGGGCGCAGATCATCGTCGCGGCGACAGTCGTGGCCCCGGTCCGGCCTGCGGCGATACAGACCGCCAGATCGGCGCGGGACAGTTTCATCACCTGCGCTTGCGGGGTTTTCGCCAGCCGCTCCATTGCCGCGTCGTCCAGGCCGATGCGGATCTTGCCGTCGATCACGGCAATCGTCGCGGGAACTGCGCCGTGCGCCCTGATTTCCGCCTCGACCTTGCGGGCCATGTCGAGATTTTGCGGATAGGGCATCCCATGTGTGATGATCGTCGATTCAAGCGCCACGACAGGGGCTTTCTCCTGCTTCGCCGCCGCGACCTCCGCCGAGAGTTCGATAAAATCAATCATGGCATGTCCTTTCCCGAAACATGGGCCGAGGCGGCCTCTGCCGCGCGTGTCAATGCGGTCTGGCGATCTGCCTTGTCGCGTTCTGCGGCCAGATGCGCGGCCAGAAAACTGTCGCCTGCGCCGGTGACGCGGTTGATCGCCACGTGCGGCGGCGCTGCGACGATCATATCACGTCCCGCAAGACCATCCGCCACCATGCCCCCGCCATCCGTCACGATAACCCGTTTCATGCCACGTTCCAGCATGGCGCGCGCCGCAGCCGGGGCATCGGGCAGATCGCGACCGGCCAGAATCTCGGCCTCGAACCGGTTGAGGTAGAAACAGCCGTTTTCGACCCCGATCAGGGGTTCCAGCCGCTCCGCCTTGCCGGGGCTGGCGGGCACGATGCGCAGATCGGCACCGGCCAGCCCGGGCTCGGCTGCGATCAGCGCGAGTTGCTGCGTCGTCAGATTGCCGTCTATCACTGCCACCCCGGCCCAGGGCGCTGCGGCAGAGGCGAGGCGTCCGTCCCTTATCGGTGCAAGGACCATGTCGCCCGCATCTTCCAGCGAATGTGCATCGGCGATGGCGGCGATCAGCCCTTCGGCGTCCTCGATCGCCATATAAACATCCGTCGGGCCGCCATCGCGGTAAAGATAGCCGGTCAGAACCTCATGCTTCCCGACCGCGCCGATCAGCGCCTCGCCTTCGGCATCGCGGCCCACGGCAGAGAGGATGGCGGGCGTCATGCCCCATCTCGCGACCGCCATCGCCACGTTGAGCGCCACCCCGCCCGGAATATGCGCGATCCGCCCCGGCAGGTCCGCGCCCGGCGCCATCACGGCACGGCTGCGCCCGATCACGTCCCAGAGCATGGCACCGATACAGATCAGCTCTGGCGTCTTTTCGGGTGGTGCGGGTGTCATCACGGATGCTCAAGGATAGATTTGCGGGACGGTCGTGGTTACTCCGCCGCTGCAACCGGAGATGTCGCATTCGTGGCCGGATACAGCCTTGTTATCCCGACCGAAGCGGCCCGCGCAAGCTCCGGGTCGAGTGACATGGTCGCGTATTCGCCACGCCGCCACAGAACCGCGAGGTCGTCATAATGGCGCGACAGCGGATGGCCGGATTGTCCGGATGCGATGATAAAGGCCGAACTGTCCGGGTCGGCGAGGTCGTAAATCCCGCGATAACCTGCCGCCGCGACACTGCGGAAGGGCTGATCGCCGGTCCCCAGCAGCGGCGCACGGGCCAGCGTCGTGTCGCCGCCGGACAGGGATTGCCGCAGATTGACGATCCAGCCGAGCCGCGAGGAGATGCCCAGACCCGGATGGATCTGCGTCGCCTCATGCGCGTCGCCCCATCTCCAGCTTGTGACATCGGGGCCATAACGCTCCGTCAGGTCCAGAATGGCCTGATCGAGCGCCTGCCGCGAAATCGTGGTGCAGCTTTCCACATCCGCCGTCGCCACCCGGTCACACCATTCGGCAGCGCCGCCCCGGTTGCGAAAGACACGTTCCAGGAAGCCGGGATGCAGTTCGGTGATCTGGTCGGCGAGCGGTCCCAACTCGTCACGGATCAGCCGGTCCTGCAGCGCGCCCAGCCAGGCGGCGTAGATCAGCGGTTCCGGCAGATGCTCGCTCATGGCACCGTCCCACTGGAACAGCAGGTCAAGCGCGTCCTGACGCTGCCGCTCCGGCGTGCCGCTGGCGGCAGGTTCGTCGGCGAAGCGCAGCTCCGCCCCGATCAGCGGCAGCAGCGCACGGGCAGCAGGGCTGACGATATCGAGTTGGGTTTCGACAAAGCTCTCGTGGCTGTGAATTTCGCGCGCATCGAGCCGCCGCCGCAACCACTCGCTGCGCAGCGATGAATCGCCGTCAAAGCCCAATGGCATGTCGCCGCTGAGGGGTGGCAGGGTTCCGGTGTACAGGCTCAGCCCGTTTGCCGACTGATCCCCGGATACGGCAGGTGCCACGCCGAGCCAGCGATTGCTCTCGATCCAGCCCGGCGTGGGCATCCGGCCCAGCGTGGCGTGCTCCGGGCTGCGCTGTGGCAGACCGCCGACCAGCCGGTCGTCTATCCCGTCTGCATCGGCGAGTGTCAGCCGCGCCGCCGGGGCCAGCCACTGACCTGCCGCTTCAACGGCATCGGCCCGGTCGGCGGCGCGCATGACGCCGATCAGCGCGCTCATGGTGCGGTCATCGCCGCTTGCCCCGGTCCAGCTCAGCGCGGCGGCGTGGCCGTAGGGCATGACCGATCCCAGCCCGAATGGTGCCATCGGCAAAAGCGGGCCGTTCACGGTGCTGCGCAGCCGGATGGCGCGATCCGTCGTGTCCCGGACCCGGATGATCTCCTGCCGGATGGTGAAATCGCGCCAGCCTTCGGGTGCGCGGTAGCGATCGGAATTGCCCGGCTGGATCTCCTCGACGAAAATATCGGCGTCGTCGATCTGGGCGGGGGCGAAACCCCATGCGAGATTGGTTGAGCGCCCCGAGAATACCGCCGGAATACCCGGTATCGTGGCCCCGATCACGTCGCCGGTTTCCAGTTGCAGCCGCGCGAGATACCACAGCGAGGGCAGCGTAAGCGCCGCCTGCGGATCATTCGCGAGGATCGGCTCGCCTGCCGTTGTACGGTCGCCATCGGCGGCGAAGACACTGCCTGACAGCCCCGAAAACGGTTTCAGATATCCGGCAAGGTCCATCGGCCATCCCGCCAGCCCGGCCTGTGCGGAGCCGGAAATGCGGGTGCCCGGAAACAGGCTGGCATAATCGGGCAGTGCCGGCTCGCCAAGTCCGGCGACGAGATCCTGACCGCGCGCGGGCGCGGCCAGAGATAATTGCGCACGCAGGATTTCCGCCTGCACCTGCCGACTGGTGGCAGCGGCATAGAGTTTCAGGATCGCCAGCGAATCGGCGGGTTGCCAGAAGGTGATCTCGTCGGGAAAGAGGAAAAATTCCGGCGCGCCGCGGCCCAATGCACCTTCATTGACGATCCCGATCCACGCGTTGACCCCGTCGGCATAGGCGGAGAGGGCGGCCCGCGTCGCCTCGTCCTGATCGTCAAGGGATTCGCGCGCCATCCGACCGATCTCCAGCCGCCGGACCAGATCGTCCGCCGCCAATGTCCGTTCGCCGTAGATTTCCGACAGCTTCCCTTGCGCCGCGCGGCGCAGCACCGTCATCTGAAACAGCCGGTCCTGTGCATGGGCGAGGCCGAGGGCAAAGAAACTGTCGCGATCATTCTGCGCAAAGATATGCGGCACGGCCTGCGTCGAGCGCACGATCTCCACCTCGGCCCCGATGCCTTCGACCCGATAGTCGGCATCGTATTCCGGCAGCGAACGGATGGCGAAATACCAGATCAGAATCGCAGCCAGAAGCAGCCCGATGATTAGTCCGATGGTCAGCCGCAGGGTCCAGCGAAACAGGGTCAGCATAGAAAGGCGGCTTCCTTCGCAGCGCGGCCTCGGTTGACGGCGGGGCCGGGGGGTGGTGTCTTGCGGTGTGTAGGCGATGCGGCAGGGGCTTTCAACGCCCTCAAGTTGCGACTGGAAAGGGAGAGAACATGGCAAAAATCGCATTTTTGGGGCTTGGCGTGATGGGCGGGCCAATGGCGGGGCATCTCGCCGCGGCCGGGCATGACGTCACGGTCTATAACCGGACGGCCAGCAAGGCGCAGGATTGGACGGGCCAGCATAAGGGCCGGGCCGCTGCGACCCCGCGTGAGGCGGCAGAGGGTGCGGATTTTGTCATGGCCTGTGTCGGCAATGATGACGATCTGCGCGGCGTCTGTCTGGGCGATAACGGCGCTTTCGCGGGCATGGCCAAGGGATCGGTCTTCGTCGATCACACCACGGTCTCCGCCCGCGTCACCCGCGAACTGGCGGAAGAGGCGGCGAAAACCGGCATCGGCTATGTTGACGCCCCGATCTCCGGCGGGCAGGCCGGGGCGGAGAATGGTCAGCTTTCGGTGATGTGCGGCGGCGCGCAGGCGGATTACGACTGTGCCGCCCCGGTGATCGACGCCTATGCCAAGATCTGCAAGCTGATGGGTCCGGTCGGTGCGGGCCAGACGACCAAGATGTGCAACCAGATCGCCATTGCCGGGCTGGTGCAGGGGCTGGCCGAGTCGCTGCGCTTTGCCGAGGCCTCCGGTCTGGAGATCGAGAAGGTGGTGGAGGTCATCAGCCAGGGTGCCGCCGGAAGCTGGCAGATGGTCAATCGCCATAAAACTATGGCTGCGGGCGAGTTCGATCACGGTTTCGCCGTCGACTGGATGCGCAAGGATCTGGGCATCTGCCTCGATACCGCCGACGATATCGGCGTCAGCCTGCCGGTCACGGCGCTTGTGGATCAGTTCTACAAGGAGGTGCAGGGGATGGGCGGTGCCCGCTGGGATACCTCGTCGCTGATCGAGCGGCTGCGGCGCTGATCAGACCGCGCCGAGCGGCAGGATGTCGGCCAGCTTCGGCTCGCCTTCCGCCGCATCGGCATAGGCCCAGATCCCCATCGGGCGCATATTCATCTGCGCCCGGATGCGGGGCTGATCGGCCATTAAGGCGGCAGGGGTGCGGAAATGCAGCCCGCGCCGGGGTCCAAGCTCCTGCGCAAGGGCCTGCATGATCTCCGCCGCCTCCGCCGTCAGCCCGTAAGCGCGCATGGTCGCGGCCACCGAATAGTTGAAGCCGACCAGCACCTCATCCCATTGCAACCCCTCTTCGCCCTTCGGCGCATAGATGGCGGATGAATGGGTTGCCGAACTCATCGCCATGACGCCGCGCCCCTGTCCAGCGGCGCGGAAATTGCGGTCATGGACGACCCGCAGCGCGGATTGCGCCGCCTCGACCGGGACAAGATCACCGAGGCCGAGCATCCGGGCGAGGCCGGGGCCATAAAGCTGCTCCGCAAAGACCGCATCCTGAAACGCGCCTTCGCTGTCCACGCGGTAATAACTTCCGGTCCACAGCGCCTGATGCCAGGCTTTCGCGCCGCGTGTCGCCATATCGAGCCATGCGTCCCGACGCAGCTCGTCCCCGGCGATCCGGCTGATTTCCGACAAGGCGCGGGCGGCAGCGAGCCACAGCCCGCCGCAATAGGCGCTGATCCCCTTCATCGGGATATTGTCGAAGGTCTGATCCGGGATGCCGTCATTCTCGATCACGCAATCGCCGTCGCGGTCAAAGCGGGAGAGGGCGCTCATCGCCCTGTGCAGCGGTTCGGCCCATTTTGCCGCGAGGCTGTGATCCTGGCGAATGTCGCGCCATGCGCAGATCACCAGCATGGCATTCAGGTCTTTCCAGCGGCTGCTGTCCTGATAGGCATAGTCGTTCGACCGGATAAACGGATCGGCATTCGGCGCGCCCAGATCATGCGGGGCCATATCGGCAAGCTGACGCGGGAAACGCGCGGTTGAGCGTAGATGGAACCGTTGCTCCGCATCCTCCACGGGAAGCTGGGCGATGAAATCGCCCGTGACCTGCGCCGCGATGTCGGGAAAGAAGCGCGAGACGGCGGCGGAGGCATAAACCCACAGGTCGAGCGTGTCGTAGAGCGGATAATCGGGGCATTCGATAATCCCGAAATGCGCGGGCTCCCCGTCCTGTGGCGCGGTCCAGACGGTCAGCCCGTCATTCATCAGGTAAAGCTCGTTGATCGCCAGATGGGCGACCGGGGCAGGGGCGGCGATCTCGGAGACCGCGCGGGCATGGAACTGCGCTGCGGCGTCGAACCAGAGATTCGCGCGGGTCAGCGCATGGGCGGCGATGGCGGCGGCGTTCTGGCCATCGCCGCCCCATTTCGCCGTATAATGCCGGAGATGACGGCGTCCCTGTCCGAAGCAGATCACCGGCATGTCCCAGGCAAGCACCAAGTCGATCTGCCGTGTCTGGCCAGCGGCAAGCGCGGTTTTCGCGGCGATCGCGCCGCAAGGCCGGGGCGGCGGAAACTCGCTGAAACCGCCGCCGCTGGTCCAGCCCGGACCCGGCGCGTCGAGCGTGCCGTCACGGTCGAAGCGCGCCCAGAACGCGGCACCTTCGCGCCCCGGATCGAAGGCGGGGCACGTTGAAAGCTGCCAGTTTTCCGTCTCACGCGCGGCGATGACCATCTGGCCCTCGCCTTCGTCCATTTCTGCCGCGTCGCGCGACATCAGCACGCCACGCAGATCGCCGTCCGCGATGTCCCGGTTCCACTGACCGGCGATGCCAGCGTGCTGACCGGGCGGGCCGAAGCCCTGAAACCAGCCGATCAGATTGAGGAAGCTGAGCATCACCGCCGCCTCGGTCGGGGCAGCGCCGTTATTGGTCAGCGTCACCCGGAACAGCCCGGCAGGCAGATCGCGCTCATCGCCGAGATCGGGCAGCACCGGGGCAAGCTGGTCGATGCGCAGCGTCAGATCGCCTGCAAGGTATTCATGCGTCACGCGCGGGAACAGGGCGCATTGTTTGCCCTCAGGATCGAAGCGCCAGCCCTGCGGCGCGTCATCCGCGCCGGGTCGCAAGGCGCGCGCCGTGCCCGGACCGTGCCAGAGCGCAAACCCGTTCTCCGGCCATTCCTGAACATGCAGCCGTCCGGCCTTGAGCGACCAGCGGGTGAAGCCGCCATTCACCCCGCGTGTGATCGCGCCTGCGCCAATGCCGCCAATCGCCACGCTGACATCCCCGCCCGCGTCGATCTGGGCGGGGATTTTGCGGCTCTGCGCCTGCTCGGGCTGCCAGGGCAGCGATACGGTCCAACCGTCTGGCCGGGTCATGGCGGTTTCCCTTGGGTCGGCGCTGGCGGCTGTCCCGCCAGTGCCACGCGTTTGATCGGCAGGATTACTGGATATCTGCCGCGCGGGCGGCGTTGATCTCTTCCTCCGCTGCGGCAACGGCTTCCTGCAAGGCGTTGAAAGCGGCCTCGCCGCCGTCGACATTTTGCTGGAACCAGTCATAGACCGGCTGTGCGGCGTCGGCGAAGGCCTGCTTCTCCTCCGGTGTCGGGACGTAAAGATCGCCGCCGCCTGCCGCGAATTCCTCATATGCGGCGATGGATTTGCGCTTCGGGCTGGCGAAGGTCGCCTGCTGGAGCTGATAGAACCCGTCCACCACGACGCGGCGCAGATCCTCCGGCATTTCCATGAAACGGTCATTCGACATGAACCAGAGGGCGCCCATATAGGCATGCTGATCCAGCGTCATATATTGCAGGCCCGCATCGGGGAATTTCATGTTCATGATGTCGGTGATGCCGTTCTTGGAGCCGTCGACCACCCCGGTCTGGAACGAGGTGAACAGTTCCGGCCACGGGATCGGCGTGGGCGAGGCGCCAAGCGCGCGCACCAGCTCCTGCGGCAGGTCGGCGACCACGGTGCGGATCTTCAGCCCCTCCAGATCGGCTGGGGTCTGGATGCGCTTCTGGGTGTTGGCGAAGCTGCGCCAGCCGCCGGTATTGCCGATGGTCATCAGCCGGATCTTGCCGCCGCTATCCTCAAGCGCCATGTCGCGGATGGTGCGGGTGAAATCGCCGGACAGGACATGTTCGGCCACGCGGTCGTCGCTCATCAGATAGGGCAGGTCGAGCACCTGCACATAGGGAAAGATCCCTGCCGCACCGCCGGAGGTGGAGATGAAGATGTCGATGGAGCCGTCCGCCACGCCTTGCAGACATTCCGCCCCGTTGGAGCAAAGCTGGGTGCCGATATACAGCTCCACCTCGATGGCACCGTTGGAGGCGCTTTCGACATAGTTCTTGAACACGACAAGACCGTCATAATCCTCGTCCTGTTCGTTGGAATTCGCCGTCGCGCGCAGCGTGAAATCCTGCGCTGCTGCCTGCCCGGCCAGCCCGAGCGTCGCGGCAAGCGCCAGCGATGTGAGTGTTTTTTTCAGCATGTTCAGCCTCCCTTTTACTTCGTCGATCCGGCCTAGTTGGCGAACCCCGTCATCCGGGGAATGGCCATGGACAGGGCCGGGATATAGGTCACGAGGAAGATCACGATGATCTCCATCGCCAGAAACGGCAGAATCGCCCGCGAGATCGCGGAGATACGCTCGCCTGACACCGAGGATGCCACAAAAAGCACCAGTCCCATAGGCGGCGTTGCAAGGCCGACGGTCAGGTTGACGCTCATGATGATGGCGAAATGGATCGGGTCGACGCCGAGATCGGTGAAGACCGGACCCAGCACCGGGCCAAGGATGATGATCGCGGGGCCGGCGTCGAGGAACATGCCGACGATGAACAGCAGCAGATTGATGAGAAACAGCAGGATCAGCGGGTTTTCCGACAGGCCGAGAATGATCTCCGCCAGAATCTCTGGCGCGTGGGACAGGCTGACCACGGTCTTGAACGCCATTGCCGCACCGACCAGCAACAGCACCACGGCGGAGGTCGCGGCGGAGCGGGACAGAACGTCAGGGATCTCGCTGATCCGCAGGCTGCGCAGGACGAACACCCCGATGAACAGCCCGTAGGCGCAGGCGACCGCTGCGGCCTCCGTCGGGGTGAACACGCCGCCCAGAATGCCGCCCATGATGATGACAGGGGTCAGCAGCGGGAAGAAGGCTTTCAGGCTGGCCTGTCCCCGCTCGCCCCACGTTGTCTTGCGGCTGGCGACGGGGAAATCGTATTTGTCGGCCATCAGCTTGACCATCAGCATCAGCGACAGCCCGACAAGCGCGCCGGGGATGATGCCCGCCAGAAACAGCGCCGCGACGCTTTCGCCCATCACATAGGCGTAGATGATCATGATCCCCGATGGCGGGATGATCGGCCCGATGACGCTTGAGGCTGCCGTGATCGCGGCGGCGAAGCGCCGGGTATAGCCCTGCTTCTCCATCGCCGGGATCAGCATGGACCCAAGCGCGGAGGTGTCCGCGACGGCAGAGCCCGACAGACCCGCGAACAGCATCGAGGACAGGATATTCACATGCGCCAGACCGCCGCGCAGATGGCCCATCAGCGCCTGACTGAACTCCACCAGCCGTTCGGTGATGCCGCCCCGGTTCATCAGCTCTCCGGCCAGCATGAAGAACGGGATCGCCATCAGCGGAAAGCTGTCCATGCCGTTATAGACATTGCGGTAGAGCAGCGCGACATCGCGTTCCTGACCGTTCAGCCACAGCAGCAGCCCCGGCGCGGCGAGCAGTGCAAAGAACACCGGCAGGCCGATCAGCAGGAAGATCAGGAAAACCGGCAGGAACCAGATCAGCATCACTCTGCCTCCGCCATCTGGACACGTTCGATATGGGGCAGGTCGCGCTCATGCCCCATGAGCGTGACGAGGCTGCGCAGGATCATCTCGATATTGACGATTGTCAGCAGGACGAACCCCACGAAGATCGACATATACATCCAGGCGAGCTTGATCCGCACCGGCTCCATCCCGATCCAGTTGAGCGGCAGGCGCAGCGAGGAGGAGTTGAACAGCCAGCCGGAGCCGACATGTTTCCAGCCATATTGCACGGCCATCAGCAGCACCGCGAGCGAGATCAGCAGCAAAAGCAGGGACAGCAGCGCCGAGACAGGTTTCGGCAGCGCCATATCCAGCATGTCGATGGCCACAAAGCCGCCGCGGCGGTACACGGCGGGCGCGGCAAGCCCGGTCATCCACAGCATCAGGAACCGCGCTGCTTCCTCCGGCCAGGGCAGGGCGTTGTTCAGGACGTAGCGATACCAGACCTGCAACAGAATGATGACCACCATCAGCCCAAGCGCGGCAGCCGCGATAGCCGCCCCGGCGCGCAGGACATATTGGTTGAACCAGTGCAGCGGGGCGATGGCCGCCAGCAGGATCGTCTTCATCCGTCCTCCCTCACGGCGGCCGCATCCAGAATGGCAGGTTGCGACAGCGGCGGGCGCGATGCAAGAACTCTGCGCTTATGTCTGCGCGAAATCCTCCGGCAGCGTCGGCAGGTCGTGGCGAGCTTGGGGCGGTTTTCGTCGCCAGTCATGCATCCGCCTTGGGGAAACAAGCGGCGGACGCATGGCTGACGCTGATGCGGCAGGCCGGATGAGCGGCGATGCCGCGTCAGGGCGCGATGTTATTATCGGGTCGCGATGCCGGCCAGAGCCGACGCGTCAGCGCCGCTCACCCACGCCGAGGGGCGTTGCCGGGGTCGCGGCTGGCACGCGGCCATATTCCTGCGGCAGCGAGCAGGTTTTCAGATGCGGCATGACCAGCCGCCCGAAATGCTCGCATTCGTCGATATGCGGGTAGCCGGAGAAGATGAAGGCGCGGATGCCCAGGTTCCGGTATTCCTCGATCTGGGTCAAAATCTGATCGGCAGACCCGATAAGCGCCGCCCCGCAGCCGGAGCGGGCGCGTCCGACCCCGGTCCACAGGTTCGGCTCGATAAACCCTTCCATATCCGCCAGATCGCGGTTTTTCGCCTGATGCGACACGCCGAGGGAACCGGCATCGAGCGCGCGTTCCCGGATGGCGCGGCCCTGTTCGTCATCCAGCTTCGAGACCAGTTCCTGCGCATATTCCCGCGCCTCTGCCTCCGTGTCGCGGACGATCATGTGGACGCGCAGCCCGTAATCCAGCGTGCGGCCATATCTGTCGGCGACCTCGTTCACGGCCTTCATCCGACCGGCAAGTTCCTCCTTGGTTTCCGGCCACATCAGGTAGACATCGCAATGCTGCCCGCAAAGTTCGAGCGCATCGGGGGAGTAGCCGCCGAAATACATCAGCGGCCCGCCATTCTGCTGATAAGGCTTGGCCGGATCGGTGGTCACGCCGTAGAACTGGTAGATCTCCCCGTCATGGTTGATTTCGTCCTGCGTCCAGGCCTGCCGCAAAATCTCCACCACCTCGCGGGAGCGTTGATAGCGGAATTTGCTGTCGGCCTTTTCGCCCGGAAAATCACTGCTGATGATATTCACCGTCAGCCGGCCTTCCAGCATGTGATCCAGCGTGGCAATGGTGCGGGCAAGCATGATCGGCTGCATCTCGCCGCAGCGGACGGCGGCGAGCAGGTTGATCCTCTCGGTGATCGGCGCGCAGCCCGCAACGAAGCTCAGCGTGTCTTGTCCGACCTGATAGGAGGAGGGGCAGAGGATATTGCGGAACCCTTGGGCTTCCGCCGTTTTCACAATGTCTGAGCAATGGTCCCAGCTTGACCGCAGCGCGCCGTCGGGGACGCCAAGATAACGGTAATCGTCGGAACAAAGCGCCGAAAACCACGATACTTCAGAAGCATCGAGATCCGGCGAGGTGATCGGAACGATGGTCATGCGGCGTTCTCCCCCTTGATCGTTTTAATCTTGCGCTAAGATGCGTATTTTGTAAATCAATACTGTATCAATTTGCCACGGTAACAATGGAAAGTCACGCAGCACTTCCCGTTTACATGCAGATCAGTGAGTTGCTGGCCCGCGAAATCGCGGCGGGGCATTTGCTGGATGGCGAGAAGCTGCCGCCGGAGCGGGAGATGGCCGGGCGGCTCGGCATTTCGGTCGGCACGCTGCGCCGGGCGCTGGCGGAGTTGACCGAACGCGGGCTGCTGGAACGGCGGCAGGGGTCCGGCAACTATATCCGGGTGAAGGGGGATGCGCGGAATATCTATTCCTTCTTCCGCATCGAGTTGCTGGCAGGCGGCGGTTTGCCGACCGCGACGCTGCTGTCGCTGGACCGGATGGAGAAGCCCGCTTCCCTGCCGCGTTTTGGCGAGGGGGATCAGGGCTGGCGCATCCGCCGCCTGCGCAGCCTGAACGACCAGCCTTGTGTTTTGGAGGAAATCTGGCTCTGCGCCTCTTACGCGGAACAGATCGGGGCGGGTGATCTGTCGGAATCGCTGTATCTGTTTTACCGCGAGCGGCTGAATCTGTGGATCTCGCATGTCGATGACAGTGTCGGGATCGCGACCGTCCCGGGATGGAGCCCGCCCGCGTTCTCCCCCAAGCCGGGCGCGACAGTCGGGTATTTCGCCCGCAGCGGCTTTGACCAGAATAACCGGCCGGCGGAGGTGTCGCGTAACTGGTTCGATACCAGTCTATCGCATTATGTTTCCCGGATCAGGTGAGGGTGCGTATGGGCAATGCGGTGAATTATGGCGTGATCGGATGCGGGATGATGGGGCAGGAGCATCTGCGCAATATCCTGCTGCTGCCGGACACGCGGATCGCCGCGATATTCGAGCCTGACGCGATGATGCGCGCTGCCGCCGCCGAAATCGCGCCGGATGCTGTCATGTGCGATTCGGTTCGCGGGTTGCTGTCGGTCGAGCCGCTGGATTGCGTCGTGATCGCCTCGCCCAACCTTTGGCATATCGCCCAGCTTGAGGAGATCGCCGTGACGCGGCAATTGCCGGTGCTGGTGGAAAAGCCGCTCTTCACCCGGCCTGACGATCTGCCCCGGCTGCGCCAGATCGAGGCGCGGTTCAGCGCGCCGATCTGGGTGGCAATGGAATATCGTTACATGCCGCCGATCGCCGCGTTTCTCGACCGGCTCGATGCGGCCACGGGCGGGCTGAAAATGCTGACCATCCGCGAGCATCGCTTTCCGTTTCTGCCCAAGGTCGGGGCGTGGAACCGCTTCAACCGCAACTCGGGCGGGACGTTGGTGGAGAAATGCTGTCATTTCTTCGATCTGATGCGGCTGGCGACCGGGTCGGAGGCTATTCGGGTGATGGCGAGTGCGGGGCAGGCGGTCAATCATCTGGATGAGCGATACGGGGACGAGACGCCGGATATCTGGGATCATGGCTATGTCATCGTCGATTTTGCCAATGGCATGCGCGCCATGCTGGAGCTGTGCATGTTCGCGGAAGGGGCGCGTTATCAGGAACAGATCGCCGGGATCGGTCCTGCGGGCATGATCGAGGCCCTGGTGCCGGGGCCTGCGCGATTCTGGCCCGCAGATCTGGGCGATCCGCCGGTGCCGCAGGTGATCGAGAGCCCGCGTAATCCGAAGGGTCCGCGCAGGCTGGACGTGCCGGTCGACCCGGTGCTGCTGGCAGCGGGCGATCACAACGGATCGACCTTCTACCAACATCAGCGTTTTCATGCGGTTGTGCGCGGCGACGCCGGGGCCGAGGTGAGCTTGTCGGACGGGATGAAGGCGGTCGAGATCGGTCTGGCCGCGCAGGAATCAGCGATGACCGGGCAGGTGGTTTCGCTTGTCTGAGCGACCCGCCTGACATCTCGATTCGCCTGGATCGAAACCGGAGCCGGTTAAGAAATTCTTATGTGATATTAGGAATTTGATATTTTTCGCGTAACATTCATGCGCAAATCGGACATTTGAAATGAACTTATGTTCAATTACTCACGGCGCTTGCATGCTTTGTTTGTTTTGGGCAGGCTGTTCCAATCAAAGACCCGCATCAAAGCGGAGCTTGGTCCAACAGGAGTTAAAAAATGAGAAAATTGATCCCGGTTACCGTGGCGGCGATGTTGCTTGGCTCGGCGGCATCGGCCCAGAATCTCGTCTATTGCTCGGAAGGCTCGCCGGAGGGGTTTGACCCGGCGCTGTACACCTCGGGCACGACTTTCGATGCCTCGTCGCGCAACGTTTATGACCGTCTCGTGCAGTTCAAGCATGGCGAAACCGAGATTGAGCCGGGTCTGGCCGAAAGCTGGGAAGTCAGCGAGGACGGGCTGGAATACACCTTCAAGCTGCGTGAAGGCGTGAAATTCCACACCACCGAATTCTTCACCCCGACGCGCGACCTGAACGCCGATGACGTGATTTTCAGCTTCACCCGTCAGGGCGATGCGGAGAGCGAATATCACGCGATGACCCCGGCTGCGAGCTATGAATATTTCAACTCCATGTCGATGCCGGATCTGATCACCTCCATCGAGAAGGTCGACGATCTGACGGTGAAATTCACCCTGTCGCGCCCGGAAGCGCCGATGCTGGCGAACCTCGCCATGTCTTTCGCCTCGATCATGTCGAAGGAATACGCTGATCAGTTGATCGAGGCCGGCACGCCGGAGCAGTTCAACCAGCAGCCGGTCGGCACCGGGCCGTTCAAATTCCTCGCCTATCAGAAAGACGCGGTGATCCGTTACACCCGCAACGATGAATACTGGCGTGAACCGGCGGCGATCGAGAACCTGATCTTCGCGATCACGCCGGATGCTTCGGTCCGCTATCAGAAGCTGCAAGCGGGCGAATGCCATGTCATGCCCTATCCGAACCCGGCCGATCTGGAAGCGATGCGGGAAAACCCGGACATCAACGTCGTCAGCCGCGAGGGGCTGAATGTGGGCTACATGGCCTACAACACCCAGATGCCGCCCTTCGACAACCCGGAGGTGCGCAAGGCGCTGAACATGGCCATCGACAAGCAGGCCATTGTCGACGCGATCTTCCAGGGTGCCGGTGCGGTTGCCAAGAACCCGATCCCGCCGACCATGTGGTCCTATAATGACGCCATCGAAGACGATCCCTATGACCCGGAAGCCGCGAAGGCCGCGCTTGAAGGTGCGGGCGTCACCGATCTGTCGATGAAGATCTGGGCGATGCCGGTGCAGCGTCCCTACAACCCCAATGCCCGCCGCATGGCGGAGATGATTCAGGCTGACTTCTCCGAAATCGGGGTGAATGCGGAAATCGTCTCCTATGAATGGGGCGAGTATCTGGAACGCTCGAAGGCCGAGGATCGCGACGGTGCGGTTCTCTTGGGCTGGACCGGCGATAACGGCGACCCGGACAACTTCCTCGCCGTGCTGCTTGGCTGTGACGCGGTCGGTGACGCCAACCGTGCGCAATGGTGCAACGAGGATTTCGATGGCATCATCAAGCAGGCGAAAGAGGAGTCCGATCAGGCGGAGCGGACCCGGCTTTATGAAGAGGCGCAGGTGATCTTCAAGGATCAGGCCCCGTGGGCGACCATTGCGCATTCGGTCGTGAACGAACCGATCAGCACCAAGGTACAGGGCTACAAGATCGATCCGTTCGGCGGTCACGTCTTCTACGGCGTCAGCCTGACCGAATAAGCTTCGCTCCCGCTTTTTCGGCCGGGCGGCCTCGCGCTGCCCGGCCTTGTTGCATATCGCCAAGCCCGGGACCTGCCGATGCTGAGCTTTCTTCTCCGCCGATTGGGAACCTTCATTCCCACCTTTATCGGCGTCACCGTCATTGCGTTTGCCTTTATTAGATTGTTGCCGGGGGATCCGATCCTGCTTCTGGCCGGCGAGCGGGGCGTCAGCCCTGAGCGCTATGAGATGTTGCAGGAGCAGTTGGGGTTCAACCAGCCGATCTGGAAGCAATATCTCGATTACGTCGCGGGCATCTTTCAGGGCGATCTGGGCACGTCCTTCGTGACCAAGCGCCCGGTGCTGGACGAGTTCATGGCGCTGTTTCCCGCCACCGTGGAATTGTCGCTATGCGCGATCCTCCTCGCCACGCTGATCGGCATTCCGGCGGGGGTGATCGCCGCCGTGAACCGGGGCAAATTCTTCGATCAGGCGCTGATGTCGACGGCGCTGATCGGCTATTCGATGCCGATTTTCTGGTGGGCCTTGCTGCTGATTATCGTGTTTTCCGGGGGGCTGGGCTGGACGCCGGTCTCGGGGCGGATGAGCCTGGTCTATTTCATCAACGGCCCGACCGGCTTCATGCTGATCGACAGCATCCTGTCCGGCCAGTCAGGCGCGTTCCGGTCCGCCGTGGCGCATCTGATCCTGCCGACCGTGGCGCTGGCGACGATCCCGCTGGCGGTGATCGCGCGGCAGACCCGCTCCGCCATGCTGGAGGTGCTGGGCGAGGATTACGTCCGTACCGCGCGCGCCAAGGGCATGTCGCCGCTGAGGGTCAACGGGGTTCACGCGCTGCGCAATGCGCTGATCCCGGTGATTACCGTCATCGGCCTGTCGGTCGGCACGCTGCTGGCCGGGGCGATCCTGACGGAGACGATTTTCTCATGGCCCGGCATCGGCAAATGGATGGTCGATTCGATTTTCCGCCGTGACTATCAGGTCGTGCAGGGTGGGCTTTTGCTGATCGCGCTCGTCGTCATGGTCGTGAACCTGATCGTCGATGTGCTGTACGGCTTCATCAACCCCAAGATCCGAAAGGGCTGAGCGATGACAGAGACAGCCAGCCAGACCACACCGACCGCCCCGCCATCCCGCCTGCGCGAGTTCTGGTCCTCCTTTTCAGAAAATCGCGGCGCGGTCATCGGGCTGTTCGTATTCCTCGCATTTCTGTTCGTCGCCGCCTTCGCGCCGCTGCTGGCGCCATATGCGCCGGATGCGCAGTATCGTGACGCGCTTCTCGTGCCGCCGGCGTGGCAGGAGGGGGGATCGACCCGGTTCCTGCTTGGCACCGATGCGGTCGGTCGCGATCTGCTGTCCCGGCTGATCTACGGGGCGCGGTTCTCCTTCTTCATCGGGGTTGTGGTGGTCAGCGTCGCGACCTTCTTCGGGGTGCTGACTGGTGTGGTCGCGGGGTTCGCGCCGAACTGGCTCGATACGCTGATCATGCGGCTGATGGACATCATCCTGTCTTTCCCGAGCCTGTTGCTGGCGCTGGTGCTGGTCGCGATCCTCGGGCCCAGCCTTCTGAACGCGATGATCGCCATCGCCATCGTCCTGCAACCGCATTTCGTCCGCCTGACCCGCGCGGCGGTGATGACGGAGCGGTCGAAGGATTACGTCACGGCCGCACGGATCGCGGGCGGGCGCAGGATCAGGATCATGTTCCGCACGGTCCTGCCCAACTGCCTCGCCCCGATCATCGTGCAGTCGGCGCTGTCGTTTTCGACCGCTGTTCTGGATGCGGCGGCGCTTGGCTTTCTCGGTATGGGCGCGCAGCCGCCGACGCCGGAATGGGGCACGATGCTGGCGGAATCGCGTGAATTCATGCTGCGCGCGCCCTGGGTCGTGACGTTCCCCGGCCTCTGCATCCTGATCACCGTGCTGGCGATCAACCTGATGGGCGACGGTCTGCGCGACGCGCTTGACCCGAAACTGAAGCGGAGCTGAGCCATGCCATTACTGGAAATCCGCAATCTGACCGTCGATTTCGCCACACATTCCGGCAGTTTCCGGGCCGTGGACGGGGTCGATGTCACCGTCGACGAGGGCGATCTGCTGGCTATCGTGGGCGAGTCCGGCTCCGGCAAGTCGGTCTCCATGCTGGCGATCATGGGGCTGTTGCCGTGGACCGCGACCGTGACCGCCGACAAGATGGCGTTTGACGGCCACGATCTGCGCACCATCTCTGCCCGGGCGCGGCGAAAGATCATCGGCAAGGACATGTCGATGATCTTTCAGGAACCGATGTCCTCGCTGAACCCGGCCTTCACGATCGGCTGGCAGATCAAGGAGAGTCTGCGCAAACATACCAGCCTGAACCGCCGCCAGCAGCAGGATCGCGCGCTGGAACTGATGCAGCAGGTCGGCATACCCGCGCCGGAAAAGCGGCTGAAGGCTTACCCGCACCAGCTTTCCGGCGGGATGAGCCAGCGGGCCATGATCGCGATGGCGCTGGCCAACAAGCCCAAGCTGCTGATCGCGGATGAGCCGACGACGGCGCTTGATGTAACCATTCAGGCGCAGATCCTCGAATTGCTGACCGGGTTGCAGGAAGAAACCGGGATGGCGCTTGTTCTGATCACCCATGACATGGGCGTGGTTGCCGAGACTGTGGAGCGCGTGCAGGTCCAATATGCCGGGCAGCGGGTGGAGTTGCAGGATGTGCAGGGGTTGTTCGACGACCCGCATCACCCCTACACCGCCGCGCTGCTGGCCGCGCTGCCCGAACGCGCGACGGAGCGGAAGCTGCCGACCATCCCCGGTGTCGTGCCGGGGCAGTTCGACCGGCCAGCGGGGTGCCTGTTCTCGCCCCGTTGCAAATTCGCCGATGCGCGCTGCAAGACCGAACAGCCTGTGCCCGCCGGGGCGGGGATGGGCCATGCGCTGTGTCACTACCCGCTGGATAACGGCCAGCCGACCGGGAAGGAGAGCGCCGCATGACCGAGCCCGTCCTCACAGCCACCAATCTGAAACGCCATTACGAAATCAAGGGCGGTTTCATGCAGCCCGCCGCCACGTTGCGAGCGCTTGACGGGGCGAGCTTTACGCTGACACCCGGAAAGACGCTGGCTGTCGTCGGCGAATCCGGCTCAGGCAAATCGACGCTGGCCCGCGTGGTGACGATGATCGAGCCGCCGACCGAAGGCGAACTGGTGATCGGGGGCAAGAAGATCGGCCCGGAAGGTGCCAGCCGCGACCGTGACCTGCGGGCGATGGTCCAGATCGTGTTTCAGGACCCCTATGGCAGCCTCAACCCCCGCCAGACCATCGGCCAGACGCTGATGGAGCCGCTGCTGCTCAACCGTCCCGACATACCGGCGGCGGAGCGTGACGCCCGCGCGCGGGAGATGCTGACCATGGTCGGGCTGCGGCCCGAACATTTCGACCGCTATCCGCATATGTTCTCCGGCGGGCAGCGTCAGCGGGTTGCCGTGGCGCGCGCGCTGATGCTGGAGCCGAAGATTCTTGTGCTGGATGAACCCGTCTCCGCGCTCGATCTGTCGATCCAGAGCCAGGTGCTGAATCTGCTGATGGATTTGCAGGAGCGGATGGACCTCGCCTATCTGTTCGTCAGCCACGATCTGTCCGTGGTCCGCCATCTGGCCGATGAGGTGATGGTGATCTATCTGGGCAAGCCGGTTGAAATCGGGCCGAAAGACGTGATCTTCGACGCGCCGCGCCATCCCTATACCAAGGCGCTGATGTCCGCGACGCCTGCCGCCGATCCGGCCCTGCGGAAGGAGCGGATCAGGTTGCAGGGCGAATTGCCGTCGCCGATGGCGAAACCGCAGGGCTGCGCGTTCAATCCGCGCTGCTGGCGCAGGCTGGATGAGTGTCAGAAGGTAGAGCCGGAATTGCAGGGCGGGGATCATTGCTTTGCCTGTCACAACCCGGTGCCGGAGGATGAAACCGCCGCTGCCTGAGGGGTTGCGGCTGGAATGCCGCGCCGGATCGGCTTGACGGCTCCGGGCAGGCGCGGCAATCAGATGCCATGATAGATGTCCGCCCCGTTGCCCATATCATCGGCAGGATCACCTTCGCACTCGGGGCGTTGATGATCTTTCCGACCCTGATCGACTATCAGGCCGGGCATCCGAACTGGTCGATGATGGCGCAGTCGATGGTTCTGATCCTTGTCGCCTCCGGTCTGGTGGTGGTGGCGACGCATTCCGTTTCGCGCAGCCTGACGATCGAGCAGAGCTTTCTGCTGACCTCCGGTCTGTGGCTGGTGCTGCCGCTGGCGGGGGCGGTGCCGCTGATGCTGGGCGATCCGGGGCTGAATTTCACCGACGCGTTTTTCGAATCGATGTCGGGGCTGACCACCACGGGCACGACGGTGATCCCGTCGCTCGACACGCTGTCGCCGGGGACGAATATGTGGCGCGCGATCCTGCAATGGTCGGGCGGGCTGGGGATCGTCGTGGTGGCAATGGTGTTTCTGCCGGTGATGAAGGTCGGCGGGATGCAGTTCTTCCGGTCGGAAGGGTTCGACACGCTTGGCAAGGTGCTGCCGCGCGCCGGTCAGATCGCGGCGGAGATGACCTGGATCTATCTTGGCATCACCGTCGCCTGCGCGCTGATGTATGTCATCACCGGAATGAGCTTTTACGACGCGGTGCTGCATGCGCTGACCACCTGTTCGACCGGCGGGTTTTCCAGCCGTGACGCGAGTTTCGGCGCCTATATCGGTCCGGCGGAATGGGTGGCGACGGTGTTCATGATCCTCGCCTCGATCCCGTTCGTGCGTATGGTGCAGGCGGTCCGGGGCGATTTCATGCCGATCTGGCGGGACCGGCAGGTGCGGCTGTATCTCCGCTGGGTTCTGTATTCGATCTCGGTCATCGTGATCTACCGGCTGCTTTACATCCACCAGACCGCCGATCCGTGGGACGTGATCCGGGAGACCACGTTCAACGTCATCACCGTGTTCTCCGGCACCGGCTTCGCATCGACCAATGTGCTGCTTTGGGGGCATCTGCCGTTCGTTGTGCTGTTCTGCGTGGCGCTGATCGGGGGCTGTACCGGCTCCACCGGCTGTTCGGTCAAGGTGTTCCGCTATCAGGTGCTGTTTCAGGCCGTGCGCGCGCAGATCCGCCGGATGCAGTCGCCGCACCGGCTGTATCCGCTGCGTCTGGGCGGCAAGCGGCTGGAGCAGGACGTGGTCGATTCGGTGATGGCCTTTTTCACCATGTTCACCCTGACATTCGGGCTGCTGATCGTCGGGCTGGCGCTGACCGGACTGCATCCGAAAACCGCGCTGACCGGGGCGTGGACGGCGATTGCCAATATTGGCCCGGTCTGGGGACCGGAGGTGACCAGCAATGGCAGCATCCAGCGTTTCCCGGATTCCGCCAAGTGGATGATGAGCATCGGGATGTATCTCGGCAGGCTCGAACTGATGAGCGTGCTGGTGCTGTTGCTGCCGCGTTTCTGGCGGGGCTGAGGGGAATCATGACGGGGCAGCGGGGAAAACCCGCGACCCCGTTTCGCGCAGGTGATTACTGCTGTGCGGGGGCTGCGTTGATATCCGTCCCCAGAACGATGGGCTCCCTGCCGGTCGCCGGTTGCTGCGCGGCGTCTTCGCTGGCGTCCTGAACCGTTTCCGCGGTCGCTGCGGCCTCCACGGCGGCGGCTGTGTCGCGATCCGCACGAGGCGGTTGTTCGCGGGTCAGGCTGCCGGCGATTTCCTGAACGATGCGCGGTGCGTTTTCGGCGTCCTCGACCGGCCAGATCAGCACCCAGCCCTCGACATTGCCGTCAGAGACGCGGGCACGGGCTTCGCCGATATGGGTATCGTTCCGTCCGTAAAGCCGGGCGGAGCCGTTGCCGATTTCCCGCTCGGGGCGTGGCACCCAGCCGAGTGCTGTGACCAGCCCGGTCATATCCACCATCTCCTGCTGGCCACCGGGTTGCGAAAAGAGAATCAGTGCCGCGCCCGATTCATCCTTGGGGCCATAGATTGACAGCGCCCGTTCGTTGCGCTGATGGACAAGTTTCGCGGTCGGTGCGATGACCGACAGCCCGGTATGATCGTCGCTCAGCTTGCCGAGACCGAGTTCATTGCGCCACGCCTCCCGCTGCGCCATCAGGTTCAGGATCGCGGTCGCCGCGTCCGGGGTCTGTCGCTGCGAGGCGAGTTCGGCGGCAATGGCGGCGCGGGTCATGGGGCCGGTCTGGCCGTCAATCTTGCCGTCATAGAAACCCGCCCAAGCGAGGATCTCCTGCACCTCGGCCACGGGCGGCATTTCGGGCGGTGCCTCCGGGGCGAGCGGCCAATCGGGGGCCGTGCCGGCATCCGCCACGCTGCCCATATCGGCGGCGGAGGAAATCAGGCTGTCGGCAGGGATCGCCTCGCCACCTTTCAGCGCGGCAAGCCACTGATCCGCCCCTTCCTCGCTGAACGGGCCGACAGCGATGCCGAACCAGCCATTCGGCATGTCCCACATCCCGGCCTCGGGAATGGTTTCGCGCCAGCGGGTCAGTGCGGCATCAGCCTCCGCCCGGTTGTTGAAGGATTCCAGCCGGATATAGGATGCCGGGGGCGGCGGTGCCGCAGGTTGCGGGGTGGCGATGTCCTGAGCTTCGGAGCCGGTCTCGCCCGTGGCGACCGTCGCCGCCTGCGCCTCGTCCGTATCCTGCGCCGCCTCTGTGACGCTGTCCGCGCCGGTCTGATCCGCGCGGTTGTCAGCCACGGCGACGGCTGCGATCCCCTCTGCCGGGGTCAGCAGACTGTCAGCCGGGATCGTGCGGGCGTTTTTCAGCGCGGCCATCCGGGCCTCCGCATCCTCGCGCGGCAGCGGCCCGAAGGCGATTGCGGTCCATGTCGTGCCAAGCGGGAAGGTCACCACCGGCAGCCCCTGCACCCTTGACTGCCAGCCTTCCGCTGCCTGCGCCGCCGCTTGCTGGCCGCGCTTTGCCTCGACCCGGATATAGACGTCCTCAGCCAGAGCCATCCCCGGAAGCGCTGCCGTCAGCAGCAATATCGCGATGCGTTTCATCCTGTCTCTTGCCCCTTTGCCGGAGGGCCGTTACCCGTCCGATTGACCATATGTCGCGCCGCGCCTAGAACACGCGGGCGTTTGGCAGACATACGAAAAAGGATGCCCCGATGACCAGCCCCCGTGACGGCGACAAGCCACGTTGTTTTCAGGATGTGATCCTGCGGCTTCAGAATCATTGGGCGAAATCCGGCTGTGCGGTGCTGCAACCTTATGACATGGAGGTCGGTGCGGGGACGTTTCACCCGGCGACGACGCTGCGCTCGCTGGGCGCAAAGCCGTGGGCCGCGGCCTATGTCCAGCCCTCGCGTCGCCCGACCGACGGGCGCTATGGCGAGAACCCGAACCGGCTGCAGCATTATTATCAGTATCAGGTCATCATCAAACCCAACCCGCCGAATTTGCAGGAACTGTATCTCGACAGCCTGCGTGCCATCGGTCTGGACCCGCTGGTCCATGATGTCCGCTTCGTCGAGGATGACTGGGAATCGCCCACGCTCGGCGCCTGGGGGCTGGGCTGGGAGGTCTGGTGCGACGGGATGGAGGTCAGCCAGTTCACCTATTTCCAGCAGGTCGCGGGTTATGACTGTCACCCGGTTTCGGGCGAGCTGACCTACGGTCTGGAACGGCTGGCGATGTACGTGCTGGGGGCGGAGCATGTGATGGACATGCCGTTCAACGATCCTGACAGCCCGATCCCGCTGAAATACAGCGACATCTTCCGCCAGACCGAAGAGGAATATTCCCGCTGGAACTTCGATCAGGCCGATACCGGGATGCTGTTCCAGCACTTCAGGGATGCGGAGGAGGAGTGCGAGCGTATCGTCTCCGCCGCCGAAGAGGACAGCGCCGGGCGGCGTATCCTGATGGCGCATCCGGCTTACGATCAGGCGATCAAGGCCAGCCATGTGTTCAACCTGCTGGATGCGCGCGGGGTGATCTCCGTCACCGAACGCGCCGATTATATCCGCCGGGTGCGGGCACTGACCAAGAAATGCGCCGATCTGTTCATGCAAACGCCGTTGGCGCAGGCCGCGGAATGAACTGGGGCAAGGTTGCGGTTCTGGCGATACTGGGGTCCGCCGTCGCGGTTGGCGGCGGGGTGTGGTACGCGCAGGAATACGCCTATTACGACAGGATCGATCCGGCGGATGTGACGCTGGAGGTGACGGCGGGCGGCCAGCAGGTCGCGCTTGCCGTCGCGGATATTCAGGCCATCGACGCCGGCAGCGCCCCGCATCGATGGCGCGCCTGTTTTCGCGTGACGGAGGCGCTGCCCGGCGACGCCGAACCCTATGCCGACCCGACGCCGCTTTACGGGCCGGGCTGGTTCGACTGTTTCGATGCCGAACAGATCGGCCATGATCTCGAATCCGGTGCCGCGACCGCCTGGCTCGGCCAGTCGGAAATCGCCCCGGATGTGGACCGGGTGATTGCCGTCTATCCCGATGGCCGCGCCTATGGCTGGCACCAGATTAACGACAAGACCCCCGAACGCGGAGTGATGGACTGATGCCCGATCTGCTGATCGAACTGTTTTCCGAAGAAATCCCGGCCCGGATGCAGGGGCGGGCGCGTGAGGATCTGAAGAAACTCGTGACCGACGGTCTGGTCGAGGCCGGGCTGACCTATCGCTCTGCCGGGGCGTTTTCTACGCCGCGTCGTCTGGCCCTGTCGGTGGAGGGGCTGGATGCGGCCTCCAAACCCGTGCGTGAGGAACGCAAGGGCCCCAGGGCAGATGCACCGGAGAAGGCGCTTGAGGGGTTTTTGCGCTCCACCGGGCTGAACAAGGATCAGCTTGAGCTTCGGGACGACAAGAAAGGCCAGGTCTATTTCGCAGTAATAGACAAGCCGGGCCGTCCGGCGGCGGAGATCGTGGGCGAGGTGCTGGCAGCCGCGATCCGCAATTTCCCGTGGCCCAAATCGATGAGGTGGGGTTCAGGGTCGCTTCGCTGGGTGCGTCCGCTGCATTCGATCCTGTGTATCCTGTCCGATGAGGCAGGCGCGCAGGTGGTGCCGGTCGATGTGGACGGCATTACCTCGGCCGACACGACGCGCGGTCATCGCTTCATGGCGCCGGATGCGTTTTCTGTCACCAGTTTCGACGATTATGCGGCAAAGCTGCGGCAGGCAAAGGTCATGCTGGACAGTGCCGAGCGTGAAGCGGCGATTGCGCAGGAGGCCGAAAATCTCGCCTTCGCCCGTGGCTGGGAGATTGTCGAGGATAAGGGCCTGCTGGCCGAGGTCGCGGGGCTTGTCGAATGGCCCGTGCCGCTGATGGGGGAGATCGAGGCGCAGTTTCTCGACCTGCCGCCGGAGGTTTTGCAGACCTCGATGAAGGAGCATCAGAAATTCTTCTCCGCCCGCAACCCCAAGACCGGGCGGATCGAGGGGTTTGTGACCGTCGCCAATATCGAGACCCCGGATGATGGCGCGACGATCCTTGCCGGGAACCAGCGTGTGCTGGCAGCGAGGCTGTCGGATGCGGCGTTCTTCTGGCAGAACGATCTGCGCGTGGCGAAGGCCGGGATGGCGGATTGGGCCGAGGGGCTGAAATCCGTGACCTTCCACAACAAGCTGGGGTCGCAGGCCGACCGCGTGGCCCGGATTGCGGCGCTTGCGCGCGAGATTGCGCCTTTGGTCGGGGCCGACCCGGATCAGGCGGGCCGCGCGGCGGAGCTGGCCAAGCTGGACCTGCGCAGCGAAATGGTGGGCGAGTTCCCCGAATTGCAGGGCATCATGGGGCGGTACTACGCGCTTGCGGCGGGCGAGGATGCCGCCGTGGCCGATGCCGCACGCGATCACTATTCGCCGCTTGGCCCGTCGGACGATGTGCCGAGCGCGCCGGTCTCCGTCGCCGTGGCGCTTGCGGATAAGATCGACACGCTGACCGGGTTCTGGGCGATTGACGAGAAGCCGACCGGGTCGAAGGATCCGTTTGCGCTGCGGCGGGCGGCGCTTGGGGTTATTCGGTTGGTGCTGGGGAATGGGGTTCGCTTTCAAGTTGTTGATTTATTACGAAATTCAATGGCTTCTCGCGCGATGTACGTCGTTGAAAACAACGATGACCTCGCGATGAGTGCGGTGACCGGAAAAGACTGGATTGGTAACATTGCCGCCGACCTCCTCGCCTTCCTCCACGACCGTCTGAAAGTCTATCTCCGCGATCAGGGCATCCGCCACGACATCATCGACGCCGTGCTCGCACAGCCCGGCAATGACGATCTGGTGCTGGTGGTGAACCGGGCGACGGCGCTGAACGATATGCTCAGGACCGAGGACGGGCAGAACCTGACGCAGGGGCTCAAGCGGGCGTCGAATATTCTGGCGCAGGCCGAGGAAAAGGACGGCGTCGAATACAGCTTCGGGGCCGATCCGAAATTCGCGGAAACAGATGAGGAACGCGCCCTGTTTGCCGCGCTTGATACCGCCGAACCGGCGATCAAGGCGGCTGTGGCAGAGGAAGATTTCCCTGCCGCCATGTCCGCCATTGCCGGTCTTCGCGCCCCGATTGATGCGTTCTTCGAGGCGGTTCAGGTCAATACCGACAACCAGATCGTCCGGCGCAATCGGCTGAACCTGCTGTCCCGCATCCGCGCGGCAGGGCGAGAGATCGCGGATTTTACCCGGATCGAGGGGTAACGATCTCCGCCGCGCACTCCGCGTGGAATCGAGGCCGCAGGTCGCCGCGCGAGCGCCGGACCGGCCCCTCGGTCTGGCGCTTGGTCCATGCAGGCGCGACGCGGGGCGTTCGTGCGGGGTTGCACCATAAAGCGCTTCGTGGCTGGGGTGGCGCGCCAGCCCCCGGTTCGGCGCTCGCGCGGCTGGATCGGATGTTGCGCAACAGGATGCGCGCCCGATGTGGACATGGCCTCCGCATGGAATTACATCGGAGCGACCAGCCCGAGGGAGCATTATGCCAAGCCTGAACGATATCCGCTCGACCTTTCTCGATTACTTCGCGCGCAATGGCCATGAGGTCGTACCGTCCTCGCCGCTTGTGCCGCGCAATGACCCGACGCTGATGTTCGCCAATTCCGGTATGGTGCAGTTCAAGAACCTGTTCACCGGCGTGGAGAAACGCGACTATGTGCGGGCGACCTCCTCGCAGAAATGCGTGCGGGCAGGGGGCAAGCATAACGATCTGGACAATGTCGGCTATACGGCGCGGCATCATACCTTCTTCGAAATGCTGGGGAATTTCAGCTTCGGGGATTATTTCAAATCCGACGCGATCCCGTTCGCGTGGGAGTTGCTGACCAAGGATTTCGGCATCCCGAAGGACAAGCTGCTGGTCACCGTCTATCACACCGATGACGAAGCGGCAGAGATATGGAAGAAGGTCGCGGGGCTTTCCGACGACAAGATCATCCGCATCCCGACCAGCGATAATTTCTGGCAGATGGGCCCGACCGGCCCTTGCGGCCCCTGCACGGAGATCTTTTACGATCACGGCGATCATATCTGGGGCGGCCCGCCCGGCAGCGCGGAGGAAGACGGCGACCGTTTTATCGAGATCTGGAACCTCGTCTTCATGCAGAACGAGCAGTTCGAGGACGGATCGATGCGCGCGCTCGATATGCAGTCCATCGACACCGGCATGGGGTTGGAGCGGATCGGCGCGTTGTTGCAGGGCAAGCATGACAATTACGACACCGACCTGATGCGGGCGCTGATCGAGGCGTCGGCGAATGTGACAAACTCCGATCCCGACGGGCCGGGCAAGGTGCATCACCGGGTGATCGCGGATCACCTGCGCTCGACCTCGTTCCTGTTGGCGGACGGGGTGATGCCGTCGAATGAGGGGCGCGGCTATGTGCTGCGCCGGATCATGCGCCGGGCGATGCGGCATGCGCATATGCTGGGCGTGCAGGAGCCTGTGATGCACAGGCTGGTGCCTGCCCTTGTCCGCCAGATGGGGGCCGCGTATCCCGAGCTGGGCCGCGCGCAGGCTATGATCGAGGACTCGCTGCGGTCGGAGGAAACCCGGTTCCGCAAGACGCTGGATCGCGGGCTGCGTTTGCTGGATGACGAGGTGGCGAAGCTGCCCGAGGGCAAGGATTTGCCGGGTGAGGCGGCGTTCAAGCTGTATGATACCTATGGCTTCCCGCTCGATCTTACGCAGGACGCGCTGCGCGAGCAGGGGCGGGCGGTCGATATTGCAGGCTTTGACGCTGCGATGGCCGAGCAGAAGGCTCAGGCGCGCGCGGCTTGGGCTGGCAGCGGCGAGACCAAGGACGCCGCGATCTGGTTCGAGTTGGGCGAGAAACACGGCGCGACCGAATTTCTGGGCTATGACAGCGAAGAGGCCGAGGGGCAGGTGTTGTCGCTGGTCCAGGACGGTGCCGAGATCGAGACCGCGAAACAGGGCGATGCGGTTCAGATCGTGGTGAACCAGTCGCCGTTTTACGCCGAGGCGGGCGGTCAGGTCGGCGATACCGGCACGGTACAGACCGAAAGTGGCATGGTGCGGATTTCGGACACGAAGAAATCCGGTGGCGTGTTCATCCATATCGGTGAGGTCACGATGGGCCAGATCAGCCGTGGACAGGCCGCGAAGCTGGAGGTCGATCACGACCGGCGCGGTGCGATCCGGGCGAACCACTCTGCGACCCATCTGCTGCACGAGGCGCTGCGCCGCACGCTTGGCGATCATGTCGCGCAGCGGGGATCATTGAACGCGCCCGACCGGCTCCGCTTCGATTTCAGCCATAATCACGCGGTGACGGCGGATGAGATCGGCAAGATCGAGGCCGAGGTGAATGATTTCATCCGCCAGAACTCCGCCGTGGAAACCCGGATCATGACCCCGGATGACGCGCGCGAGATCGGCGCGCAGGCGCTGTTTGGCGAGAAATATGGGGATGAGGTGCGCGTCGTCTCGATGGGCAAACAGTCCAATTCCGGTAAGGGCACGGATCGGCAGACCTATTCGCTGGAACTCTGCGGCGGCACCCATGTCGCGCGCACCGGCGATATCGGCATGTTCATGCTGCTGAGCGACAGCGCGTCCTCAGCCGGTGTCCGCCGGATCGAGGCGCTGACCGGGCAGGCGGCGCTTGAGCAGCTGCGCAGCTCGGACGCGCAGCTGGGTGAGATTGCCGGGCTGCTGAAGGCGCAGGCTGGGGATGTCGTGAACAAGGTCAAGGCGCTGTCCGATGAGCGCAAGGCGCTTGAGCGCGAATTGGCGACGCTGAAACGCCAGATGGCTATGGGCGGCGGTGCGGATGACGCGAAAGAGATCGCGGGCGTCAAGTTCATCGGGCGCAAGGTCGATGGTGTCAGCGGCAAGGAGCTTGCGCCGCTGATCGAGGAACTGAAACAGAAGCTCGGTTCCGGCGCGGTGCTGCTGCTTGCGGAATCGGACGGCAAGGCTGCGGTTGCAGCGGGTGTCACGCAGGATTTGACAGACCGGGTGTCTGCCGTGTCGCTGGTGCAGGCGGCGACGGAGGCGCTTGGCGGCAAGGGCGGTGGCGGGCGACCCGACCGGGCGCAAGGCGGCGCACCGTCCCTGGCTGCGGCTGAGGCTGCTATCGCTAAGGTTGAAAATATTATTGAAGAATCTCAATAGCGTGTATATTCTGACTGAGTTCTGCCCGCGGAGCTATGAGGCAGGTTTCCCGCCGGAAATCTCGGCGTTGCTCAGTCGGTAGAATCGCAGGATAGAAACGCCATTCTCTGTCCTCGCTAGTGAGCCACACCCTGCCGGGCCGTTGCCTTGGCAGGGTGTGTGCATATCGGGGTCCATCGGAACGCTGATATAAAATCAGCCCGCGAATGCCGGGGCTGGCATGCGGGCTGATACAGGGGTCTTGGGACCGGTATGCGATGGCCGGAAGGTCGGTGTTTTCTCGGTTTTAATATCGCTCAGGCGGCCATCGGTTGTATTTTCAGAACCAGGCGCGGTCGCGGAAGACGTAATAGACGATCCGGTCGCGGGTGATGCCCATCTTGGCGAGGTCTTCGTCAGATTTCGCCATCAGTTTTTCGATCTGTTTGCTGCGGGATTGCAGCTCCATATACCGCTCCATTGCGGCCATGAAGCGGCTGCCGATCCCGGAGAAGCGGGAACGCAGAGTTGGGGTGGAGGTGAATTCGGTGTGTTGGACTGACATTGGAAACCCTTTCGGCCTGTCGAATGGTTTCCTCCCATGAAGCTATAGTAACCTGAGCATTTTGCGGTATCCACGGTTTATGCTGCATAGCAGCATTGCATTTGCCGGTATCCGTCATAATCCTGAAAGGAAGTTCTGAAACAAGGCGGGGCGCTTTTCCGCGCCGAACGGTGGAATGCGGCTTTTCCCGCCGTGTTTGGATCACTATACCGGCACGCGGCATTTATGACCGCAGAAGGGAAGCAATATGGCCAATGTGGTGGTTGTCGGCGCGCAATGGGGCGACGAGGGCAAGGGCAAGATCGTCGACTGGCTGTCGGAGCGGGCAGAGATCATCGCCCGGTTTCAGGGCGGCCATAATGCGGGCCATACGCTTGTGATCGGGGAAGAGGTCTACAAGCTGAACGCGCTTCCTTCGGGTGTGGTGCGTGGCGGTAAATTATCGGTGATCGGCAACGGCGTGGTGCTGGACCCCTGGCATCTGGTCAAGGAGATCGAAGCGATCCGGGGCCAGGGCGTCGATATCTCACCCGAGACGCTGATGGTGGCGGAGAACACGCCGCTGATCCTGCCCTTCCACGGCGAACTTGACCGGGCGCGGGAGGCGCAGAACAGCGTCGGGCGGATCGGCACGACCGGGCGCGGGATCGGGCCGTGCTACGAGGACAAGGTGGGCCGCCGCGTGATTCGAGTTGCCGATCTCGGCGATGACGAGACGTTGCAGCTTCGCGTTGATAGGGCGCTTGTCCATCACAACGCGCTGCGCGCCGGACTTGGGCTGGAACCGATTGATCGCGAGGAATTGCTGAACAGCCTGCGTGAGATCGCGCCGGAAATCCTGAAATACGCCGCCCCGGTCTGGAAGGTGATGAATGAGGCACGACGGGCCGGAAAGCGTATCCTGTTCGAAGGCGCACAGGGCAGTCTGCTGGATATTGATTTCGGCACCTATCCCTATGTGACCTCGTCGAATGTCATCGCGGGTCAGGCGGCGACGGGCACCGGCATGGGGCCGGGCTCGGTCGATTTCGTGCTGGGCATCGTGAAAGCCTACACCACCCGCGTCGGCGAAGGCCCGTTCCCGACCGAGCTTGACGACGAAGACGGTCAGCGTCTGGGCGAGCGGGGTCATGAATTCGGCACCGTCACAGGCCGCAAGCGCCGCTGTGGCTGGTTCGATGCGGTTCTGGTCCGCCAGACCTGCGCCATTTCCGGCGTCAGCGGCATCGCCCTGACCAAGCTGGATGTGCTGGACGGGTTTGAGAAGCTGAAAATCTGCACCGGCTATGAAATCGACGGCGTGACCTATGATTACCTGCCGACCGCAGCAGCGCTTCAGGCAAAGGTGACGCCGGTTTACGAAGAGATGGACGGCTGGAGCGAATCGACCGCAGGCGCGCGAAGCTGGGCCGATCTGCCCGCAGCCGCGATCAAATATGTGCGCCGGGTTGAGGAACTGATCAATTGCCCGGTGGCTCTGCTGTCGACCAGCCCGGAGCGGGATGATACCATCCTCGTGACCGACCCATTCGCGGACTGATGTGATGCGTGTGCTGCTGACAGACGGCCATCCCGATGCTGACCGCCTGTCGGCGCATATGCTGGACATCTATCAGCAGGCGCTGCCCGAAAGCGCCGAAATCCATCGGCGCGCCATTCGCGATCTTACGTTCAACCCGGATCTCTCGCGCGGCTATGAGGACATCCCGGAGATGGAGCCGGATCTGGTCGAAATATTGGACCAGATCGAGGCCTGCGATCATCTGGTGCTGGCCTTCCCGCTTTGGTGGGGCGGCGAACCGGCGCGGATGAAAGGGTTCTGGGACCGCATCCTGCTGCCCGGACAGGCGTTTCAGTATCATGCGAAAGACCTGTTCTGGGACAGGTTGCTGAAAGGCCGCTCGGCCGATGTGCTGGTCTCGATGGACACGCCGCCCGCCTATCTGAAACTGGCCTATTTCAACCCTGTCGGCTGGCGCTATCGGCGTCAGGTGCTGGGCTTTGTCGGCTTCGCGCCGATCCGGCTCAGCTATTTCGGCATGGTCCGGCGGGGCGGGGCGGAAAAAAACCTTGAAAAATGGCGCGCCCGGATCAGGAAACTGGCGACAAGCGCGACCTCTTTGAAACGCGGAACGAAACTGACATGAATCTCAAGACCCGGAAGCGGCTGTCGCTTCTGATCCTGTTGCTCGGGCTTCCGGCCTATCTGATCGTCGCATGGGTGCTGCTGGCGTGGATCGACGACACCTATGGTCGTCCGCCATTCTGGGCGGAACTGCTGATCGTCATCCTGCTCGGCTTCGTCTGGATCATGCCGTTCAAGAAAATCTTCACCGGCATCGGCAAGGGCGAGGAGTGAGCGCGCCTGTTCTGACCTCTTCCGGCGGCGTGACGCTGATCGGCGGGGGCGCCGTGACGACCGAGGATATGGCGCTTGCCCGCAGCTACGCGCCGGTTCTGGTGGCGGCGGATGGCGGTGCGGATGCTGCGCTGTCTCTCGGCGTCGTGCCGGATCATGCCATCGGTGATTTCGATTCGATCTCGGCAGAGGCGCGGGCGGCACTTGGCCCGGATCGCCTGACTCATGTGGCGGAGCAGGACAGCACCGATTTCACCAAGACGCTCAGCCGCATATCGGCGGGGTTCGTGCTGGCCATCGGGTTCTCGGGGCGGCGGCTGGATCATACGCTGGCGGCGCTGACGGTGATGATCCGCCATCCCGACCCGCCCTGTATCATGATCGCGGCAGAGGATATCGTGTTTGCCTGCCCGCCGGAATTGTCGCTGCCGCTGGATGCGGGCACGCGGCTGTCGCTGTTCCCGATGGGACCGGCGCATGGGACCAGCACCGGATTGCGCTGGCCGATTGACGGGATCGCATTTGCGCCTGACGGGCGTGTCGGGACATCGAACGCGGCAACCGGTCCGGTCCGGCTGACGATGGACGGGCCGATGCTGGTGATGCTGCCGCGCGAATGCCTGGATCTGGTGATCGCGGCGCTTACCGCTCCCATGTCCGCCTGAGCAGGTTCATCCAGTTCTTCCAGGCGATTTTCTCGACGAGTTCCCCGCCATAGCCATGAGCGGCCATGGCGCCAAGGAAACCGGGCAGGGCGCTTGCATCGGCCAGATCATGCGGCATCAGCGCCCCGTCGAAATCAGAGCCGAGCGCCACGCCATCCTCGCCCAGCCAGTCCAGCAGATGATCGAGCTGGCGCAGATAGGGATCGAACCCGTCAAAGGGCAGGCGGCGGCCATCCTCCCGCACGAAACCGGCGGCGAAGTTCAACCCGACGAGGCCGCCTGTTTCGGCGATCGTCCCCAATTGCCGGTCGGTCAGATTGCGCGTCGAGGCAGCGACCGTATGCGCGCCCGAATGCGTTGAAACCAGAGGCGCGCCGCTGATCTTCGCGATGTCTTCGACTCCTTTCGCGTTCAGATGCGCAAGGTCGATCAGGATGCGCAGCCGGTCACATTCGGCAATGAGTTCTTTCCCCGCATCGGTCAGGCCCGGACCCGTATCGGGATCGGCGGGAAAGGCGAATGGCACGCCGTGGCCGTAATCGTTCACTCGCGACCAGACCGGCCCGAGCGAGCGCAGACCGATCCGGTGCCACAGATGCAGATCGTCGGGGTCGGCAATGCCCTCAGCCCCCTCCATATGCAGGATGGCGGCGATCCGGCCTGCCTCCTTCGCGGCGAGGATCTCATCGACGCTGCGGCAGATCGACAGCGTGCCGTCCCGTTCAAGCGCGTTCAGCCGGGCCGAGAGGCGGAACATATGCGCAGTTGCCCCTGCCACGTCGATCTTGCCTGCCAATGGCACCGCATAGGGTGGGTTTTCCTGTGCCGCATGCCAATCCGTCCTATCCGGCTCAGGCGGCGACGGTGCCCAGAGCGCGAAGAACCCGCCGAACATGCCCCCCTTGCGCAGCCGGGGCAGGTCGATATGGCCGCTGCCGTCGCCCTCTCGCCAGATCGCCAGCGGGTCTGCGCCCTCAGCCAGCAGCCGTTGCAGGAAATCGTTATGGCCGTCGAAAACCGGGATCATCATGGGCTCCGTCCTTGTTCCGGCGCATGCTGCGTCATTGCCGGAGGCGTCGCAAGCGGCTTTGCGCGGCGGTAAAATCATGTCAGGCTGGCGGAAATCATCCAGCGAGGGAGGGTGTCATGCCCCTTATTCAGCCAGATTTCGACGGTCAGACCGTCATCACCACATTTGAGGTCACGCCGGGCACCGCGCATGATCTTCTGGATGCGCTGACCGATGCGTGGCGGGATGTGATCAGCAAACAGCCCGGTTTCGTCGCCGGGGCCGTGCATCTGAACGATGCGCAGACCCGCATCGCCACCTATTCGCAATGGGCGCGGCGCGAGGATTATCAGGCGATGCTGCGCACGGAGGAGATGCGCAAGCGGAACCGCGAGATCAACCAGCTTTGCCGCAGTTTCGAGCCGGTCATGTACGAGGTGCAAAGCGTCTACGGCGCGTGATGCAGAATCACCGTGCAATGCTGAAAATGCGCCGCTAGGATCGCCCCAATCTGGGTAAAGGGGCAGTTCATGGCTGGTTATGTGATCACCGTCGCGCAGCAGAAGGGCGGATCGGGCAAGACGACGCTTGCGGCCAATCTGGCGGTTTCTCTGCTTGGGCGCGGCCTCAGCGTGGCACTGATCGACACCGACCCGCAAGGCAGCCTCGGTCGCTGGTTTATCGAACGGATGGAACGCCACGGCGAGGATGACGCGCTTGAATTCTCGACCTCCTCCGCCTGGGGGGCGTCCTATGAGAGCGACAAGCTGAAGAAACGCTTCGACGTCGTGATTATCGACACCCCCCCGAAGATCGACAGCGATCTGCGGCCCGCTTTGCGTGCGGCTGATCTGGTGGTCGTGCCGGTCGCCTCCAGTCAGGTGGATCTGTGGGCAACGGAGGGGGTTCTGGACCTTGCGCGTCGTGAAAAAGCGCCGGTTCTGGTGGTCATGAACCGCGCCCGCCCGAACACCCGTCTGGGCGCGGAGGTGGCGCAGAACGCCGCTGATCTGGGCGCGCAGGTCGCCGATACCCAGATCGGCAACCGTGTCGCCTATGCCGAGACGCTTGGGCAGGGTATCTCCGTTTGCGAACGCAGCGATGCACGGCCCGCGCGCGAGGAACTCGACCGCCTGACGGATGAGGTTCTGCGCCAGCTGGGCTAGGCTGCGGGGGAACTTTTCCTGATGTCATGACTTTGTTGACCACGGCCCGCCGATGGGCGGGCGTGAATCGCCTTCCGTGTCATTTGTTAACTGAGAAGGAGAATGTCATGAATATACTGAAAAAATCCGGAATGATCCTTGCGCCCCTGCTGCTGGTCGCCTGTACCGTGAACGAGGTCGATGAGATCATCGTGGTTGAGCAGGACCCGACGCCGGAGCCCGCTGATCCCTGCGGTGCCGAGAATTTTCAGCAATTCGTCGGTGAACAATCGCCGATGATCTCGCTGCCAGCCGGTACGGTGTTTCGCCATTATCGCAGTGGGGATGCAATCACCGCGGATCTCAACCCGAACCGGCTGAATTTCGAATATGACCGGACCGGCACGCTGGTCGAGGTCAGTTGCGGCTGAGCGATCAGGGCGGTCCTCTGGCCGCCCTGCTGCAACTTTTGCCTGCAACCGTTCACGGTTGCATTATCTTTGCGGGATCGGGATTGACCGGGACGGGCGGCTGATATTGTCTGAGGCAAAAGAGGTCTTTTCATGCGTTCGATTGCCGTCACCCTGTTTTCTGCGACATTCCTCACCGCCTGCACGCCGCCCGTTATCTCGCATCAGCCGCAGGCTTGCAGCGATGAATATCAATCGCTGGTCGGCACGAATATCGGTGCGACCAGCTTCCCGGCGGGTTTGCCATACCGGGTTTTGCAACCGGGTGCGCAGGCAACGCAGGATTACGAGCCTGCGCGGCTGAACCTTTATGTCGACGACAAGGGCTGGATCACGCGGGTTACCTGCGGCTGATCGCGTCAGCGGCGGCGTTTGGAACGTTTATTGCCCCCGCGTTGACCGGCACGACCGGCTGTCGAGCGGCCTGATTTTCCGACCGCCGCTTCTGCCGCTTCCTCGATCACCGATTGCCGGGCCAGCGGGTCGTCTGCGACGGCCAGATCGACGGCTTCCAGTCGCTTCACCTCGTCCCGCAGCCTCGCCGCTTCCTCGAACTCCAGATTTTCGGCGGCTTTGCGCATCTGGGCGCGCAACGCATCCAGATGCGCGGCGAGGTTCGAGCCGACCATTGGCTTGTCGATCTTGGTCGTGATCCGCGACTGGTCCGTATCGCCCTGCCACAGACCGGCCAGAACGTCATCGACATTCTTCCGAACGGTTTGCGGCGTGATGCCGTGTTCCTCATTATAGGCGATTTGCTTGGCGCGGCGGCGTTCGGTTTCGGCCAGAGCGCGTTCCATGCTGCCGGTGATGCTGTCGGCATACATGATAACGCGCCCGTCGGCATTCCGCGCCGCCCGTCCGATGGTCTGGATCAGTGAGGTTTCGGAGCGCAGGAAGCCTTCCTTATCCGCATCGAGGATCGCCACCAGCCCGCATTCGGGAATATCCAGCCCCTCACGCAAGAGGTTGATCCCGACCAGCACGTCGAAGGCACCCAGACGCAGATCGCGCAGGATCTCGATCCGCTCGATCGTGTCGATGTCGGAATGCATGTAGCGGACCTTGATGCCCTGTTCGTGCATGTATTCGGTCAGATCCTCGGCCATGCGCTTGGTCAGGGTCGTGACCAGCGTGCGCATCCCGTTGGCGGTGACCTTGCGCACCTCGTCCAGCAGATCGTCCACCTGCATCTCGACCGGGCGGATTTCAACCTGCGGGTCCAGAAGCCCGGTCGGACGGATGACCTGTTCGACAAAAACGCCGCCGGTCTGGTCAAGCTCCCATTCCTTGGGCGTTGCGGACACGAAGACCGATTGGGTGCGCATCGCGTCCCATTCCTCGAACTTCAGGGGCCGGTTATCCATGCAGGAGGGCAGGCGGAACCCGTGTTCGGCCAGGGTGAATTTGCGCCGGTAGTCGCCCCGATACATGCCGCCGATCTGTGGCACGCTGACATGGGATTCGTCTGCGAAGACAATGGCGTTGTCGGGAATGAACTCGAACAATGTCGGCGGCGGCTCGCCCGGGGCGCGGCCGGTCAGGTAGCGGGAGTAGTTTTCGATCCCGTTGCAAACCCCGGTCGCCTCCAGCATCTCCAGATCGAAATTCGTCCGCTGCTCCAGCCGCTGCGCTTCCAGCAGCTTGCCTTCGTCGTTCAACTGTTCCAGCCGCTCGCGAAGTTCGTTTTTGATCCCCTTGATCGCCTGTTGCATGGTCGGGCGTGGGGTGACGTAGTGGCTGTTCGCATAGATGCGGATCTGCTTGAAATCGTCGGTCTTGGCGCCGGTCAGCGGGTCGAATTCGGTAATCTTCTCCAACTCCGGCCCGAAGAAATCGAAGCGCCACGCCCGGTCCTCAAGGTGGGCCGGCCAGACCTCGACCACATCGCCCCTCACGCGGAACCCGCCCCGCTGAAACGCCGCATCCAGGCGGCGATATTGCTGCGCGACAAGCTGGCCGATGAATTCGCGTTGATCGTACATCTGGCCGACAACCATATCCTGCGTCATTGCCGAATAGGTCTCGACCGAGCCGATGCCGTAAATGCAGGACACCGACGCCACGATAATCACATCGTCACGCTCCAGCAGGGCGCGGGTGGCGGAGTGGCGCATGCGGTCGATGGCCTCGTTTATCTGCGATTCCTTCTCGATATAAGTGTCGCTGCGGGGCACATAGGCTTCGGGCTGGTAATAATCGTAGTAGGAGACGAAATATTCGACGGCATTATCCGGGAAGAACCCCTTGAATTCGCCGTATAACTGCGCCGCCAGCGTCTTGTTCGGCGCAAGGATGATGGCCGGGCGCTGCGTCTCCTCGATCACCTTGGCCATCGTATAGGTCTTGCCGGTACCGGTCGCGCCCAGCAGCACCTGATCGCGCTCCCCACCCCGCACACCTGCCGACAACTCGGCAATGGCGGTCGGTTGATCGCCTGCCGGTTCGAACTCCGTCTGCATGACGAAACGCCGTCCGCCTTCCAGCTTGGGTCGGGTGACCTCGGGGAAGCGGGTGACGGGAGCGTTTGTGTTATTGTGACCCATGACAGACTCGCGGCAAGAGTTCCGGTTGTGTTCACCTATCAGATCGGCGCTCGCCGCGAAAGTTCAACCCTTTCCGCCCGGGGATCGATGCCTTTCATCCATGAGGCTTGCAAGGCGGCGCACTCTGTCCGATAACATCCCCGCACCGATCTACAGGAGGCCAGCCATGCGTGTCCGCATCTATCAGCCCGCCCGCAATGCCATGCAATCCGGTATGGCCCGCACCCATAGCTGGGTGCTGGAATATCCGCAGGCCGATGCGCGCGATATTGATCCGCTGATGGGCTGGACCAGTTCCGACGACACGCAATCGCAGGTCCGCCTGCGCTTTGCCACCCGTGCCGAGGCTGTGGATTACGCCCGCGATCACGATCTCGATTACGAGGTGGTGGAGCCGCATAAGCGCAGCCAGAATATCCGCCCGCGCGGTTATGGCGAGAATTTTGCCAATGACCGGCGGATGCCTTGGACTCACTGACGATTGCGGCGGAAGACCCGCTTTCCCCCGATCTCGACCTTCTATTCGCCCGGCATGAGGCCTTCTGCCACGCCGATACGCCGCCGGAATCGATCCATATGCTCGGGCGGGAGGAGCTCACGGCCTCCGGGGTTCTGTTTCTGGTGCTGAGGCGCGGCGAGCGAGCCCTGGCGATGGTCGCGCTCAAGGAGATGGCCGATGGTGCGGCGGAGCTGAAATCCATGCATGTGCTGGACGAGGCGCGCGGCACCGGCACGGCGGAACGGCTTCTTGCTGCGCTGGAGCAGGAAGCGACGCGAAAGAATATCAACGCGATCTTCCTGGAAACCGGGGCGCAACCCAGCTTTGCACCGGCGCGCGCGTTCTACAAGCGGGCGGGGTATCGTGAATGCCCGCCATTCGCGGATTACTGGGCCGATCCGATGAGCGTTTTCATGACCAAGACGCTCAAGGCTTTTACGGGCTGAAGACACGGTTCGTTCACCTTACAGGCTTTGACCGGCTATTTCTGCGTGCTCCGGATTTGCGTGATTTGTCTGGGCGAATTGTGAAGGAATGATGAAGATTTATTCCGAAATGCCATTTCCCGGTGATTTTGAAGGTCGTTTCCGCTTAGGTTGAAAAGAAGTTGGCATCGCAGATGCCCTTGCCGCGAAAGCGCGCATCGTCGTGAGTTAATCCGTTCAGCCCTGTTTTCCCTAACTGAATTCGACGTATCGTCGATGCGGGCAGCGAGATATCTTATGGCAGGCGCCAGCATTCTCCATAAAACCAATGCCATGTGTTTCGGCGCTGATGTCCTGATCAGGACGAATGCGGGCGATGTGCCGGCAGGGGAACTCAAACGTGGTGATATGGTCGCGACCCGTGACGGGGGCTTTCAGCCAGTCCGAAGGACCGCGTCATGGCAGCTATCCATGCCGGATCTTCGCGAAAATCCACAACTTCTGCCCATCCTGATCCAAAAGAACGCGCTTGGCATGGGCCTGCCGACGCGTGACCTTGTCGTCTCTCCGGGGCAACGGCTGCTTGTCCGCTCCCAAATTGCGCTGAGCATGTTCGGCGTGTTCGAGGTGCTGACCGCTGCACGACATCTCTGCGACGTGCCGGGGGTCGAGGTGGCGGAGGATTGTCAGACCATCGAATATGTCCAGATCATGCTGGATGCGTGTCATGTCATCTTCGCGAATGGAATAGATGCCGAATCGATGGCTGAGGATGCGCTGATGAGGCAGCAACCTCGCCTGACGGACGAGACGCGGGTGATGGTTTCGGATTTGCCCCGTGCCGTTGTGTGGCCGGACACCGCGCGGCGAATGGCGGCGACCCGACCGGCGTCCAAACGTGCTTTGCGACATCGCCGGGTGAAAAGCGGCTGATCTTCTGAGCGCAAGTTCTCCGCCGGACGTGATGTCTAAGCAGGCCTTTCCCGTTGCGCTGCAGGATGTTTTCGGCCATCAACGGTTCCGCGCGGGCTCGTAGCTCAACTGGATAGAGCAGGGACCTTCTAAGTCCAAGGTTGAGGGTTCAAGTCCTTCCGGGCCCGCCAATAATTCCGGCATTGCGCGCGCCGCCGGATCGTCGCGTTCCCTCCTAAACCCCAAAACCTCACGGCGGGACCGTTTGTCGCGGTCGGCTTTGGTTTCACTTTGACCGAAGCTTGTGTAGAAGCGGGCCGCTGAACAGCTTCGCGCGGATAAATGAGACGAAACCCGACCAACTCGAAAGGCGCAGCGCGTCTTGTCGAAGGGGCTGCGCGCCGCGAGGCCGCTGTGGCGCACTGGCTGTTGATCCTGTCGGGGGCAATCTGGCCGGTGCAGGCGGCGCTGGTTGCCTGGTGCATAGGCGGTTGGGTGACGGGCGATCTGTCGCCGACGCCTTACGCCGCGAGCGGGTTTGTTGTCCTGTCTGTCCTGCGCGCCCTGATCGAGCGTCATGCGGCGGCTGTCTTGTTCCGCATCGGCGATGAGGTGCTGGCCCGCGAGCGCGCAGCCCTGATGACACGCGAAATGCGGGCGCGCGGTCCCGAAGCCTCGGCCTCGGTCGCGGCGCTGGTCACGGACAAGCTGCCGCTGCTGGTTCCGTGGATCACGCGCTATGAGCCGGCAATGGCGAGGGTGCGGGTTTTGCCGCTGCTTTATCTGCTGCTCGCCGTGGTGATCGCATGGCCAGCGGCGCTGATCCTTGCCATTTCCGGCCCGCTGATCCCGGTGTTCATGATCCTGATCGGCATCGCGGCGGAAGCAGCCTCACGACGGCAGTTGGCGGAAATCGGCAATCTGAACGCGCTGTTGATGGAGCGGTTGAGCGCTTTGATCGACCTGCGGCTTCTCGGCGCGACCGACAGGGCGGCGAATGAGTTCGAAACTCGCGCCAACGGGCTGAAGGCACGCACGATGGCGGTGCTGCGCATCGCGTTCCTGTCCTCGACCGTGCTGGAGCTGTTTGCGGCGATCGGCGTTGCCATGATGGCGGTCTATGTCGGTTTTTCGCTGCTTGGCGTCATCGGCTTCGGAAGCTGGGGCAACGGGCTGAGCGTCAGCGAGGGGGTGTTTCTGCTGCTTCTCGCGCCGGATTTCTTTCTGCCGCTGCGCGAGATGGCGGCGGCGTGGCACGACCGCGCCGCCGGGCTGGCGGTGCTGAGCGAACTCGACGACGCGGATGAGGCGACACGTCAACCCATTCTGGGGCAGGGCGCCCCGGCATCGCCGCTGGACGGTCCGCTTGATCTGCACCTGCGCGATGCTGTCGTGGCTCTGGATGGCCGGGAGTTGCCGCTGCCGGATCTGGACCTTTCGCAAGGCGAGGCCGTTGCGGTCACCGGGCCAAGCGGTTCGGGGAAAACCACCTTGCTGGCTGTGGCCGCCGGAATGTTGCCGCTGCAAGCGGGCGAGGTCGAGGTGGCAGGCACGCCCCTGACCGATGAGCGCGCCGATGGCTGGCGCGCGCGCCTTGCCGTGATGCAGCAAACCGTGTTTTTCCCGGATATGACTCTGTCTGACTGGCTGGGCGAGGGCGCGGAAGACGCGGTCAGACTTGCCCAGGCGGAAGGGGTTATCGCAGGGCTGCCATCGGGCTTGCAAACACGGCTTGGCGAAAATGGTGCTGGCGTGTCAGGGGGTGAGGCGCGGCGTCTTTCGCTCGCCCGCGCCATCGCGTCAGATCGTGAATTGCTGATCGCGGATGAACCGACGGCGGATCTGGACGAGGAAACCGCCGCCCGCATCATTGCCGCGATGCACGGCTTAAAGGCGCGCGGCAAGACGCTTCTGGTGGCAACCCATGACCCGGCGCTGATCGCGGCGATGGACCGGGAGGTCAGGCTCGGATGAGACATCTTCGCCCGATCCTGATGCGGATTTTCCGCGCCATCCCCGCAGGCGTCGCGGCAGGGGCGGCGCTGTCGCTGCTGGTGCTGATATTCGGTGCATTGCTGCTGGGCGTATCGGGATGGTTCATCACGGCGACCGGGATTGCAGGGCTGGCCGGGGCAGGGATCATGTTCGACGTGTTTCGCCCCTCTGCCGCGATCCGCTTTCTTGCCCTTGGCCGCACCGTGGCGCGTTATGGCGAGCGGCTGCTGACCCATGACGCAACGCTGCGCGCGCTGGCCATCCTTCGGGTTGACCTGCTGAAAGCCGCTGCGCACCGGCCCGCACGGGAGGCTGAGGCGCTTCGGACCGAGGCGGCGCTGAACCGGATTACGGCGGATGTCGATGCGCTGGACGGGGTGCTGCTGCGCCTGTTTCTGCCGCTCGTCACCGGGCTGGCGGTGCATGTGCTGGCGTTTTGCCTGCTGTGGTGGGTGGTGGGCCCGACCGTCGCCATTGCGGTCTTGCTGGGCTATCTGCCCGGGGCGGCATTTGCGCTGCTGCGGCTGATGAAGCGCGCGCAAACCCCGGCGAAGGCAGCGGAGGCGGCGCGGCAGGCGCTTCGCGGCGATTTCATCGGTGCCTTGCGCGACCGGCCCGCGCGGATCGTCCGGGGGGCTTTGCCAGAGACAGAAGCGGGGCTGTTGCGGCTTGACGAGGCTTCGCGCCGCGCCGCCGCCGATCTGGACCGGGCTGAACGTAACGGGCGCGCGGTTCTGTTCGTCCTGCCACATCTTGCTGCCGGATTGGCGCTGCTGGCTGGTGGCTGGATGATCGTACAGGGACAGGTCGGCGCGGCGGCTGCATCTGTCGGGTTTTTCGTGGCGCTCGCTTTGGCCGAGACGCTGGCCGCACTGCCAAGAGGCATTGCCGAGACGGGCCGGATGACAGATGCGGCGGAACGGATTGCCGCGATGCAGGATGTTCCGGCGTCAACCGAACTGCCCGTCCCTTCGGTCGATGCGACAGCGCCGGTCCTGCAAGTCGACCGGCCCGGTTTTTCCCTTCAGCCGGGGGAGGCGATTGCGCTGACCGGCCCGTCCGGGGCGGGCAAGACCACGCTTCTTTGGCAGATTGCCGGGCTGTTGCCGTCTGATCGAGATATCTCGCTGTGGGGCACGCCGCCAGATCGGTGGCCGGAACATGAATTGCGGCAGCGCCTGACGCTGGTGCCGCAACGAACCGCGCTGATTTCAGGCAGTGTCCGGCAGAACCTCGCCTTCGCCGGGACGGACGATCCAGAAAAAATGCAAACGGCCCTTGAGGCGGTCGGGCTGACGGCGGAGATCGCGGCGCGTGGCGGCCTCGACATGCGGCTTGGCGAAGGCGGGGCGGGGCTGTCGGGCGGGCAGGCGCGGCGTCTGGCCATTGCCCGCGCCATCCTGCGCCGTCCGCAGATTTTGCTGCTCGACGAGCCGACCGAAGGGCTGGACGCGGCAACCGCGAACCACGTCCTGCACGGCCTGGGCCGGGCCTTGCCGGAGGCTGCGATCCTCTGCGCGATGCATCGCCACGCGGATCATGCTATCTTCGGTCGAAATGTCGCATTTAAAATACAGGTTTGGTAAGCGATATACCGACTGCCGGGCTTTCCCTGCCTGCTGAGTAGCGGGAATCGCCCCAATCCGACCCACGCAAGGAGCCCGTTATGGAGCTGGACGTTGTCGAGTTATCGCGACTGCAATTTGCGCTTACCGCACTTTATCATTTCCTGTTCGTCCCGCTGACACTTGGGCTGGCACCGCTCGTCGCTATCATGGAGACCGTTTATGTCATGACCGGCCGCCCGATCTGGCGGCAGATGACGAAATTCTGGGGCTCGCTGTTCGGGATCAACTTTGCCATCGGTGTCGCGACCGGCATCACGATGGAGTTCCAGTTCGGTATGAACTGGTCCTATTACAGCCATTATGTCGGAGATATCTTCGGCGCGCCGCTGGCGATGGAGGGCATGATGGCCTTCTTTCTGGAGGCGACCTTCGTGGGGCTGTTCTTCTTCGGCTGGGACAAGCTGTCGAAACCGGCACATCTGCTGGTGACATGGCTGGTCGCGCTCGGCTCGAACTTCTCCGCGCTGTGGATTTTGATCGCGAATGGCTGGATGCAGAACCCGGTCGGGGCGGAGTTCAACCCGGTTACCATGCGGATGGAGATGACCAGCTTCTGGGAGGTGATTTTCAACCCGGTGGCGCAGGCGAAATTCGTTCACACGGTCAGCGCCGGTTATGTGACCGCATCGGTGTTCGTGTTGGGCGTATCGGCGTGGTATCTGCTGAAGGGGCGTCATATCGGACTCGCGCGGCGCTCGCTGACGGTGGCTGCGTCATTCGGGCTTGCTTCGGCGCTTTCGGTCGTCGTGCTGGGCGATGAAAGCGGCTATGACGCGGGCGAAAACCAGAAGATGAAGATGGCCGCCATCGAAGCGATGTGGGAGACGGAAGAACCGCCCGCCTCCTTCACGGCTTTCGGCATTCCCGATCAGGAAGCGCGTGAGACGAAATATGCGATCCACATTCCCTGGGTCATGGGGCTGATCGGCACCCGCAGCCTGACCGAGCCGATTATCGGCATCAACGATCTGGAAAAACAGGCGGCTGAGCGGGTGCGCAATGGCATCATCGCCTATGACGCCATGATGGAGATCCGTGAGGATCTGACCACTGATAACCCTGCGGCGCGGGCGCGTTTCGATGAATATGCCGATGATCTGGGCCATGCGCTGCTGTTGAAACGCTATGTTGAAGATCCAAGAGACGCGACTGACGCGCAGATCGCGCAAGCCGCGGAGGACACGATCCCGCGTGTCTGGCCGGTTTTCTGGGCATTTCGGATCATGGCCGGTCTCGGCTTCGCCTTTATCGGGACGATGGCGTATTTCTTCTACCGCTCCAGCTTCCGGCATCAGAGCTATCCCCGCTGGGCGCTCCGGCTTGCCGTCGTGATGGTGCCGGCACCGTGGATCGCGGCTGAAATGGGCTGGATCGTGGCCGAATATGGCCGCCAGCCCTGGACCGTGGATGGCGTTTTGCCGACGGCGCTGTCGGTCAGCCATCTTTCGGTCAGCGACCTGCTGCTGACGCTGGCGGGGTTCAGCATCTTCTACTCGGTGCTGTTCGTCATCGAGATGAGCCTGATGTTCAAGGCGATCCGCAAGGGCCCGACCGAGGATGTGGGCGCCACCGATGACTGGCTGCTGGCCCATAGCGCGCGGCTGTCCCCGAAACGTGAACCGGCGGAGTAAGACCATGATCCTGCATGAACTCATCTCGCTTGACGCGCTGCGCGTCATCTGGTGGCTGATCCTGGGTATTCTGCTGATCGGCTTTGCGCTGACCGACGGTTTCGATATGGGGACCGGCGCGCTGCTGCCCTTCATCGCCCGCACCGATATTGAGCGGCGCATCGTCATCAACACGGTCGGTCCGGTCTGGGAGGGCAATCAGGTCTGGTTCATCCTCGGCGGCGGCGCGATCTTCGCCGCGTGGCCGCCGCTTTACGGGGTCAGCTTCTCGGGCTTCTATCTGGCCATGTTCCTGATCCTCGCCGCACTGATCCTGCGGCCGGTCGGGTTCAAGTATCGCTCAAAGCGCGAGGGCAAACGCTGGCGGCAGGGCTGGGACTGGGCGCTGTTCATCGGCGGGGCCGTCCCCGCACTGCTGTTCGGGGTCGCGGTTGGCAATGTCCTGCTGGGCGTGCCGTTCCGGCTGACACCCGAACTGCTGTCGATTTATGAGGGCGGGGCGTTTGAAAAACTGTTCGGGCTGCTGCGCCCGTTCGCGCTGCTTTGCGGCGTGGTGTCGGTTGCCATGATCGTCATGCATGGGGCGGCGTGGCAGGTGCTCAAGACCGAATATCCGATCAACGACCGCGCGCGCCGCTACGGGATCACGGCGGCGATCATCGCCGCAGTCGGCTATGCCCTGGCCGGGATCTGGCTGGGCTTCGGGATCGAGGGGTATCAGTTCGTCACCCCGCCCGCGCCGAACGGCCCGTCAAACCCGCTGCTGAACGAGGTGACGCGCAGCGGAAGCTGGCTTGCCGCCTATGCCGCGCGTCCGTGGATCGTGATTGCGCCGCTGATGGGATTTGCCGGGATCGCCATGGTTCTGCGCGCTTTTCGCGACGGTGGCGACCTGTCGCCGCTCGGCTGGTCCAAGATGGCGATCTTCGGCATGATCTCATCCGTCGGGCTGACCATGTTTCCGTTTATCCTGCCGTCGAATATCAATCCGACCTCATCGCTGACGGTCTGGGACAGCTCCTCGTCGCGGCTGACGCTGTTCGTCATGCTTTGCGCGGCGGTCGTCTTCATGCCGATCATTCTCGCCTATACGGCGTGGGTCTATCGCGTCCTCTGGGGCAAGGTGACCGAGGATGATGTGACCGACCCCGAAACCCATGCTTATTGAGAGAGGCTGATATGTGGTATTTCGCCTGGATCCTCGGACTTCCGCTGGCGGCTTTGTTCGCCGTCGTCAACGCCATGTGGCTGGAGTTGCAGCATGACCGGCTGATGGTGGCCGGCACCCCGCCGGATGATGACGGGATCGCGCGCTGACGGAAAAAACTGCCGGATTGCCTTGAATGGGCGAGATATATTCCCAAGATGTAACCTATCTAAGGAACGTATTTCGCTTCATCAAGGATCAGAAAATGCACTATCCGGTTGATATGAGCACCCACCCCGAGGTCACGGCGTTTTTTGACGAGGCCAGCAATACGATCTCCTATGTCGTCAGGGATCCGGGTTCCGCAAGCTGCGCGGTGATCGACAGCGTCATGGATCTCGACTATGCGGCGGGCCGGATTACCTACGATCACGCCGACCGGATGATCGCGTTCATTCAGGAAAATGCCCTGACACTGGAATGGCTGATCGAGACGCATGTCCATGCCGATCACCTCTCCGCCGCGCCGTATATTCAGGACCGGCTTGGCGGCAAGCTGGGGATCGGGCGCAATATCACCGTCATTCAGAACAGCTTCGGCAAGATTTTCAACGAAGGGACGGAGTTCCAGCGGGACGGCAGCCAGTTCGACCGGCTGTTCGACGACGGTGATCGCTATGACATCGGCGGCATGAGCTGTTTCGCGATCCACACCCCCGGCCACACCCCCGCCTGCATGACCCATGTTATCGGCGATGCGGCCTTTGTCGGTGATACGCTGTTCATGCCGGATGGCGGCTCGGCGCGGGCGGATTTTCCGGGTGGCGATGCAGGTCAGCTTTATGACAGCATCCAGAAGGTGCTGGCCTTGCCCGACGAGATGCGGCTCTTCATGTGTCATGATTACGGCCCGAACGGGCGCGATATCCGCTGGGAAACCACGGTGGCGGAGGAAAAGGCCCATAACATCCATGTCGGCGGCGGCAAGTCGCGCGAGGAGTTCGTGAAATTCCGGACCGAACGCGATGCGACACTCGCCATGCCGCGGCTGATAAATCCGTCGCTGCAGGTGAATATGCGTGCAGGCGAGTTGCCTCCGGCGGAGGAAAACGGCAAACGCTATCTGAAGGTGCCGCTGAACGGGCTTTAAGCGACAGATGGGGAAGGATCGCGCCAATGGATGTCAGAAAGATCAACGACAGGATCTCGGTCGCTCCGCAGATCCTCCCGCAGGAAGTCGCAGAGGCGGCGGAGATGGGGTTCCGCACCATCATCTGCAACCGCCCCGATGGCGAGGAATCCGGTCAACCGGCGGAGGCAGACATCGCTGCGGCGGCGTCGGCGGCCGGTCTTGAATACCGCTTTCTGCCGATCTGGCCGGGCAGCTTCGATTCCGCTACGATTGACGGTTTCGGCGCGGCGCTGGAGGAGCTTCCCGGTCCCGTCCTTGCCTATTGTCGCAGCGGGACACGCAGCGCGACGGTCTGGTCGCTGTCGCAATCCGGTCGCCTGCCACCCGAGCAGATCCTGTCGGAAACCCGTGCAGCCGGATATGACCTCTCCGGCATAGCAGCGGCACTGCGCCAGCCGGAATAGGGCCTTGCCTCGCTGACCGGGTTGCGGCATCGCTGGGATATGGACGCGGTCAGGATCGACAAATTTCTCTGGGCGGCGCGGTTCTACAAGACCCGCGCCCTTGCGCAGGCCGAGATCGAGGCAGGTCGGGTCAAGGTCGATGGCGCTCGGGTGAAACCCGCCCGCCCGGTTCGCCCGGGGCTGGTGATCGAGCTTCGGCGCGGCCAGACCCGGCGCAGGATCGAGGTGCTGGACATCTCCGACCAGCGGGGCGGGGCACCGCAGGCGCAGCTTCTCTATCGCGATATTGATCCGCCCGAGAGGCTGGGTCTGTTCGATGAGGACTGATCGGGTCTAGTCCTGCACCTCAATCGCCAGCGCGTGAATGCGCCCGACAATATCGCCCAGTGTGCTGTGGATCAGCCGGTGCCTCGCCACCCGGTTCAGGCCCGAGAATTCAGGCGAGGCGATACGGACCCTGAAATGGGTCTCTCCGCCGTCGCGCCACCCGGCATGACCGCGATGCTGTTCGGATTCGTCGATCACCTCCAGCAGTGTCGGGTTCAGTTTTTTCAGTGCGTCACGCATTTCATCGGCGATCATTTGCCAGAGCCTCTTTCATCCGTTGGGAAATAGATTAGACTGTCGGACCCGATGAGAACAAGGCACGGGCCCATGACCAACTCAGACCCATTCGGATTCGATCTTTCGGCGAAGTCAGATAAAAAGCGGCGCAGCAAGGGCCGGCGCGGCATGACCGGCGCGTTCGAGACCTCGACGCGCATCTGCGACAAGGCAGGCTGCGAATTGCCCGGCCAGTACCGCGCGCCCAAGTCGCCGCGGGCGCTCGATGATTATTACTGGTTCTGCAAGGACCATGTGCGCGAGTACAACCTGAACTGGAATTACTTTCAGGGCCAGTCGGAGGAGGAGTTTCAGAACTTCCTCGACAATGCCACCGTCTGGGAACGCCCGACCAAGCCATTCGGCAAGGCCGCGCAGGAGCAGGCATGGGCGCGCCACGGCGTCAGCGACCCGCTGGAAATCCTTGGCGCGAACGGCACTGATCCGTCCGTGCGCGACACCGGCCCGCGCCGGAAGCTGCCGCCGACCGAGCGTCGCGCGCTCGACATTCTGGAGGCCAAGGATGGCTGGTCACGGGGCGAGATCAGGAAGCAATACAAGGCGCTGGTGAAGGTGCTGCACCCGGATATGAATGGCGGCGACCGCTCGGATGAGGAACGTCTGGCGGAGGTCGTCTGGGCCTGGGATCAGATCAAGGAAAGCCGCAACTTCCGCGACTGAAGCTGCATTTCATCCTGGTAAAAATATCCAGACGCGGGTGACGCCGGGCTGATCGCGGACCATAATGCGCGGCCCGGACGGAACGGCTCAGAAATCCGCCAGCCCGTCATCCGGATGCCCCTCGCGCGACAGCATGATCGCTATGGGCCGCAGCCACTGGATATGCGCGCAGACGATCATGACCGCGACCATGATCGGCACCGCCAGAAACATCCCCGGCAGCCCCCAGACCGCCCCCCAGAAGGCGAGCGACAGGATAATCCCGAAACTCGACAAACGCAGCGTCTGGCCCAGCAGCATCGGGTCCAGAACATTGCCGATGGCGAATTGGACAGCGGTACATGCCGCACCGACGATCAGGGTGGTGGTGACATCGGCGGTCAGAACATAGGTCAGTGCCGTGGCGATAAGCGTGGCGATGATCGATCCGACGGATGGAATGAAATTCAGCGCAAAGGTCAGCAGCGCAATGGCCCCGGCCAGCGGCAGACCGGCGGCGGTAAAGATACCCCAGACACAAAGCGAGGTCGCGGCACTCACCAACGTTTTGACCACCAGATAGCGGTTCACACGGTGCATGATCGACGAAATGATCTGCCGCATCCGCGCAGCCGATGCCGGATCCTCGACAAGGCTTTCGAGTTTACGCGGAAACCAGACCCGTTCGGCAAACATGAAGCCCACGAACAGGAAGATCAGCACCGCCGCTGACAGCACATCGGAGGCCCCGCCTGCCGCGCTTCGCATCCATCCGGTGAGGTTGAAATTCCGAATCGCGGTATCGACGGTTTCCTGCGCGTTCGGCCCCAGCCATTCCAGCAATGCGGGCAGCGCGGCCTGCATCTGCTCGGCATAGGAAATCGCCGTGGTCACGACCTCGTTCACCTGACTGACCACTGTCGCAGAGGCCCAGAGAAGCCCGATACCGATCAGCAGCAGGGCCAGCGTCGTTGCCAGCCAGTTCGGCACATGCTGCCGGGCGATGGCGCTGATCGCGTCAGAGGTCAGCGAGAAGATGATGATCGCGATCGCCAAGCAGATCAGCATGAACCGCGCCTGCACCAGAAGAAACAGCAGGATCGCGAAGGCGATGATGCCCAGAAATCCGGTCTGAAGCCGCTCCCGCAGCTGCTGGTTCTGTCCGTCCACGCGCGTCCTCACCTAAAATCAGCTTTCGCTGTTATCCTCAGTCTCTGTCTCATCCTCGCCCTGATCGGCGATGCGTGCAACGGAAACCACGGTTTCCCCGTTCGTGGTGTTGAACACCTTGACGCCGCCGGCGGAGCGTGAGCGGAAACTGATCCCTTCGACCGGCACCCGGATCGACTGCCCCCTGGAGGTGGCGAGCATGATCTGATCGTCCGGCTCTACCGGGAAGGAGGCGACCAGTGCGCCGCCGCGCAGCGCCTTGTCCATCGCCATGACACCCTGACCGCCGCGTCCGCGCAGCGGATAGTCGAAGCTGGAACTGATCTTGCCCGAGCCTTTTTCGGTGATGGTCAGGATCAGGTCTTCCGATGCAGACATCTCCGCATAGCGTTCCTGGGTGATCGTGCCTTCCGCCACGTTTTCCTCGTCCTCATCAGCCTCGGCTCCGTCATCGAGCGCACCGGCGACCGCGCGGCGCATTTTCAGATAGGCGGCACGTTCTGCCGGGTCGGCCTTGAAGTGGCGGATGACGGACATGGAGACGACAGTGTCGCCCTCTGCCAGCCGGATGCCGCGCACGCCCGTAGACGCGCGGCTCTGGAATACGCGCACATCAGTCGAGGCAAAGCGGATGGCGCGGCCCTTAGCGGTGACCATCATCACATCGTCATCATCGGTCGCCATGCGGACGCCAATCAGGCTGACGCCTTCGGGCAGTTTCATGGCGATCTTGCCGTTGCGCATGATATTGGTGAAGTCCGACAGCGCGTTCCGGCGCACATCGCCCGCATCCGTGGCGAAGATCACCTGATAATTATCCCATTCGCTTTCCGGCGCATCCATCGGCAGCAGTGCTGCAATCGAGGTTCCGCCGTCAATCGGCAGGATATTGACCAAAGCCTTGCCGCGCGCGGTCCGCCCGCCGAGCGGCAGGCGCCATGTTTTCAGCCGGTAAACCATGCCGTCCGTGGTGAAGAACAGCAATTCGGTGTGGGTGTTGGCGACGAAGAGCGTGGTGACCACGTCATCCTCTTTCGTGGCCATCCCCGACAGGCCCTTGCCGCCACGCTTCTGGGCGCGGAACTCGGCCAACGCAGTGCGCTTGATATAGCCGCCCGAGGTGATCGTGACGACCATGTCTTCACGCTCGATCAGGTCCTCGTCGTCCATATCCCCGGCCCAGTCGAGGATCTCCGTCCGGCGCGGCACGGCGAAAAGCTCTTTCACCTCGTTCAACTCGTCCGAGATGATACCCATGATCCGCTCGCGGCTGGCGAGGATCGCCAGATATTCACGGATATTATCGGCCAGCGATTTCAACTCGTCGGTGATTTCCTGAACGCCAAGCTGGGTCAGACGCTGCAGCCGCAGTTCGAGGATCGCGCGCGCCTGCGTTTCCGACAGGTAATAAGTGCCGTCATCATTGACCGGGTGGCGCGGATCGTCGATCAGCTTGAGATATTCAAGGATCTCATGCGCCGGCCAGCGGCGCTCCATCAGGCGGCGGCGCGCTTCTGCCGCGTCGGCTGAGGCACGGATGGTTTCCACCACCTCATCCACATTCGACACAGCGACGGCCAGACCGCAAAGCACATGGCTGCGCTCCCGTGCCTTGCGCAGTTCATATGCGGTCCGGCGGGCAACGACTTCTTCGCGGAAGCTGATGAAATAGGTCAGAAAATCGCGCAGACCAAGCTGCTCCGGCCTGCCGCCGTTCAGCGCCAGCATATTGGCGCCGAAGCTGGTCTGCATCGGGGTAAAGCGGAACAACTGGTTCAGAACGACTTCGGGCGTCGCATCCCGTTTCAACTCGATCACCACGCGGACGCCGTGACGGTCGGATTCGTCCTGCACATGGGCGATGCCCTCGATCCGCTTTTCCTTGGCCATCTCCGCGATCTTCTCGATCATCACGGATTTATTGACCTGATAGGGGATCTCGTCGATGACGATGGCATAGCGGTCGCGCTTGGTTTCCTCGATCCGGGTCTTGGCCCGCAGCGGGATGGAACCGCGCCCTTCCAGATAGGCCTTGCGGATGCCGGACCGCCCCAGAATCGTGCCGCCGGTCGGGAAGTCGGGGCCGGGAATGATCTCCATCAGCCGCTCGGTCGAGAGGTCCGGTTCCTGAATGAGTGCCAGGGTGCCGTCAATCACCTCGCCCAGATTATGGGGCGGAATATTCGTGGCCATACCGACGGCGATACCGCCCGCGCCATTGACCAGCATATTCGGAAAACGTGCGGGCAGGACCGTGGGTTCGCGGTCCTTGCCGTCATAGTTGTCCTGAAAATCGACCGTATCCTTGTCGATATCGGCCAGCAGGAAATCTGCAGGCTTGTCCATGCGGACCTCGGTGTAGCGCATGGCCGCCGCACTGTCGCCGTCCATCGAGCCGAAATTGCCCTGACCGTCCAGAAGCGGCAGCGACATCGAGAAATCCTGCGCCATCCGCACGAGCGCGTCATAGATCGCCGCATCGCCGTGGGGGTGATATTTACCCATGACATCGCCGACCGGACGGGCCGATTTGCGATAGGATTTGTCATGCGTGTTGCCGGTTTCGTGCATCGCAAACAGGATGCGGCGATGAACCGGTTTCAAACCGTCGCGCAGATCGGGGATCGCACGGCTGACAATGACCGACATGGCATAGTCGAGATAGCTCGACCGCATCTCATCGGTGATGTCGATCTGCGGTCCGTCATGGGGCATCACGGCCCGTTCCGGGGGCAGCCCGTCGCCGCCGTTATTATCCATCGTCAGATCGTCGTCGTCGGGGGTATCAGCCACGGGTTACGCCTCAAGATATTGTTGAGGCGCGGTATAGCATCTGCTCTGGGTGGGGTGCAATCGCCCCTATGAAGCCTGTGTGACGGTCGGTCGCCACCCACGGGCGGAGATCGCCCAGATCACTGTCAGAATGGCCGAGCAGATCGCGTTCCATGCCGCCATCGTCAGGCCGAGGAAATACCATTGCGGCTCGTCACAGCGCACGACAGGCGCGGATTGAAGCTGCGTCATCAGATCCTGCGTCGACATGGTGGCCAGATCGCGGATGGTCCCGGTGCAGGCGGTCGGGCCTTCCCACCATCCCTGCTCGACCCCGACATGATAGAAGGCGATCCCGCAGGCCGTGGCCGTCGCCAGCGCGCCGAGCCAGCGCCAGATCGGATTGTTGCTGACCACAAGCACCACAAGGGCGATGATCGCAGCGACCAGATGCGGCCAGCGTTGAAGGATGCACAACTCGCAGGGAACATAGCCGATGGCCTGAAAACCCAGCGCGGCGATCAGCAGCCCGGCCGATCCGGCCCCCGCCAGAACGCCAAGATTTCGGTCAGAGATGGTCATAGATATTTCACCAGATAGAACCCGCCGATCAAGGCGACCATGAACAATGTGAAGATAATACCAAGGCGCCGCTCGATAAAATCACGGATAGGTGCGCCGAAACGCCACAGCAGCCAGGCAACGATCAGAAACCGTGCCGCGCGCGAGACGATGCAGGCCATCACAAACACCGCGATATTAAGCTGAACCGCGCCCGAAAAGATCGTGATGACCTTGAACGGGAAGGGTGTCAGCCCCGCGATCAGAACCGCCCACACCCCCATCTCGTCGAACCGGGCGGCGAGATCGGCGAAATCGCCTTCCTTGCCGTAGGCTGCGAGGATCTGGTTGCCCAGCGTGTCCATGAACGCCGCGCCGATCCAGTAACCGAGCAGCGCGCCAAGAACCGATCCGGCCGTTGCGACCAGTGCGATCCTGAACCATTCCGGCCGCGCGGCCAGCACCATCGGAATGATCAGCACATCGGGTGGGATGGGAAAGAACGAGCTTTCCACAAAAGCGACCGCGAAAAGTGCCCATAACGCATATGGACGCGCGGCGAGATCCATGGTCCAGTCATAAAGCCGTCTGAGCATGGCGGGTTCCTTTCGCTGGCCCCCTGTCGCGCGGCTGGCGGGAACCGTCAAGCCCGGTTCGGGTTACGCTTTGGTGAAAAGACGCCCCGACAAGGGTTTGACGACGATAATGCGAGGGGAAACGCATGGAATGGCGCGGGAAGCGAGGCAGCCGCAACGTTGAGGACCGCCGCAGGATGAGCGGCGGCAGGGCAGGCTCGATCGGTCTGGTCGGGATGCTGGCGGTGCTTGGCTTCGGATATTTTTTCGGCATCGACATCTCGCCTATGGTCTCCGGCATGCAGCAGGGGCAAAATTCCAGCGGTTCGCGTGAGCTGACCGCGGAAGAGCAGCGCATGGGCGAATTCGTGTCGGTGATCCTTGCCGAAACCGAGGATGTGTTCGGCGCGGCTATCGGCGGAAATTATCAGGACCCGCAGATGGTGCTGTATTCCGGCACCACGACGTCAGGATGCGGCGGCGCATCGGCGCAGATGGGGCCGTTTTATTGTCCGGCGGACCAGAAGGTCTATCTCGACACGGATTTCTTCACGGTCATGGATCAGCGCATGGGGGCAGGCGGCGATCTGGCCGCAGCTTACGTCATCGCGCATGAGGTCGGCCATCACGCGCAGAACCAGCTTGGCATTCTGCCGAAGGTGACCCAGATGCGCCAGCAATCCAGCGAGCGGGATTCGAACGCGCTTTCAGTCCTGACCGAGCTTCAGGCCGATTGTTTCGCGGGCATGTGGGCACGGAATTCGGCGCAGGATCTGCGGATCACCCGCGAAGATATCGGCGAGGCGATGGATGCCGCTGCCGCCGTCGGGGATGATGCGCTGATGCAAAGCGCCGGACGGGCGGTTGTGCCGGATGCGTTTACCCACGGCTCGTCAGCGCAGCGTCAGGAATGGTTCATGCGGGGCTTTGACAGTGGCTCGCTGAATGCCTGCAACACATTCGGCGAAGCGGGGCTGTAACCCCGGGCAGGGACCGCTTGCCCTTGCGTCAAATCAGCGCGGCAGGCGAGGGCCGCGACCCCGCTCCAGCGTCGCCCATTCCGGCCACCAGCCCAGCCATTCCAGCCCGGCCATGACCAGCCCGGCGGCGAGGATGGCAAAAACCATGATCACGAACTTCATGCTGGGCGGTCTGCGCGCCCATCTTGAGGCCCGGATCAGCCAGTTCAGGTTGTTCATCCGCGTCCCCTGCGTTATGTGCGGCCCTTGCAGCGCAGCCACTGACGGAAACCTCTTTGCCCCATCGGTCTGAAACTCGCAAACTGCCATATGCGGCGCGTCAGATGTACGATCTGGTCGCGGATGTCGAGCGTTATCCGGAATTTCTGCCCTGGAACAGTGCCGCCCGGATCCGGTCCCGCAAGCCCGGTGTGGACGGGTCCGAGGTGATCGAGGCGGATCTGGTCATCTCCTTCAAGGTGTTTCGCGAACGTTTTGGCAGCCGTGTCACCCTGTGGCATGAGGCGATGAAGATCGACACAGATTATCTCGACGGGCCGTTCAAATATCTCCACAGCGGCTGGAACTTCCGCGAGCTGGACAAGGACAGCTGCGAGATCGATTTCTTCGTCGATTTCGAGTTTCGCAATGCCTTGCTGGCCCGCCTCATCGGCGTTGTCTTTGACGAGGCGATGAGCCGTATCGTCCGCGCCTTCGAAGAGCGGGCGCACCAGCTTTACGGCTGATCGCCGTTATCCTGATCGTCACCAAGGCTCAGCGGCCATTCGCTCATCTCGCGCGCGACATCGTCGTCCAACGGCGTATCAAAGCTGTTCACGATGAACCCCAGAACGGAGTAGAAACCAACCGTCGCCATCACGTCCAGTATCCCCTTGGGACCGACAAGGTCACCAAGCCGGGCGTGTGTGTCATCGGTCAGGCGGCGTTGGTCGAACAACTCGTCAACGGCGCGTGCAATCGTCGCATCGTCTCCGCTTATGCCCGTCAAAGGACCTGCGATCCGCGCGATCCTGATATCGTCTATGCCGACCTTTCTGGCGCGATGAATATGGTGCGCCCATTCATAGGCAGAACCGAGCCGGTGTCCGGTGCGCAGGATCACAATCTCCGATTGCTGTGGAGTCAGCGCCGGGGCCGTAACCACATGCCCCCGCAGCGGCGCCCAGGCGTTCAGCAAATCCGGGTGATGGGCCATCGTACGGTAGACATTGAGCGCGGTCGCAAACCCGCCCTGAAGCGCGGATGCCGATTCGGGCCAGTCTTCGTCGGAAATCGGACTGAAATCATGCTGCATCGCGGTATCTCCATCTGCGCGAGGCTGTTACGGCGTCAGGCTGTCATATTCTCCTCCTTACCTTCAAGCATGCATCGTCGCCATGTCAGTGGCAGCGACCGAATTTATCTGGAACGGGCGAATGCCGGTAGATTGAGCCTATTGCCGGAACTGCGTGCTGAGCAATGATTTTTTAGATAAAATTCAAATTATTATTTGATATAAATGACGTAACCGATCTGCTATTCGTGGGCTGTTGCACTTTTCCTCAAGATATTGGACGCTTTCGGTGTAACCAACACGGGAGTTAAAAAATGAACTTCATCAAGACCGCCACAGCAGTCCTTGCGCTGTCCGCAGCCGCGGGCGCCGCGAATGCGCAGGAAGAACGGTTCATGACCATCGGCACGGGCGGCCAGACGGGCGTCTACTATGTTGTCGGCCAGTCGATTTGCCGCCTTGTGAACCGGAATTCGGCGGAAACCGGGATCAAATGCACCGCGCCCTCGACCGGCGGGTCGGTCGCGAATGTCAACGCGATCAAGTCGGGTGACATGACGATGGGCGTGGCCCAGTCCGACATCCAGTATCATGCGTATAACGGCACGTCGCCGGAATTCGAAGGTGACAACAAATTCGAAAACCTGCGCTCCGTCTTTTCCGTCCATCCGGAGCCTTTCACCGTTGTCGCCCGCAAAGACGCCAATATTGCAGGCTTTGACGATCTCAAGGGTAAGCGGGTCAATGTCGGCAACCCCGGCTCGGGCCAGCTTGCGACCATGCAGGTTGTGCTGGACGCCAAGGGCTGGACGATGGACGATTTCTCGCTCGCCTCCGAACTGAAACCGGCGGAACAGTCTGCGGCACTGGGTGACAACAAGGTCGATGCCATCGTCTATACGGTTGGCCACCCGAACGGGTCGATTCAGGAAGCCACCTCGACGGTCGAGGCGAATCTGGTGCCGGTCGAGGGGCCGGAGATCGACGCGCTGATCGAAGAAAACCCGTACTACGCCAAGGCCACGATTCCCGGCGGCATGTATGCCGGCACGGATGAGGACACCAACACCTTCGGCGTGAAAGCGACCTTCGTGACCTCCGCCGATGCGCCCGAGGATATGGTGTATGAAACCGTCAAGGCCGTGTTCGATAATTTCGACCGCTTCAAGGGCCTGCACCCGGCTTTCGCCAACCTGACGCCGGAGGCGATGGTCAGCGAAGGCAACTCCGCCCCGCTGCATCCGGGGGCCGAGAAATACTATCGGGAGCAGGGCTGGATCGAGTGATCCGCGCCTGAAAATACGACTCGGATAAGTATAATTTGGCGGCTCCGCTCTTGCAGCGGGGCCGTTTATTTATAACAGTTGAGTGAAGATAAGTGACAAAACCGGAGAAACCGGGTTCTAACGGGGAGCGGACATGACCGAGAATAATGAGCCGAAACGGCCTGATCCGGCGCAGCGCAAGGGGCGACCGGGCGATCAGATGGAGGCCTCCGCCGTGGAGATGGAGGCCGCCGGGCATGGTGGTCTTAACCAGAGCGAACTGGATGAGTTGGTTGCGTCATCGGATACCGGCGCGCGGACCCCGGCTGGCTGGGTCGGCCGCGCGATCCTGATCGTTGCGTTCTGCTGGTCGCTGTTCCAGATCTGGATCGCCTCTCCGCTGCCGTTCATCCTCGAATTCGGGATTCTGAACGACACCGAAACCCGGTCCATCCACCTCGCCTTCGCCATGTTCCTCGCCTATCTGGCCTATCCGGCGGAGCGAACCCCGGTGCAGCTTGGCCTGTCGCTGGCAGTGCCGGTCGTCATGACGATCCTGTTCATCGTCGGCGCGGATGGCGGCAATGCCTGGTGGATCGTGCTGATCGGCGCGGCGATGATGGTGGCGATCCTGCTCGGCAGCCCGAAAAACAGGGTGCCGCCGTGGGAATGGGCGCTGGCCATCGTTTCGGTCTTTGCGGCGCTTTATATTTATATCTTCTACGATTCCATTGCGACGCGGGTCGGCAACCCGAATCTTCAGGACATGGTTGTCGCGGTCATGGGGCTGCTGCTGCTGCTAGAGGTCACGCGGCGCGCGCTTGGCCCGGCGCTGATGATCGTGGCGACGGTGTTCCTCGCCTATACCTTCCTCGGCCCCTATATGCCGGATATTATCGCGCATAAGGGCAACTCGCTGTCGGAGGTTGCGAACCACCAATGGATCACGACCGAGGGTGTGTTCGGCATCGCGCTCGGCGTTTCGACCAGCTTCGTGTTCCTGTTCGTGCTGTTCGGTGCGCTGCTGGATAAGGCCGGGGCGGGCAATTATTTCATTCAGGTTGCGTTCAGCCTGATGGGCCATATGCGCGGCGGACCGGCGAAAGCGGCGGTCGTCAGCTCGGCCATGACCGGGCTGATCTCGGGCTCGTCGATTGCCAACGTGGTGACGACGGGGACGTTCACCATTCCGCTGATGAAAAAGGTCGGCTTCAGTTCCGAAAAAGCGGGCGCGGTCGAGGTGGCGTCTTCGGTCAACGGTCAGATCATGCCGCCCGTGATGGGGGCCGCGGCCTTCCTGATGGTCGAATATGTGGGCATCCCCTATTTCGACGTGGTCAAGCATGCGTTCCTGCCTGCAACGATTTCCTATATCGCGCTTGTCTATATCGTCCATCTGGAGGCGATGAAGGCGAATATGCAGGGCCTTCCGCGCCCTTATGAGCCGGGGCCGTGGATGCGCCGTATCGTCGGTTTCGTGTTTGGCGTTGCCGTGATTTCCGCACTGTCGATGCTGGTCTATTACGGCATGGGCTGGGTCCGTCCGGCCTTCGGCGCGGCGGCGGGCTATGTCATCTTCGGCTTCCTTGCAGTCGTCTATCTGGCGCTGCTCTGGGTCGGATCGCGCGAGGAGCCGCTGGAGATCGACGATCCGAATGCGGAGGTCACGCAACTGCCGATGCCGGGTCCGACGGTCCGCTCCGGCCTGCATTTCCTGCTGCCGGTGGTGGTTCTGGTCTGGGCGCTGATGGTGGACCGGCTGTCACCCGGCCTGTCGGCCTTCTGGGCGACCGCGTTCATGATCTTCATCCTTGTGACCCAGCGTCCGCTGATGGTGATGATGCGGGGCGAGGACCGGACCCATAACAACAGTGTCGGCGCGGCGTTCCGGGCGGGCGTTGATGACCTTGTTGACGGTATGATCTCCGGCGCGCGCAATATGATCGGGATCGGTATCGCGACCGCCACGGCGGGGATTATCGTCGGTGTCGTCAGCCAGACCGGGGTCGGCGCGGCGCTGGCCGATGTGGTCGAGGTGCTGTCCGGCGGCAATCTGCTGGCGATCCTGTTCCTGACAGCGGTTCTGTCGCTGATCCTGGGGATGGGGCTGCCGACAACGGCGAACTATATCGTCGTCTCGGCGCTGCTTGCGCCGGTGATCGTGACGCTCGGCCAGCAGAACGGGCTGATTGTGCCGCTGATCGCGGTGCATCTGTTCGTGTTCTATTTCGGGATCATGGCGGATGTGACGCCCCCCGTGGGGCTGGCCTCCTTCGCGGCGGCGGCCGTGTCGGGCGGCGATCCGATCAGGACCGGGGTTGTCGCCTTCTTCTACAGCCTGCGGACGGCGGCGCTGCCGTTCCTGTTTATCTTCAACACCGATCTGCTGCTGATCGACGTGGGCTGGCTGCACGGAATATTCGTGTTCATTACGGCGACGCTGGCCATGCTGCTGTTTGCGGCGGCAACACAGGGCTGGTTCCTGACCCGGAACAATATTCTGGAAACCGTGGCGCTGCTGCTGGTGGCCTTCACCATTTTCCGCCCGGGTTTCTGGATGGATATGGTCGCCCCGCCCTGGGACGATTTGCCGCCCGCGCAGCTTGAGCAGGCATTGGAAGATGCGCCTGTGGGCGAGCCGTTCCGCCTGTCCGTTGCCGGTCTGAATGCGGTTGGCGATCCGGTGGAGTTCCGCGTCGAACTGCCCGTGCCCGAGGGGGAGACGGGGGCGGACCGTCTTGCCGCGCTCGGGATCGAGACGATCCAGAACGGCGATCAGGTGATGATCGACAATGTTGCCTTCGATAGCCCCGCAGCAGAGGCCGGCCTTGACTGGGATCAGGAAATTCAGCTTGTCCGCGCGCCCGCTGATGCCCCGTCGAAATATCTGATGTATATCCCGGCCTTCCTGCTTCTGGCCTTCGTTGTCTGGATGCAGCGTCGCCGGGCCGGGCCGGGTGATTCCGGTGTGGCGGCGCAGCCTGCCGCGACCTGAGGAGGAACGTATCATGTTCAAGACAATCCTGATGCCGATCGACCTTCAGCATAAATCGAGCTGGTCGCGCGCGCTGCCAGCCGCGCGGGCGCAGCTGGGTGAGGGGGTGGAACTGCATCTGCTGGGCATCGTCCATGATGTCGGCAATGCCTGGGTCGCCAGCTATCTGCCGAAAGGTTATGAGCAGCGGGCGCTGGAGGAAATGAAGGCGGAGCTCGACAGTTTCGTCGCGCGCGAGCTGGCGGATGTCGACGGGGTCACGACCCATGTCGGATATGGCCATGTCGCGGAGACCATTGTGGAGACTGCGGACCGGATCGGGGCCGATCTGATCGTCATGGCGTCACGGTCGCCGGATGAGCTTCGGACCTTTCGTATCGCCAGCCAGGGCGACCGGGTCGTGCGCCACTCCCCGATCAGCGTACTGATCGTTCGCTGATCATGTCACCGGCCCGTTCACGCTGGGCATAGGGTGTCAAAGCTCGATTGGCGGGGGCGGGGCGAGGTCATCTTGCGGCTCTCGCCCGTTTTCGCCCGGATTTCCGGATTTGTTCCCGTCAGGCAAAAGCCGCTGCAATTCATTGGTGGAGGGCGGCGGCGGCGCATCGGCGCGGCGGCGGATGATATGTCGCCATTGGGCAGGCGTTCGGGACGCTGGTAATTGCCGATATCGTCCATCAAACCCGCCAATTCCTCGAAAGCCGGGCCGAATTCGGTGACGGTTTCGGCAAGCTCATTGCCCAACCCCTCCAGATGCGGCTGAAAACGCTGGAACATCTCGTTCATCATGCTCTCGATGCCCTGCTCAAAATCTGAAAGCGGCTCGTCCGGGGCGGTCACGGGCGGCTCCTCGGCAGGGGGCATTTGCCATTCCTGCGCGGACAGCGGCGCGATGACCGACAGGGAGAGGGCCATTGATGCGAGGAAAATGCGGGTCATGGGGACGCCTCCGGCGGTTGGGTGTGATGGGAGAACCGGACAAGGCCCGGTTGAGTTCCGGCGCAGTGTCAGCCCGGGCTTCTGCTCGCGCGGAATTGTTCCCAGGCCGTGTTGATGGCACGGGTACGGGCCTCCGCCAGCCGGATTGCCTCACGCGGCAGGCCGGCAGCGATGGCGCGGTCCGGGTGGTGTTCGTTCAGCAATTCGCGCCACCGTGCGCGCCCTTCGGCCAGTGTCGCATCCGGCGGCAGGCCAAGCTGCTGACAGGGCGGGCAGGCGGCTTCGGCATCATGCCGCGCGATGATGGTTGCGAGCCGTTCCTGCGGGACCGAAAAGATCCGGCTTATATCGTCCAGCATCGCCCGCTCGGCCGTGTGCATCGTCCCGTCGGCAGTTGCGATGATCACCAGCCCCTCGATCACGTTTTCCAGTGCGGGATCGCCGGGGCGGAACAAACGCGCGATCCGGTGCGCCCATGCGTCGTAACCCGCGACGTTCTGCCGGGCGAGATCGAAGACGCGGGCGGCGTTTTTTTCCTCCCCGCGGGGGATTTTGAACACCCGCCGAAATGCGGCCACCTCGGAGCGGTCGACCCGCCCGTCAGCCTTGGCCAGCTTCGCCCCGAGCGAGATCACAGCTATGGTAAACGCCACCGATTTTTCCGGCGGCGTTGCCGGTCTTTTCGATCCCATGAATGCGGCAAGCCGGTCCGCGATCCGCTGCCAGAAGCTGCGCGGGCGGGGAAGTTCGGGGGCCTGTGCGGGTACAACGTCTTTCATTCTGCGGATGCTAACTGGAATTTCCGCGTCACGCCAGACGCCCGGTCACCGATCTTGAGAATCGGCAAAGCCGGGCTGAACGCTGTACCGGAGATCAACCCTCGGCACTGAATCCATATGTTTCAGTCACATAGTCGATATCCTTGTCACCGCGCCCGGACAGGTTGATGAGGATGGTCTTGCCGGGATGTTTCGGCGCCTCGCGCAGCGCAAAGGCAACTGCATGGGCGCTTTCGAGTGCCGGGATGATCCCCTCGCGCCGGGACAGGCGATAGAAGGCGTCAAGCGCCTCCTTATCATCCGCCGCACTATATTGCGCGCGTCCGATCTTGCGCAGATAGGCATGTTCCGGGCCGACGCCGGGGTAATCCAGCCCCGAGGCGACGGTGTGGACCGGGGCCGGATTGCCATCGGCATCCTTCAGCACCACGGTTTTGAAGCCATGAATATCGCCATCCTCGCCATAGGTCAGCGTGGCCGCGTGATCGCCCAGCTTGGAAGAGGTGCCGAGCGGTTCGACCCCGTGCAACTCCACCTCCTCATCGTCGATGAAACCGGCGAACAGACCCATTGCGTTTGAGCCGCCACCGACACAGGCGGCAACCATGTCGGGCAGGCGGCCCGTCATTTCGAGGAATTGCTCGCGCGATTCGATCCCCACGACATGCTGGAAATCGCGCACCATCATCGGGAAGGGATGCGGGCCGACGACGCTGCCGATGGCGAATAGCGCATGCTCCGCCTGCGCGACATAGGATTGGAAACAGCTATCCACGGCCTCTTTCAGGGAGCGTCCGCCAAAGCTGACCGGCACGACCTCCGCGCCGAGCAGCTTCATCCGGGTCACGTTCGGGGCTTCCTTGGCGATATCGATCTCGCCCATATGAATCTCGCAATCGAGCCCGAAATAGGCCGCCGCCGTCGCCAGCGCCACGCCGTGCTGGCCCGCCCCGGTTTCGGCCATGACCTTGGTCTTGCCCATATGCTTGGCCAGCAGGACTTCTGCCATGCAATGGTTCAGCTTATGCGCGCCGGTATGGTTCAGATCCTCCCGCTTGGCATAGATCTGCGCGCCGCCGCAATCGGCGGACAGGTTGCCGAAATAGCTGATCGGGGTCGGGCGGCCCTGAAAATGCTTGCGGATATAGCGCAGCTCGTTGATGAAATCCGCCGACCGTGACAGCCGCAGATAGGCCTGATGGATCGCGTTGAAATGCTCCACCAGAACCGGCGGAAGCTCCGCACCGCCATAAGGACCGAAGAAGCCATTCGCATCGGGGTGCGATTTCAGATAACCCATATCAGTATTCCCTGCTCAGTTGCGTCCGTCGATACGGACGAAGTCCATTACGCTGCCGGTGCCTTTTTCAATCTCGGCCCAGTCCTCAATCTGAAAATCGACCACCAGAGTCGCCGCCGTCGGATAGCGCCGGAAATCGGGATCCATCGGCACCCGCGCCGGCAGGCTTTCGGCCAGTTCCGCGATGCCGGGATTATGGCCGATCATCATCACGGTCTGATGCTTCGCGGTCTTGAGGATCTTCAACATCTCCGCCGGGCGGGCGTGATACAGCCCGTTCTCGATGCGCAGATCGGGCCGCACCTCAAGCGTCGCGGCAGAGATATATTCCCATGTCTGCCGGGTCCGCAGAGAGGGCGAACACAGCACCTCCTCCGGTTCATAGCCGCGCGAGGCGAGGAAATCCCCCAGCAAAAGCGCGGCGCGGCGGCCACGCGCGTTCAGCGGGCGGTCGGAATCATCGAGCGTCGGATCGTCCCATGCCGATTTTGCGTGGCGGGTGAGGATCAGACGGCGATAGCCAGATGGGGTCATATGCAACAAAGCCTCGATTGCCACGCAAGATTGACAAATCCTGCCATAGGTTTAGCGAATAGGGCAAGCGCCTGAATCGCAAGAAATATGCGTTTTTGTACGTTTCTTCAACGTGATGCGGGTGTTATTGCTGTCAGGCATTTTCAAATCGCACCAGCGGCCTGCCGCAGCCCGCGCGGTTTCACCCGCGGCTCGGTCGAGCGGATCAGGCTGCCCGCCCCGTGTTCGGTGAACAACTCCAGAAGGCAGGCATTCGGCACCCGCCCGTCAAGGATCACCACGGCGCGCACACCCTCTGCGATTGCGTTCAGTGCGGTTTCGGTCTTGGGGATCATACCCCCCGCGATTGTGCCGTCAGCGATCATGGCGCGGACCTGATCGGGGGTCATCTGGGTGATAACCTCGCCCGATTTGTCCTTGACGCCTGACACATCGGTCAGCAGCAGCAGCCGGTCGGCCTGAAGTGCGCCGGCAATTGCACCTGCCGCCGTGTCGCCATTGACGTTGAAGGTCTCGTTATCCGCCATGCCGGTCGCGACCGGCGCAATCACCGGAATCAGCCCGGCCTTATAAAGATCGCGGATGATCTGGATATTCATTTCGACCGGCTTGCCGACGAAGCCCAGTTCCGGGTCATCGGCCTCGCACACCATCAGGTCGTCATCCTTGCCGGAAATCCCGATGGCCCGCCCGCCCGCGTCATTGATTGCCTGAACGATGCGCTTGTTGACGAGGCCGGAGAGAACCATCTCCACCACCTCGACGGTTTGCTTGGTGGTGACGCGCTTGCCGCGCACGAAATGGCTTTCGATCCCCAGCCTGCCCAGCAGATCGTTGATCATCGGTCCGCCGCCATGCACCACGACCGGATGAATGCCGACCTGCTTCATCAGCACGATGTCAGAGGCGAATTTCGCCATCTCCGCATCGTCGCCCATGGCATTGCCACCGAACTTCACCACGACCACGGCATCGGAATATCGCTGCATATAGGGCAGGGCTTCGGACAATGTCGTTGCGGCGGCGGCGAAGTCTCGGTTCATGTCCTGCTGTCTCATCATGCGTTCCCTGTGGTTGGAAGCACGTTAGGGGCAGCGACACGCCGCGTCCAGAGCTACACGCCCCGTAGGGTGCGCTTCAGCGCACCACCCAAAACCGCCCCCTAATCCAACCCGCCAATAATCGCGCGCAGCGTCGCAATTCCCTGACCCTTGTCGGACGAGGTCACCACAAGCTCAGGAAAAGCCGCAGGATGTTTCTGCAATTCATCCTCGACCTGCGCCAGAACCGGCTTGATGGCGTTCGGCCCCAGCTTGTCGGCCTTGGTCAGCACCACCTGAAACGGCACTGCGGATTTATCGAGCAGCGTCATGATCTCGTGATCCACGGGTTTGATCCCGTGGCGCGAATCGATCAGGCAGAAGGCGCGCCGCAGTGTCGGTCTGCCCGCGAGGTAATTTTTCAGCAATTCCTGCCATTTTTTCACCACGGCAACCGGGGCTTTGGCAAACCCATAGCCGGGCAGATCGACGAGATAGGCCCGCTGACCGAGCGCGAAATAGTTGATTTCCTGCGTGCGGCCCGGTGTGTTCGAGGCGCGCGCGATCCCCTTGCGCCCGGTCAGCGCATTGATCAGGCTGGATTTGCCGACATTGGATCGTCCGGCGAAACATATCTCGGGCCGGTCGGCGGGTGGCAACCCATCCATTGCGACCACGCCTTTGACGAAATCAACCGGCCCGGCGAAAAGCTGGCGCGCGGCTTCCGCCTCGGCAGGGTCCGGCTCGCCCGCGACAGGGAAGGAGACCTTCATGCGCCATCCGCCGCATTTGGATCAGGCGCAGGCGCGTCAGCCACGATCACCTCGTCCATCGGCGCGATATCCGCACCGTCGATCACCTCGGCATAGACGCCGAAATTCGTGTGGTCGTATTTTTCGTTGACGATTTGCACCATCGAACGATCCGGTCTGCCGGTTTCGGTATCGACCGCCGTCGCTGCACAGCGGCCAATCGGTTCGCGCACGATCAGACGCGCCGCGCCGATGCGGATTTCGCGACCGATCCAGTCGAGTTCCTCGAACGGTTCCCCGCCCTCAATCCAGAGATTGCCGCGCCATCTTTCCACGCCGATACGGTGACCGACATGAATCTCGATTTCGCGCAGGCTCTCGATTGAATTGATCGAAACATAGGGATTCTTCGCATCCGTCAGCGGCACCGAACCGCTGACCAGACGGGACGGGGCCGGCTTGTCCTCCGGCCAGAGCGGACGCAGCCAGTCGATCAGCCGTGCCTCGTCCTCATCCTTGGTCGGGTCGACGGAAATATCCGCTTGATCCGGGTGGCTGAGCATCAGTTTCCCATTGCTCAACCCGCCACTGATCGCTTGCAGAGACGGGCCTGCCGCGCCGCGCAGGAAGGCGGATTTCGGCATCCAGCCGTCCAGACCATCCGCATCACCCAGCTTCTCCGCCGAGGCCTCGTGCATGACCGCCCAGTGCCGGTCGAAGGGCAGACGTTCACCCTTGGTCAGCTTTACGCGATCCAGCTTCTGGCGTCCGATGGCTTTCAACGGATAGCGCCAGATCTGTGCGAGGCGGATCATTCTTTTTTCTTCTTGGGCCGTACGCTGTCACGGATATTTCCGAACAGGTTCGGCGGGCTGCCATGCATCGACATGATCGTGTATTGCTGCAGGATCGTGATGACGTTGTTGGTGATCCAGTAGAGCACCAGACCCGAGGCGAAACCGCCCAGCATGAACATGAACACCCACGGCATCCAGGCGAAGATCATTTTCTGCGTCGGATCTGCGGGTGCCGGGTTCAGCTTCTGCTGGAGCCACATGGAGATACCCAGAATGATCGCCATGACCGACAGCGAGATGATCCCGATCATGCTGTCGCGCGCCGGGGCGGCATAGGGCAGCAGTCCGAACAGGTTCAGGATCGAGGACGGATCGGGCGCGGACAGGTCGCGGATCCAGCCGATCCACGGCGCGTGGCGCAGTTCCAGCGTGACGAAAATCACCTTGTAAAGGCTGAAGAAGATGGGAATCTGGATCAGGATCGGCAGACAGCCTGCCGCCGGATTGACCTTCTCCTTCTTGTAGAGCGCCATCATCTCCTGCTGCATCTTGGCACGGTCGTCGCCGACACGCTCTTTCAGCGCCTCCATCTGGGGCTGCAGCTCACGCATCCGCGCCATCGAGACGTAGGATTTGCGCGCCAGCGGGAACACAAGCGCCTTGAGGATGAAGGTCAGGGCGATGATCGACCAGCCCATATTGCCGAGGAAACCGTTCAGCCAGTGCAGCAGGCGGAAAATCGGCTTGGTCAGGAAGTAGAACCAGCCCCAGTCGATGGAATCGACGAAACGCTGAATGCCCGGATCCTGCTCGTAACCGCGGATGGTTTCCCATTCCTTGGCCCCGGCAAACAGATAGCTCTCGCTCGACGCGCTGGCGCCGGCTGCGACCGTGATCACCGGAAAGCGGGTTTCGGTCTGATAGATATCCAGGCCTTCGGTATATTTCGCGACTGCGCGGAAGGGCTGGCCCGACACCGGAGCAAGCGTGGTCATCCAGTATTTATCGGTGAACCCGATCCAGCCGCTTTCCGCCACGTCGATGATTTCGGCCCGGCCGTCTCCAGCCACCGGGTCGAAATCCGGCATCTTCTTGTACTTGGTCTCCATCAGCTCGCCATCGGTCATGGCGACCATACCCTCATGGAGAACAAAGAAATTCTGCGTGTCAGGTTGGCCGTGGCGGGCGATGATGCCGTAAGGGGCGGCCTCAAATGGCGTATCGGAAGTGTTTTCGACCGATTGCGTGACAGTAAACAGGAATTTGTCGTCCAGCGTGTAATGACGGCGGAAGATCTGGCCTGCACCGTTATCCCAGCGAAGCGTGACCGGGCTGTCAGGGCCCAGCGTATCACCCGATTCCACCTCCCAGACGGTTCCGGTGCCCGGAACCAGCGACGGATCGGCGCCTGCAACAGGGCTCCAGCCATAGATGACGTAATAGGGTTTCTGCCCGGCCAGCCCGGGGTCGTTCGGGTTCAGCTGGTTGGCAACGGTTGGTGTCAGGACCCGCACGTCGGGCGACGATTCATCCAGCGTCTCGCGGTAGTTCTTCAGCAGAAGATCATCAATCCGGCCGCCTGCCAGCGACAGCGAGCCTTCCAGCGACGGGCTGTCGATGCTGATCCGTGCCGCCGTGGCCGAGACATCATCGCTCGCCGCAACCGCCGCGCCGCCCGTCACCGCATTGCCGCTGGTCACCGGCGCTGCCGGTGTCGCGGGTGCGCCGGTTTCGGTCTGCACGGTTTCGTCGACCGGTGCCGGCGGCGGAGGCTCCGGGGCGAAGAAGCTGTACCATACCAGAACCACCAGCATGGACAGAACCATCGCCAGGATCAGATTGCGGTTGTTATCTTCCATACGAGACTGAGCCCTCTGTTGTCAGGGGTGGGTTCAACAGAAGGGGCGGGCAAAGGTCAAGGTGATTCCCTGAAACCCCATGCGTCAGACGGCAGATTGCGGGCAATGAAGGCGGGTTTGACGAATTTTCCTTTTGACATAGTTGCAATTGCAACTTAATTGTCGGGAAACGTCTCAACAGGGGAACCAGATGACCGCCGACACCCTGCCCGAGGGCATGATCCGCGCAACCACGCAAAACGGAACCGAACTGCATCAGGGCTATATGCCCGGATTCGGCAATGATTTCGAAACCGAGGCATTGCCCGGCGCGCTGCCACAGGGCCAGAATTCGCCGCAGAAGGTGAATTACGGGCTTTACGCCGAACAGCTCTCCGGCACCGCCTTCACCGCCCCTCGTGGCCAGAACGAACGCAGCTGGTGCTATCGCATTCGCCCTTCGGTCAAGCATGTCGGGCGGTTCCAGAAGATCGATGTGCCGTACTGGAAATCCGCGCCGCATGTGTTGCCCGATGTGATCAGCCTTGGCCAATATCGCTGGGATCCCGTCCCGCATTGTAAAGACAACCTGACCTGGATCACCGGGATGCGCACGATGACGACGGCGGGGGATGTAAATACTCAGGTCGGGATGGCGGCACATATCTATCTTGTGACCGAGTCGATGGCGGACGAATATTTTTTCAGCGCCGACAGCGAATTACTGGTGGTTCCTCAGGAGGGCCGGCTGCGTTTCGCGACGGAGTTGGGTATCATCGACCTCGAACCGCGCGAGATCGCCATCATTCCCCGCGGCCTCGTCTATCGCGTCGAGGTGTTGGAGGGCCCCGCCCGCGGTTTCGTCTGCGAGAATTACGGCCAGAAATTCGACCTGCCGGGGCGCGGCCCGATCGGCGCGAACTGCCTCGCCAATCCGCGCGATTTCAAATGCCCGGTCGCGGCCTTCGAGGACCGTGAGGCACGATCGCGCGTGGTCATCAAATGGTGTGGCCAGTTCCATGAAAGCTATATCGACCACTCGCCGCTGGATGTCGTCGCATGGCACGGCAATTATTGCGCCTATAAATATGATCTTCGGACATATTCTCCGGTCGGGGCGATCCTGTTCGACCACCCGGACCCATCGATTTTTACCGTACTGACCGCGCCTTCCGGGCAGGAGGGGACGGCGAATATCGACTTCGTGCTGTTCCGCGAACGCTGGATGGTGGCGGAGCACAGCTTCCGGCCGCCCTGGTATCACAAGAACATCATGTCGGAACTGATGGGCAATATCACCGGCATTTATGACGCCAAACCCGATGGCTTTGTCGCCGGCGCGACAAGCCTGCACAATATGATGCTGCCGCATGGCCCGGATCGCGATGCTTTCGAACACGGCTCAACCGAACCGATGGAGCCGTTCAAGCAGGACAATACCATGCAATTCATGTTCGAGACCCGATTTCCACAGCAGCTGACCGCCTTCGCCGGGCGCGAGGCCCCGCTGCAGGATGACTACGCCGATTGCTGGAGCAGCCTTGAAAAGAAATTCGACGGGAAACCGGGGGAAAAATAACCAACAGCCCTTGATCCGCGCGCCGCACCGGGCTAATCCGGCGCGGTTCGCGACAGGCGGGCGGTTAGCTCAGTTGGTAGAGCGCTTCGTTTACACCGAAGATGTCGGGGGTTCGAGCCCCTCACCGCCCACCATTTAATCCATTGATATTTAAAAATAATTCTTTCAACCGCCACGGTTTTACGACGTGCATTCGGGGTCTCGTGAACCCACTTCGCCGTAGTGCCGGGAATTACGCTTTCATGTTCATGCTTTTCCCATCACCCGAAATCCGCCGTGGCCTGTCGAGCTGTCCGGGTCGTTCTTGGTGCGGGAATGGACGTGGTAGCGGTCGCAATAGCTGACATGGCACAGATATGAACCGCCCCGCTGGACCCGTGCGTAGCCTGTATCGGGGCCTGTGGGATCGCGCAGCGGGAATGGCCCCTCGGCGGGATGGTAGGCGAACAAATCCGCCGTCCATTCCCAGACATTCCCACAGCAATTGTAAAGCCCAAAGCCGTTCGGTTCAAAAGCGGTCACCGGGGCGGTTCCGACATAGCCATCCTCTGCCGTGTTCACCTTCGGGAAATCGCCCTGCCAGGTGTTCATCGCGGGTTTGCCATCAGGCCAAAACTCATCGCCCCACGGGAATTTCCGCCGCCGCAGCCCGCCGCGCGCCGCGAATTCCCACTGCGCCTCCGTCGGCAGATGCAGCCCCGCCCAGTTGCAATAGGCCAGCGCGTCATACCAGCTCAGATGAACGACGGGATGATCCTCACGGTTTGCGGTGCTGCTGCCCGGTCCTTCGGGTGCGAACCACGCGGCGCCATCGACCTTGCGCCACCACGGCAGGCCGGGCGGCCATTCGGTCCATTGCGAAGGATCGTTCAGCAGCAGATGAAATACATAGGACCAGCCCTCGACCTCCGACACAGTCCGGTATCCGGTCGCTTCGACGAACCGGGCATATTGCGCATTTGTGCAGGACGTCGCTGAGATACGGAAATCCGACAGCTTGACCTTGTGGCGTGGCGAATCGAAGTCGTCATGGAAGCGTGACCGCCTTGTGCCCATGTCGAAAAAACCGCCCCGTATGGTCAGCAGGGCGTCGGCGAGTTCCCTCTGAACGTTTGACGGCGCGGGCTGCACGGACTGGGCGGCATCCAGATAAGCTGCATCGCGGGCGGATATTTCGCCGTCAGGGCTGAACGCCGGGGAGCAGCATGTTTTCGACATCGGGCCGGTTTCCTTGCAGAGGTCACGCCGCCGCAAATCCATCGCGGCGCTTGCGAAAATATGTTCGCATAGCATTTCCTGCATTGCAGGGAAACGGGAGATGGCATTTGCCCGCAGCCGGATCAGATCACGGGCGCGCCCGAAGGAAGGCGTCGCCCGTGGAAGTCACCATTTCTCGCGGCACCCGACGGTCGCCGGGTCAGGCGCGGACGGAAACCGGGTTGGTCCAGGCGCATTTGCCCGCGCGATCCATGACCGTGACCCGCAACCAATTGCTGTTCTCAAACCGCGCCAACGGAACCGTCGCCCGCGTCAGGCTTTCGCCATGCACCGCGACAGAGGCCGATCCCGCGCCCTGAACGATCACCCTTGCTGCGGCGCTGCACTCCACCTCGACGCCGGTCGCGGTGAGTTCGGCGCGATGGATTTCCGGCCCTTGTGAACTGTAAAACTGCCCGGCTTTCAGCGCGTCGAGCAGGGCGTCAGGCGTATTCTCCGCCGCCTTGACCATGACCCAGCCGCCGAAATGATCCGGCTCGGTGAAATGGCTGTCATCGGTGGCGATCAGGGTCAGCTCGCGCCCCTCGCTCAACAGCAGATCGGCAATGGCCGTGCCGTCACCTCGTGCGACGCAATTGCCGCAGCCGTGGTTATAGATCTCGACCGCATGGGCGGCGTCGATGGAGCGTGCGTCGTCCAGCGTCAGCCCGGACCATTGCGGATGGGCTATGGCGATGAAGGCCCCGGCATCGCGGGCGCGCCGCGCCAGATCGGCAGCGCTTTCCATGCCCTCCACCGGGACAAAGGCCGGCGCGTTCGGCGGGGTGAAATCCGCCGGCAGGCCCACGGCGAGGATATGCCACAGCTCGCCATTCTGCATCGCGCCGGAGTGGATTTCCGCGCCGAGGATGGTGGTAAAATCATTGCGGCGGAACGGCGTCGTGTCGGTGATGGGGTATTTGTAGATGCCGATGAAATGGTCGGTCACACAGGTGAAATCATAGCCCTCCGCGGCATAGCGGCGGCAGACCTCTTCCGGGGTCAGGCTGCCATCGGACAGGTTGGAATGGCCGTGCAGATTGCCGCGCCAGAAACGGCCGGGCGCATCAAAACCGGGAAATATCATTGGTGCCTCACTTTGGCAGGACAAGAAGGTCGTCGGGGGAGAAATAAAGCTCGGTATCGTTACCCGGCTGCGGCAGTGCCGCGTCGATGCTGTTGAACATATCGACGGAGACCGGCTTGCCGCCGACATCGACCCGCGCCCGCACCACGGAGCCGAGGAAATCGCTGTAGACGACGCGCCCCTCGATCGCCAGGTCACCGGCGCGGCGCGGTTGGAACGACAGGGCCTCCGGGCGCAGCGCGACAGTGACCGGGCCGTCGATCTTGCCGTCGACCGCGCCGTCAGAGGCGAGCAGGCGCAGCTGATCCATTGCCGGGAAACGACGACCGGCAAATTCCAGTGAGGCATCGTTTTCCATCCGCGCATCAAACGTGTTCAGATGGCCGACGAAGCTGGCGACGAAGCGGGTGGCGGGACGGTTATAGATCTCTGCCGGGGTGCCGATCTGATCGGCGCGGCCCTGATGCATGACGACGACCCGGTCGGAGATCGACAGCGCCTCCTCCTGATCGTGGGTCACGAAAATCGCCGTAATACCCAACTCACGCTGAATGGCGCGAATATCGTCGCGAAGCGAGACGCGGACCTTGGCATCGAGCGCCGAAAGCGGCTCATCCAGCAGCAGCAGATGCGGCTGCGGGGCCAACGCGCGGGCAAGCGCCACGCGCTGCTGCTGACCGCCGGACAGCTGATAGGGGTAGCGGTTGCCCAGATGGTCGAGCGCGATCAGTTCCAGCATCTCGCGCACGCGGGCGTCGATGGCCGCCTTGTCCATCTTGGCGATTTTCAGGCCGAAGGCGACATTTTCGTGCACGGTCATGTTCGGGAAAAGCGCGTAGGCCTGAAACACCATCCCGATTCTCCGGCGGGAGGCGGGGAGCGCGGTCACGTCCTTGCCATCGACAAGGATTTCGCCGGAGGTCGGCGTCTCGAAGCCTGCGATCATACGCAGCACCGTGGTCTTGCCGCAGCCCGACGGCCCGAGGAAGGACACGAACTCGCCCTTGTCGACCGACAGGTTGAAGTCGCGCACGACCGTGTTCGGCCCGAAGCTCTTGGTGATGGAGGTCAGTGTCAGAAAGCTCATGTTTTGGCCCTTTTCAGAAAGCCCGGAAGAATGCCCTGTCCCGGTTTACGGGTGGCGAAGAATGCCATCAGCGCCATGCAGACCCAGGTAAACGCAAATGCCATGATGGCGATGGCGGCAGGCTGGTAGGCGTAATCCTGCCCGATCTGGACCATGTAAGGCCCGAAGCCCGGACGGCTGAGCAGGCTGGTGATGACGAACTCGCCCAGCGAGATGGAGAAGGTCAGGAAGGCGCCCGACACGATGGCAGAGCGGACATTGGGGAAGATCACCCCGGTGACCGTGCGGGCAC